>JBAVUQ010000302.1:0-4969 GCA_049696855.1 Candidatus Aminicenantales bacterium
TCTTGAAAAACTAACCATCGACTCTTTTCGGCGTCAAAATCGTCCTGGAATAATTTCTTGGCATCATCTGCAAGATCCCTAAAAGCGTCGTTTAGGTCAGCCCATGCTGGACGAGGTCTGTCGATAACGGGTGACAACATATCTCTAAGTGTGTCCGGATTGTCTGCATTACATAATGTGATTTGGCGTTGTTTAATTTGGCTGAGTATTTTTTCCTTTGTAAGATCATCTGAAAAGCCCACAGATTCCAGAACTATGGTTTCAGCCGTCGGCAACTTTAGGTATACGTCCGACAAAGTAGCCTGGAATCTCTTTCTTGCATCTTGGTATTCTCTGATCCTATTTTGAGCTTGTTCTCTATCCTCAAATTGTAAGGCCTTTGCTACTTTCAGGTTCTCAGCCATTGCCGAAACCTCGCTAGCCATCTCTTCCGGTTTCGGTGCATTCCCGGTAAGTGCCGCTGTTAATAATGTTGGAAAATTCTGATTATAGGAAACCGTTTGTCCATTGATTGTCAGATCGTAGAGAAAAGGATTGAAATTGAGTACCTTTAGCCGCACCGCGTGCTGATTTCGAATTATCAGGTCTCCACATTTACTCGTATCTATCTCGGCATTGAGAAAGTTATAGCTGATTACCTGACATGGGGTCTTCTTAGGATTTTCCTTTGGCGAGGCTGACGCTGAGACGAAAGCGGTTACCACAAGCACACATCCCAGACAAAATATTTTGCTTCTGCACATCGAACTCCCCCTAATTTAAAATGACCCCTTCCGATATTCGGAAGTGCTTGCTCGAATAGCCGGGTTCTGAGGTTCCTTTTTGCCAGGCGGCTTCAATCGTCGCTTCGTCAAAAGATTTCCCATCGGACCTGGTGTTGAAAGAACTCACGTCGCTACCTCCTTTTCCAGTCTTTTTGATCATCGACCAAGACGGTCTTCTCCTACATAGATGAAGACCCGGAAGATCGCCATATATTCTCACGCCGAAAGAATGTTTATTCCCACCTATTCCCCGCCTCTCCGCCCCTCTGCTGGTCGATCTCGGGCCTAGTAAGGGATTGTCATGGGCCGGTGCTGGTCAATCTCGCTTTGGTGGCTGCATATTGATCGGGGTCGGGTTAGTTGATGCGGCTATCGCCCGGAGAAGAACGCGATTAGTCACCGCTGGCGGCAAACGCACTCACGCGTTTCTTCCCGCCTTCAGGCGACACATAAATCAGGGCATCCCCTTTCCTGCGCAACTCGCCGTCTGGTACGATGATCTTCAGCCATCCCCTGCGCGGAACCGCCTCCGACAGCTTCTCAACGAGCACAACAGGCTTTCGGGCGGTGACATCCACCCACTCAGGAATGCGCACGCGCAGCTGACGTTTGCCAGCTTCGGCCTTGGCCGATGGCTCGCTCAGGGCACGTTCAAGCACGGCGGCCATCTCCGAGACATCTACGTTCTTCTCTCCGGCATTGCTGACGGAGACGCACACGTTCCCACGAGTGAATATGATGGCTCCCGCGATGTCGGTATGCGGTTCCCGGGTGACGTAATTTACATCGCCCAGTTGCGCTAATTTCTTGGTTCCTTTGGGGATATCGGGCCGCATGCATTCCATCAGGTACTGGTACAGAGTCTCCTGCGCGAGCTTCCAATGATAGCGCTCTGTGATCGATACCCGGAGCATCTCGCGTTTTGCGTCGCTGCTACTTTCCCAAAGATAGACCTTTTCCGTAGGGTCGCGGCCGTCCTGCATAAGAACAGTCTTGAGCAGTTTCCAGCCCTTGAATTCGCTGCCGATCAGACGGTAGCCGAAGTTAAACACTTGACGCCCGCGCGTGGTGCCGGCGGCCCATTCATTCTTGTCGTACTCCGTATTCATGTTGGCTTCCTCTTTGCTCAAGCAATGTTTCTTCGCTGCCGATAAGCGCCTGGCTGGGGCTTGCAGGCTTCACAACCGCCAGGACCGGGCGGACACAGTCGAAGCCGGTAGTTCATAGTGACGCAATCGCCGAAGAGCATGTTGGCGGGCAACAGCCAGGTCTGCGGCGCCTGGGTAGGATCGTTGTCGCCATCCACCATAAGGCAACCGTCAAAGAGATTGTCATTCTCGGCGCAGGCCCCCTTCCAGGCGACCTCGTGGTAGCGGAAGCTGGACCAGTTGGGCCACGAATCAGGGCCAGGAAAGCCGACCGCTAGAATCGGATTCAAATCGAACCGTGACTGACTAAGGTCCGGGTTCGACGCCATCTTCGACTGCCATAGGTCGCAGCCGAGAACGTTGGCGAGCGTGGAGACAGTGTTGGCGCTGTCGGTGCAGTTGACGTTCGCGCCAAGCCCGGAGCCGCCGTTCAGCCTATCGATCATCTCACTGAACATGTAAGGGCCCGAGCCATACTTAGTTCCGCCACCGCCGATGACATCATATTGTAGCACGCCACAATTATAGTACCGCTCGGTGATGCGTTTCGCTGCCGAATCGATTCCGGTTGCACCGGCAGCCCAACCACAGGCCAGCTTCAACGCTCCCACCCAGGGAGTCTCGGTAACCCAGGGCTGAGTCGGCTTAGCCACAACCAGGTAGAGCCGGTGGCTGGCGGAGCCCACGGCGACGGGGATAGAAGGGCCGGGCGACTTGCGGGCATACCAGTCGAGTGTGACGTCTGGCCTGCCGACCGCCCCTGGCAGTGGCCACATAAGCTCGAAGTCGATGGGTTTGCTCAGGCCCGAAGGAAGAAACGTGGGTGTTACCGTCCTGCGACGCACGCCGCCCAGACTGCCGGCGGCGCCGATGGAGTATGCTCCGCCTATGTATCCCATCAATTTCTTAAGCACAACCTTGATGTGCGGGAGAGTGCCGGCCACGTAGGCAGCAGGTCCATTCCGTACGCCCTTTATGTACTCGGGAAGAGGAACAGGCGCGCCGGCGATATGGTCTTTCAGCTTGATAGCCGGGCTCTTGTCGTAGTTGAACTGAATGCTGTGAATCAAGAATGTGGGTTTGGGGGGCTTTATTGTCGGGCCGCCGTTGAAGCAGATGACTTCCAGTTCGCGGTCAGCGCAGGTATAAATCAGTTTATTGTCCGCGCTGGGCGCCACGCCGGAAGGACGCCAGGCGAGCCCGTTGGCGACCAGTTTGACGGCTACGGGGGGACCCAGCTCGATGCGAACGAGGCTGTTGGCCGGGTCGCGCTGAACACAGAAGATGCCCAAAGCGTCCTTGTCCCAGGCGAGGAAGAAGGGTGAGATAAGACCTCCGGCGACCGGACTTGTAGCTCCGGAGGCTAGCTTAATACGAGTGAGCGCGTTCTTGTCCTGCTCAGTCACATAGGCAAGTTGCTTTGCGGCGTCGATGACCAGGCCGACGGGGTGGCCAAGTCCTGAGGCGACGACCTTTACGGTCTTAGTCGCGACATCGATTCGGACCAGGCGGCCCGAATCGTAGCAGACTGTGTAAAGAAACCGTTTGCTGCCCTTTTGCACTAGGGCGAGCTGTTGCGGCGCTCCGCCGGGCGCGGCAATGACATCGGACTTGTCGCCCGGCACTATCCGCACGACGGCTCCCGTGCGCTCGGAAACGAAAATATCGCCGGTAGCCCAATCGACTTCTACGTCCTCTGGAAAGGCGAGACCAATCTTGATCGAGGTCACCATGCCCGTGTCAACTTCGACCTTGGAGAGCTCACCAGCGGACCATTCGACGTAATAGGCTGTCTTTCCGTCCAGCGAGAGGTCGATGCCGACACCGGCAGCCAGACCCAACACAACGTCATTGATTAGCATGCCCTCTCCTCCTTTCCTCGGTCTCGACGTCGCCTCGGCCAAGCCGCCGACTACTCAGGCTTGGACTTAAGGCTCAGTTCTGCCTTAAAAGACATCGGAATCTTAGAATTGAATATGCAGTTCTGGATCGCCGAACAGGTTGAACATATACAATTCTAACAAGGCCGTGGAATCGGAGACACCATAGATCGTCAGCATGTTCAGCTTGGCGTTGTTGACGACGTCGCCGATGACATGGTTGCCATGCGTGAATATGTCGTCGAAGGCTCCCATAGAGAGCTCATCGTTGTAGCCCCCGAAGCTGATCCGGGCGGAACCCCAATATGTCACCGATCCCCGCGGACACGCGGCCCCATGGCTCTTGACCCAGGTTTCGGCGAAACAGTCCGAGGCGGCGTAGTCGTAGCATCCTGTCAGGCAGGTCGGGCTGATGATGACAGGGAGGAAAACGCCGTTCGTCAGGGTGTTGACGTCGGCGTTGGAGAAACCCGTCGTGTTCCAGCCCGTCTGGGACCCATGTCCCCGGTAGCTGATGAGCAGGCGTCCGTTATTGACCGCGCTGGTCACGTTGGCTTTCGTCGCGTTTCCCAAGGAGGCGTAGATTTTATCGACGGTGAAGCCGAACGATTCCATCAAATCATGGTTGGAATTCGAAGTCGTTTCGAAATATCCGGAGTCGGAAATGCAGAGGGCCCTGGTCCGCCAGGCCCCGGCAGCGGGCGTGATCTCATAATCGACGCACTTGGCGACCATCTGCGAGATCTCGGCTTCGGTCCGGCCGGACATCCTCCCTAAGGCGACATCAGGGAGAACATCCGCCCCGGAGACCAAGGTGTAGTAATAATCCGAGATCGTCGTCCCGCCGGAACCCGAGTAATTATAGCCGGGCATTGTGTCCGTGTCGCCCACCAGCAGGACGTAGTCCACGGCGTGATCGTTATAAGCCTTCTGAATGGTGCTCTGGATCTCGGCCGCGGTGGGGGAAGCCGCGATCTCGGAGAGCTTTTTGACCACCACGCGGAGGCCTTTGGCGCGCTTCCACTTAACCAGCGGCTGGATCTCTTCATAATATACATCGGGCGTGATGATCAGGTAGTCCCATTTCAAGTAAAAAATGATATGCGAAATCAAGGACCGGTCGATGACGAACTGCTTCCAGACCGAATATTTGTCGGCGATCTGAAGGGCCTTGGGC
>JBAVUQ010000303.1:0-2669 GCA_049696855.1 Candidatus Aminicenantales bacterium
GCAAATATCACCATTTCTTTTAACTTCCAAAAGTGAACTTATATATCAAATATGAAATAAGACCGCCAATTATGAACATAATGATGACAATTGGTATTGCCAGCGTTTTGGAATCCATCTCTCTCTAGCTTTTCAGAAACTCGATTGCCCCTTATTATGAAACGATGATAATTCCGGGCGGGACTGAGTGTCAAGAAAGGTGGGCCCCCGGCCTCAAGGGCTTGAAAATCCCATTCGAGGGGGAGTAGAGTGTGGGCAATCGATAAGGTTGGGGAAATCATCGGGCATGATAACGGAACAAACGTTTCTATTCTATCGGAGACAAGGAGGGTGAAGATGAGATATTGGAGGCTGACCGTCCTGGCGGTGCTGGCAGTGGTCTTGGGGACGATGACCGTCTGGGCTCAGGAGGACATCGAAGGCAGCCACGATCATCCGCTCGTAACCAGGATGCCGGGCTACTACATTGACAGCTATGCCGTCGAGGAATTCGGGGCGTTTGCCCCGACGGTCATAGGCGGCAAGGAGGTCAACTGGGAGGGCAAGAAGTTTTCGATCAGCTATTCCCGGAAAGAAAGCACTCCCCAGATCAGCATGCTACAGATCACCCGTAATTACGAGCAAGCCCTGAAGGCCGCGGGGGCCACCGTCCTCGGCGGCGATGAGAGGCGGCTCGCGGCTGAACTCCGCAAGGGCGGCGCCATGACGGGGATCTATATCGAGGCTTTCAACGAAGGCAACACCTACAGCCTGACGATCGTCGAGGGCCAGCCCATGCGGCAGGACGTTGTCGTCGACGCCGCCGCGATGGGCAAGGACATCACCGCGACCGGCAAGGTCATTATCTACGGGATCTACTTCGACACCGGTTCGGCCGTGATCAAGCCGGAATCGGAGCCTTCGCTCGTGCAGATGGTCAAGCTCCTGCAAAGCCGATCGGCCCTCAAGATGTATGTCGTCGGGCATACCGACAACGTCGGGACGCTCGAGCTTAACCTCAAGCTCTCGGCCGACCGTGCCGAGGCCGTGGTCAAGGAGATCGTCGGACGCGGGATCGCGGCAAGCCGGCTGAAGGCGGCCGGCGTGGCCTCGTATTGCCCGGTCGCCTCCAACGCCAGTGAGCAGGGCCGAGCGCAGAACCGGCGAGTGGAACTCGTCGAGCAGTAAACAGGCACCCCCCGGGTCTAGAGTCGAAATGACGAATCGCGGGACAGCCTGAAAAAGGCAACAAGAGAGCGTGCTTGAGAGGATTCGTGGACTTCAAAAGGGGTGGTTTAGGCCCCCGTAAGTGTCTGTCTATCGTTCGAACATCTCTATTCTACGGGGACACGTTTATTGGGGGAATTATCGCGACCTGCGTTCTTTCGGTTCACAGATCGACTTATTATAACGTCCATATCAGGCATATTTGTTGATATTCACATCCGGTTTTATTATCATCATTAAAGACGAGGCTAAAAGGTGGAAACATGGCAAGAAACTTCATTGCTAAAATAGCTGATGAAAATTGGCCCTTGTTGAACCAACGGTCTGGCAGAAAGACATTTACTTTTAAAAAACGGTTAAATGATCTAAACGATCGCGAACTGGAATATTTGATAAAAGCATATTTTGTATGTGCAGAGTACCCGAAACCCGACAAGGTCGGCTTATCACAAATACTTATAACTCTAAAACGGAAGCGCAAATATAAAAAGCTGGGTCAAGAGGTTTCATATAAGATTCTAGAAGGATTTCTTTACCTTATAACACTTTCAGAATATATGCTTGACGATTATCTTTTAGACATGCCCACCTTCCGGAAGAATTTTATAAGAGAGACAAAGAGAATTGGGATAGATACGGAATTACTAATTAATATTTACTTGAATTGGGATGAGCATTATGCGGACAAGGTCTTTCCCACGGGAGAAAAAGCGTGGGAGTAGTGTGTTGGCATTGTGGAAAAGAAAATGTTTCCGATGCACTTCGCTGTGCTTTCTGCAACGGTCCAAGCAAAGAGGGGGCTCCTTTTTTTATTGGCAGATATAGAGTTGTTGGCTTTTTAGGCTCAGGTTCTTATGGCAAGGTTTTTAGATGCCACGACGACCTCCTGATGAGAGATGTGGCTATTAAGGTATTATCGCGGCCTTCATTAGACTTAGAGGCCGAAATTGTTTTTCTTTCCCAAATTAGCTCGGACAACATAGTTCATTTATACGATGGAGGTTCAGGCTACTTGGTAATGGAATTAGTCGAAGGAGTTAGCCTGGACCAGTTGATAAGTACGAATATTGAAGATCTTAGGAAGAACTTCACGGACATTTTCAAGCAAATATGTGAGGGCCTCAGAGTTATCCACGAAAGAAGCATTGTACATCGGGATCTAAAACCGTCAAATATAATGGTCGGCCCTAAATACCGGATAAAAATTACGGATTTCGGAGTAGCAAAGAAACTACGGGATGGCACTTGGGCACCAGAGCCCTTTGCGACGCTTCAGTACACGGCGCCCGAAGTATGGCTTAGGCAAGAGTATGATCAGAGAATTGACATTTTTTCGCTAGGAGTAATCTGCTATCTCATTTGGACTGGCAAATTGCCGTTCGATGGCAATACCCGTGAAGCGCTATCGATCAAGATCAAAGAGCGACAATACGAACCCCCGAAGCGCCTGAATAGCCATATAC
>JBAVUQ010000304.1:0-2402 GCA_049696855.1 Candidatus Aminicenantales bacterium
CGCGAAGGCCTCCGCTACATCTATGTGGGCAACGTCCCGGGCGAGTCCGAGGATACCCGCTGCCGGACGTGCGGGACCGTCCTGATCAGCCGGCGCGGCTTCACCGTCGTCGCCAACGTCCTCGCCGGCTCCCGCTGTCCGTCCTGCGGCACGACGCTCCCCGGCCGTTTCGAGTAGGTGGCGGGAGAGGGGAATCGCCGATGGAACGGTACCGGATCCTGCCCCACACCGCCGACGGCAAGTTTCAGGCCTATGGGAAGACGCTCGAGGAGGCCTTCGGGAACGCCGCCCTGGCCCTGGCCTCGTTGATGTGGGACTGGGCGACGGTCGAGCCGAAGATCCGCCACTTCGTCCATGTCACCGGCGCCGACCGGGAGCAGATCCTCGTCAAGTACCTCGGCGAGGTCATCTACCTTTTCGAGACGAGGCGCTTCCTCCTCGGCAAGGTCGACGGGCTCAGGATCCGCCCGCAGTTCGCGGGGTTCAGCCTCGAAGCCGTCCTCGCCGGGGAGACCCTTTCGCCCAGCCACGAGATCACCGGCGACGTCAAGGCCGTCACCTACCACGAGCTGAAGATCGAGGAGCGCGACGGCTTCACCGTCCAGGTCGTCGTCGACATGTGAGCCGAGCCATGGACCTCCGCAAGATCGATGACAACACCTGGGAGATCCCGGTCCAGGGCGGCATGAGGGTCCCGGCCGTCGTTTATTCCTCCGCCCGGCTCCTTGAAGACATGCGCCGCGACCAAACCCTCGTCCAGGCCCGCAACGTCGCCTGCCTGCCCGGCATCGAACGGCGCTCCTACGTCATGCCCGATGCCCACCAGGGCTACGGCTTCCCGATCGGCGGCGTCGCCGCCTTCGGCCTCGACGAGGGGATCATCTCTCCGGGAGGCGTCGGCTACGACATCAACTGCGGCGTCCGTCTCCTCCGCACGGATTATACGGAGACGGACGTCACGCCCAGGAGCAAGGAGCTTCTGGCCGCGATCTTCGAGGAGGTCCCGGCCGGAGTGGGGAAGGGCGGCGTCACCAAGCTCAGCCGGGCCGTTCTCAGGGACATCCTGACCAGAGGCGCGGAGTGGGCCGTCGAGAACGGCTACGGCCGCGGAGAGGACCTCGAGCGGACCGAGGAGCGCGGCCGGATGAGGGACGCCTCGACCGAGGACATCTCGGAACGGGCCATGGAAAGGGGCATCCCGCAGCTCGGGACACTCGGCGCGGGCAACCATTTCCTGGAGATCCAGAAGGTCCACGAGATCTACGACGAAAAAACAGCCCGGGTCTTCGGCATCGACGCGCCCGGCCAGGTCCTGGTCATGATCCATTGCGGCAGCCGCGGGCTCGGCCACCAGGTGGCCACGGATTTCATCGAGACGATGGAGGACGCTTTCGGGGTCGCGGGTCTGCCCGACCGCGAGCTCGTCTCCGCGCCGTTCAAGTCGACGGAGGGCCAGCGCTACTACCGGGCGATGGCCGCCGCCGTCAACTTCGCGTTTGCCAACCGCCAGATGATCGCCCACTGGGTCCGGGACGTGTTCGCCCGCGTCCTCGGCAGCGCCAAGGGCATGGACCAGGTCTACGACGTCTGCCACAACGTGGCCAAGGTCGAGGAGCACGAAGTGGGCGGCCGTTCGACGCGGCTCGTCGTCCACCGCAAGGGCGCCACGCGAAGCTTCGGTCCGGGCCGCCCCGAGCTCTCGGCGGCCTATCGCGGGACCGGCCAGCCCGTCCTTATCCCCGGAAGCATGGGCACGGCCTCGTTCGTCCTGGCCGGAACGAAGGAGGCCGAGGCCCTGAGCTTCGGTTCGACCGCCCACGGCGCCGGACGGGTCATGTCGCGGCACGAGGCCTTGCGGCGCTTCCGGGGCGAGAAGATCCGCGACGACCTGGCCCGCCGGGGCATCGAGCTCAAATCGACGAGCTGGAAAGGCGTGGCCGAGGAGGCCTCCGGGGCCTACAAGGACGTCGACGAGGTCGTCCGCGTCTCGAACGAAGTCGGACTGGGCCGCGTCGTGGCCAAGCTCGTCCCGATGGGCGTCATGAAGGGCTAGCGGCGGGCGGATTGCTTGCCGAGGCTCGTGTTGACAATTTTGACCTCGGACTCTAAGGTAAAGGCACCATGAGAGTCGTCCTGGCCGGCTACAACGTCGACAGCGCCGTCCTCGACGAGCTCAAGAAGAATTCGGCTCCTCGCGAAGACGTGACCCCCGAGACGCTGTCCGCGGCTTACGCCCGCATTTCGCGCGATCCGCGCCCGGTCGACGAGCTGCGGGCCGCCGCCCGGGCCGAGGTCGACCGGGCCCGGCGGTCCAACCAGTCCATCATCTTCAAGATGGGCCACCACTCCGTGGCCGAGCACGCCGTCTTCAATTTCGACGTCATCGGGGTCAGCCGGCTGGC
>JBAVUQ010000305.1:0-1753 GCA_049696855.1 Candidatus Aminicenantales bacterium
TCTCGCGGTTGGTCCAGCCGTCGAGCTTCAACAGGCAGCTCACCCCGGAGATGACGCCGCCCGACGGGGCGACGAGCGCGGCCGTGATGCCGTTCGAGCGGGCGATCGGGATGTGCATCGAATCGTAACGGATGGCCTCGAGCGCGCGGGCCTGGGGGTTGATGCGCCCCGTTTCCCGGTTGTCAACCGTGGCCGCCAAGCCGCTGATCTCGACGAGCCCGAGCGACGAATAGCCGTCGATCATCCCGGGATAGGCCCGGAGGCCCGTCGCGTCCACGACCTCGGCCCCGGCCGGCACGGCGACGTCAGTGCCGATCGCCTCGATAAGCCCGTTCTTGACCAGGATCGTGCCTTTGGGGATCTCTGCGCCCACGACCGGGATGATCCGGGCGTTGGTGATGGCGATGACCTTATCCCTGTCCGGCTTGGCCTGGGCCGACGCGAACGACGCGAGGATAACAACCAGCACAGCGATTATGAGGGACCGTCTGGTCATGACACGCCTCCTTTGTCGCGGGGCGCGGCGGCTTTTTTGGCCGCCTCCTCGCGCTCCTTGAGCACCTGGTCCCGGTCGAAGTAGACGTCCCCTTCGATGATGGTCATGTCGCATCGCGTGTATGCGCTCATCGGGTGCTCCGAGAAGATGGCGATGTCGCCCTGCTTGCCGACCTCGAGGCTGCCGACGATCTTGTCGACGCCGAGCTGGATGGCCGGATTGATCGTCACCAGCCTCAGCGCCTCGTCCTCGGTCAGGCCGCCGTACTTCATGGTCTTGGCGGCGTCGTTATAAAGGCGGCGGATGCGCTCGCCGCTGTCGGAGTTGATCGAGACGAGGACGCCGCGCTTGGCGCAATAGCCGGCGTCGTAGGCGATGCCCTCGGCCGCCTCCATCTTGTAGGCCCAGCTGTCGGCGAAAACGGAGATGCCGATGCCGGCGGCGGCCAGCTCGTCGGCGATCTTGTAGCCCTCCCAGATGTGCTCGAAGCACTGGATCTTGAAGCCGAACTCCTTGGCCAGCTCCATGAATTCCAGGGTCTCGGTCGCCTGGTAGCTGTGGCAGCGGGCGACCCTCTCGCCGCGGAGGAGCTCGGCCAGGACCTCCATGCGCAGGTCCTTGCGCGGCGGAACGAGGTTTTTCGGCGGGTTCTTGGCCGCGGCGGCACGGTCATAGCGGTCCCACTGGGCCATGTAGTTCCGCGCTTTCTCGAGCTCGCGGCGGATGATGGCGTTGGCGCCCATGCGCGTCGCCGGGTAGCGCTGGGTCTGTCCGGGCTGGACCGTCCGGCTCGCCTGCTTGACGTTCTCGCCCAGGGCGAACTTGAGCGTCGGCAACGCTTCCTTGACCACAAGCTCCTCCGACGGCCGGCCCCATTTCGTCTTCAGGACGACGTTCGGACCGCCGATGGGGTTGGCGCTGCCGTGCATGGTGTGAACCATGGTCACGCCGCCGCTCAGGGCCGTGAGGATCGCCGTATCGTCGGCGTTGATGACGGTGCCGACATCGGCTTCCGGGGTGATGGCCTCCGACCCCTCGTTCGTCCCGGCCAGGGCGATGTGGGTATGCGAATCGATAATGCCCGGCAGGACGAAGCGGCCGGCCGCGTCGACGACGCGGACCCCGGGCGGGGCGGCGATATTCCCGCCGATCTCCTTGATGATGCCGCCGATGACCAGGACGTCGCCTTTGAGGATGACGCCCTTGGTCACGGTCAGGACGGTCCCGTTCTTGATCAGGATGTCTCCGTTGCCGGCG
>JBAVUQ010000306.1:0-3734 GCA_049696855.1 Candidatus Aminicenantales bacterium
GTGAGTGGAGTTCCCGCTTCGATAGCTGGTCCGCGCGCCTGGGCGTTAAATTCTCTTTCTGATCGGCACGCTCAGGCTGTTATTCGACCTCAAGGCCCGCTCCCCGAAAGGGGGGCGGGCCTTTTTCATTTGTCGATTCTGTTCGACCCCGCTTATCCTCTCTCTAGCCGAGAAAGCACCAGATTTTGATCGAAGATCCCTATTCAGGGACCTTGATGGCGGCGTATGCCCTCGCTGACTCCCCATCCGCTCGATAGGCACGAATGCAAAAGTAGTAGTAGCCCGGAAACGCTTCGTGAAACGTGTAGGTCGTCGTATTCGGCCCGACACTGCCGATCTCATTATACCTTTCTGGCGAGACCCGCAGGTAGATCCTAAACCCACTTTCGTTATCGGAATTATCCGTCCAGGTCAGCTCAATATCATAGATTTCTTGGCCCTCTTCGATAACGGTCCCGTCAAGGTCGGTCGGCGTGGTAGGCAGGACCGGCGTCGGGCAATTGACGGCGTTGTAGAGGTTAAGACGGCCGCCCGTTCGGCACTTGGTGGTGAGTGAAGCGAGAGTGTCGACACTGTTCAGGATGATCGTCTTGTGATGCCACCAATCAACGGTCGGCCGCTGGCCGATGAGCAGGGCCGCCGCACCAGAGACAAATGGCGTCGACATCGACGTCCCGGCCATGTATTGGTAGAGACCTCCCGGCTTCGTGCTGTAGATGTTGTAGGAATTCTGGGTGCCGTCAGTCCCGCCCGGGGCACCTAGGTCGATCGCATAGCGACCATAGTTCGAGAATGACGAAAGCCCGTCGCTGTGATTCGTGGACAGGACGGAGATGATGTTGTCGAGATCATACCCGCTGGGGTAGTGGAAACGCAGGCTCGAATCGGTGTTATAGCTGTTGTTCCCGGCGGCCGCAACGAAGAGAATTCCGGCAGCAGCCGCTCGTGAGATTGCGGACTTCACGGATGACGAAGACTGATACCCGCCCCAACTGGCATTGATGACATTGGCCCCGGCGTCGATGGCGTAATCGATGGCCGAGATGATATCAGCATCTTCGCCCCCCTGGGGGGAGAATACTTTTAGGGCCATAAGCCTGACGTTCCAGCAGACCCCGGAAATGCCAGTCCCGTTATTGCCGGATGCGCCCGCAATCCCAGCCACATGGGTTCCGTGGCCATCGTCATCATTTGGGTTATTATCCGAGTTAACGAAGTCCCAGCCTTGCCAATCATCTTCATAGCCGTTGCCGTCATTGTCGATGCCGTCGGTTTCTTTCCCAGCTCCAACCTCTCCGGCATTCGTCCAGATATTGTCTTCGAGATCAAGGTGGTCAGAGTCAATCCCTGTATCGATGATCGCGATGACGATATCGGAGCTGCCGGTCGTGGTGTCCCAGGCCCCAGGTGCATCGATATCGGCATCCGCCATGCCGCCGGATTGCCCCGTATTGTTCAGGCCCCATTGGAGAGAGAAGGAGGTATCATCGGGTGTCGTATCGAGGTCGTTGATATAGTTCCTTTCCACGTATTCGACGTCAGGATTCGAGGAGAGGACAGCCATGGCACGATTAAAATCCTCAGTGGCGGGGAATCTAAGGTGGACGAGAAGCGGATCCCCGAGGAACGACGCGGTATGGGGCGCGCGGGTGGCCCATACGGCCGCCGTCACCGCTCTTTTCGCATGCGTCACGACAGTGCCTCCCACACTATCGATGCTATATATCATGGCGACGTCCGAAGCAGTCGGCTTGAACTTGACGAGAAGCTCATTCGGAACAAAACGGACCCGGGTGTCCTTTTCTTGGGTGGCGGCGACTGATCGAAAAACGATAAAGCCGAGGGCCAGCAGGGCCGCAGACACAACCAAAGTGATCGAATGCTTTTTCAAGAGTACCTCCCTTTTTTAAGCTGGATGATTCCTTAATCTCAAAGGACTCTTCTGCCTTCCCGTCATATGCCCATGGCTCACCTCCAACCCATTCCCCGTCCCAGACTACGGAGGAAATCCCCATCCTCGGGCTTCTTGATGCAGTTCTGCGTCAACGCCCAGGCCTGTGGATATAATCGCGCGAGAACGAAACGTCGAGAACATCGAGCCTGATGGCATTGGTACTGGCAGGCGATAAGCACCAGCCGCGGGACCGGAAGAACAAAAGGGTTCTTGGCCTGAGTACTTATTAAAAGCAAGTCCTCTCGCCGAACGAGGTGCTTTACTCGGTCCGTAAGAGCGCGATCTTCGGCATCAATCCGTACAACGAATCCCATAGTAATGCTCCTCCTGGCAAGGTCCCCGCATGGTCGCCAGCCAGCTGAAATATTCGTCCCCTCCTATATAGAAAGACCGGCGAAGTTCGGATATCTTCTCAAGAAATAATCAAAAAACTCATTATCCCGCCGATGGCGACGGGAGCCATAAACTTGCCTTCACATGCGCGAGCTTGAGGAGGGCCTGCGCAACCTGCTTAATGCTGCGCCTTAAATGCCCCGCGACCTGCCGGAGGATAGCTTATTTGACTGCTTACTTGCGGTTGAGCCTGAGTCTTCCTTGACTATTTCGGAAAATTCCATAAGCTGGATTCTCGCCCCGCTTTGCCGTCCGGCTGATGGCCTGGGAAGAGCGGGGGGAAAACGAGCGACGGAAGACGAAGGTCATGAGCCTAAAATGAGGTCGGAGCGAGCCACGTGCAAACCCTCCGGCGGCGCCGATTCGTCTAAAACCGCGTCGACGGGCTCGGGCGTGAAATGCCCGCAGGAGGATGAAGCCCGCGGGCCCCACCGACGGGCATTCGCCCGCCTGCTCCTCGGCAGTCTTCTCCTGGCCCTGGCTGTTGCCGGGATCCTCGGTCCGGGACGAGGTTCGCGGTCCGGGAAGGCCGCCGGCCACAACGTCCTGCTTATCACGCTCGACACGACCCGGGCCGATCACCTCGGCTGCTATGGCTTTGCCCAGGCCGCGACCCCCAACCTCGACCGTCTGGCCGGCGAGGGGATCCGCTTCGCCCGGGTCTACGCCCCGGCCCCGCTGACCCTGCCCTCGCACGCTTCGATCATGACGGGACTCTATCCGGCGACGCACGGGGTCCGCAACAACGGCCACGAGCTGGTCTCGAAATGGAAGACGCTGGCCGAGGTCCTGAAGGGGCGCGGCTTCACCACGGCCGCCTTCGTCTCGTCGTTTTCGGTCGACTCCCGCTTCGGCATCGGCCGGGGCTTCGATGTCTACGACGACACATTTGAGGTCCAGGCGCCCTTGAAAGGGGCGAACGCCGAGCGCCGGGCCGGTGACACGTTCGCCAGGTTCTCCCGCTGGCTGGACGGCCACGCGCAGGACAGGTTCTTCGCCTGGGTCCATTACTATGACCCGCACCTGCCCTACGACCCTCCGTCCCCGTACCGGGAGGGATCGCCCGGCCGTCCGTATGATGGCGAGATCGCCTATATGGACCACTACGTCGGCGCGATTCTCGAAGCGCTAGAGGCGAAGGGGCTCCGCGACAAGACCCTCATCGTCGTGGCCGGGGATCACGGCGAAGGCCTGGGGGACAAGGCGGAGACCGGCCACGGCATCTTCCTCTATGAAGAGACCATGCGCGTGCCCCTCATCATCAACGGACGCAAGGCCTTCCCCCGCCCCCGGGTCGTCGAGGGAGCGGTCAGGCTGGTGGATGTGGCCCCGACCATCCTGGAGACGCTCGGCTTCAAGGCCGAGGCGTCGGGCATGGAGGGGCAGA
>JBAVUQ010000307.1:0-2195 GCA_049696855.1 Candidatus Aminicenantales bacterium
GCAGTTCGAGCGCATCTTCCGTCTGCTCGCCGACCTGGCCGTCAGGGAGCCGGCTTTCTTCAGCTCGGTCCGGGCGGAGCTCGCAAGCTGGGTCCTCCACAGGTCCGACCCCAAGCTCGCCCAAGAAGCCGAGCGCGAGCTCGACCGGATGAGCCGCTGTTACGGGAAGCCGAACCCGGGCCGCCGGACTTCGCCCCCCCGGCCTGTCTGCGACGACAGCGTCACGCCGGCCGAGGCCCGCCGCATCACGGCCGTTCTCGACCTGCCCGCGTTTCTCCGCGATTCCATACGGCTCGCCTGCGGCGCGGAGGACTTCGAAACCGCGGCCGTCGCTCCGGACGGCATCTGGGTTTCGCGCATCTACAGCGCCCCGCGCCGCACGACCTACCGGGTCAGCGTCAACACCTCGAGCGGGCGGCATTACGACCTCAAGCTCGTCCTGCCCGAGAGCCGCCGCGGCGCGGCGGAACGCGAGACGCGCCTCTGGTCCGCCGCCTTGTCCGACCAGCCGGTCGGGCCGCGGGTCCTGCCTCCGCTCGGGGCCACCGACGAGAAAACGGGGGCCGTCACATGGCGCCACCTCGGCGACCTGACGGTCTGGGAGAAGATCCGTGAGTTCTCGGGCCGGCGCGCGGCCGAGGCGCCTCTGCCCGCCCCCTCGGCCTGGAGAAAGCTCTACGTCGAAGCGATGTCGGCCCTCTTCCGGGCCTGGCAGACGAGCGGCCGCCGCATCCTGCCCGGCCGCGTCTCTCCGGTCAACGTGGTCGTCCCCGAGCTCGAATTCCGCGACGACACTTTCCTCGCCTCGATCGACGGCTGGCGGCCCTCGTCGGGCCCCCTGGCCATCGTCCGGCCGCTGATCGACGGCTTCTACCGCCGGACGGCGGCCAACTACCCGTGGTCGAAGGACCACCTCGACTTCGATTGGGTCTTCGACGCCGCCTACGAGGCCATGGGACGGGACAAGGCCTCGGCCTTTTTCACCGACCTCCAGGCCGCGCTCGACAGGACGGCGGTCCCCGTCGCGCCCGGGGAGGATCTGGCCGTGAGACTGCGCCGCTACCGCGCCGGGTTCGACAGCACCTATGCCATCCCGCTCCCAGCCGAGACGGCCGTCGAGGCCTTCCAGGAATGGCGGCAAGCCAATCCGATGGCCCCGCCGCTCGACCGGGAACGCAAGGTCCTCGACGTCCACCGCCGCTATGGGCTCGACCGGTACCCGGAGATCGTCCGCTACTACCTCTACCGGCACACCTATTTCGCCGGCCGGAGCGAGCGGATCGACGCCCTCTTCGACCGCCTCCTGGCCCGGATGAACGCCGCTCTCGACGAACCGGCCGTCCAGCAGGTTGAGCTCTCCGACCTCCAAGCGGCGCTTCGCGACGAGCGCGACCGGCTGGTCTTCAGCCGGATGGTCTTCCCGCGCATCGACCCCGACCGTCGCCTGGGCGTCGTGACGCAGGGGGACGAGGGCGACCGCCGGGTCATCGTCCAGTCGTTCCTCACCGACCGGTCGGGCCGGTCCTATGCGTTCAGCGAGACCCTCGACCCGGCCGAGATCGGCCAGGCCTACCGGCTCTACTTCCGAGAGAATTATCCCAAGATCGTCTCCCAGCAAGACCGCCATTTCGTCCTCAAGGACGCCCAGGAGAGGATCGTCGGCGGCCTTTGCTACCGGATGCTGTCGAACCGGGTGGCCTGGATCGACGTCATCGCCGTCACCTCACAGCTGAAGTCGTCGGGGCTCGGCGGCGCGGCCCTGGACGATTTCTGCGCCCGCATGGCCAGCCAAGGCGTCCCCCTGGTTATGACCCACCTCTATCTGCCGGGGTTCTTCCTGAGGCACGGCTTCAAGCTGGACAAGCGCTGGGGGGCGCTGGTCAAGACGCTCTGAGGCTTGCACGCGCGGCCCTCTTTGGGGCTGGTGGCAGCTCCGGTGGGCTGTAGGTCAGTTGGGGGCATTTTCGGCCCTCCATTACCCCTGAAAAATCGGCTTTTACTGGGGAAAAATATAAATATTGTTATACGATAAATATTTATTGACAATCATAAAATATTTCCTATAATTATTATTGATAAGCGATAATCAAGGAGGCTAAAATGACCGGAAATTCGATTCCGCGGGCAAGCTCCGAGGTCAAGGCGCTACGGGTAGTGCTCATCGCGCTGCTCCTCCTTTATGGCCTTATGATAGC
>JBAVUQ010000308.1:0-4784 GCA_049696855.1 Candidatus Aminicenantales bacterium
GGTTCAGCGCCCGGGCCGACTCCGGCGTGATCTCGTCGGGGTGATTGAAGTGCACGTTGACGTAGAGCGGGTGGTACTTCTTGAGCATGGCCACGAGCTTTTCCGTGACCCTCTGCGGCAGGACGCAGGGCACGCGCGTGCCGACGCGGATGATCTCGATGTGCGGGATGCCCCGGACGGCCTTGATGATGGCCTCGAGCCTGCGGTCGCTGAGCATGAGCGGATCGCCGCCCGAGATGACGACGTCCCGGAGCTCGGTGTGCCGGCGGATGTATTCGATGCCGTCCTGGATGTACCGCGGATGGATCTTCGACGGGTCGCCGACCTTCCGCTTCCGGGTGCAGAACCGGCAGTACGAGGCGCAGCTGTGCGAAACGAGGAACAGGCAGCGGTCGGGGTAGCGGTGGACGATGCTCGGCACCGGGGAATCCGCGTCTTCCATAAGAGGATCGGCGACTCCCGTGTCCTCCTTCAGCTCGGCCGGGTCGGGGACCATCTGACGCCACATGGCGTCGCCCCGCTCCTTGATCAAGCCGGCGTAGTACGGCGTGATCTGGATCTTGAACACCTTGGCGATCCGGCGGACCTCCTCGACGTCGAGACCGAATTTCTGGGCGATCTCTTCAGGTTTCCTGAGAGCGCCCCGGAACAAACGTTGCCAGTCATCCATCTCCTCAACTCCTAACGAAAGTACTTCGCGTAGATGACGCGATCGTCGCCCTCGGCCAGCGGCGTCGGGCCCCAGGTCATGCAGCCCGCCGGCGCCCCCGGGCCGAGCACGGCGCTTTTATCTCGCGCTTCCATCCGCCGGATCATTGACGACTCTTCTCTCCAGGGCGTTCTTGACCATCGCGCCCCAGAACGCGGCGTATTCGATCCCGGCCGCTTTGAGGGCCCGGGCGTACCCCGCGTTGGTGCTGATGTCGGGGTTCGGGTTGACCTCGAGGATGAACGGCCGGCCCTTGACGTCCATCCGGAAATCCACCCGGGCATAGTCCCGGCAGCCCATGGTCCGGAAGGCCGCCGCGGCCAGTCCCTGGAGCTTCGCCCGCAGCTCCTCGTCGATCGGCGCCGGGCACACCGGCGGGGTCTTCTGATAAAGCGGATTGTCCTCGAACCACTTGGCTTCGTAGCCGAGGATGCGCGGCATGTCCTTGGGCATGGCCGAGAAATCGATCTCCGAAACCGGCAGCGGCGTCACCGCCCCGGCCTCCATGACCGAGACGTTGAATTCCCGGCCGTCGATGAACGCCTCGACGAGGACCGGCTGCTTGTAGGTGTCGAGGCAGCGCCGGACCTGCCGCCGCAGGGACTCCTCGTCCTTGACGACCGAGTCGGGATAAATGCCCAGGCTCGCGTCCTCGGAATTGGGCTTGACGATGAGCGGGAACCGCAGTTCGAGGGGCTCGTCCCCCGCGAACATGATCTGGGCCGGCGCGGTCGGCAGCCCGGCCGCCCGCAGCACGGCCTTGGCCTTGAACTTGTCCTGGCAGATGGACAGGGTCTTGGCCGCGTTCCCGGTGAACGACACGCCCAGGAGCTCGAAGATCCCGGCGACGTTCGATTCCCATTGCGGCCGCCCGTAGTAGCCCTCGCAGAGGTTGATCAAAGCGTCGGGATTGACCTCCCGGACCCGGCCCAGGAAATTGAGCAGGCTCCTCTGGAGCGGGATGAGCGTCGCCCCGATGCCGAGCGTGCGCACGGCCTCGTGCGCCTGCTGGGCCATCTCGGCCACGGACTCTTCGGACAGACGTTCGCCCGTCGCCGTCGGTCTCGGTTCGTAGGCGTTGAAGACGATCGCGATGTCTGGGGCAGGCTTCATACACGATCCGCGAGGACCGCCGGCCGTTCACTCGACGCAGGCCGGATGCGCTCTGGACGGAGGCCGCATCGCTTGGAGGCCTCCTCGACGACCCTGTGGATCAGGTCCGAATAGGAATACCCGGCGGTCCGGGCCGCCTTGGGCAGGCAGGAATTATCCTCGGGCTGCGGCAGGATGCCCGGCAGCGGATTGACCTCGAGGATGTTGGGCTCGCCCTTCTCGTCGAGCCGCACGTCGATCCGGCTCCAGTCCCGGATGCGCAGGACGCTGCAGGTGCGGGCGACGACGCTCTCGATCTTGGCCCGGAGAACCCCGGGGATGGGCGCGGGGCACTTGAAGATGTCGAGAGGCTTCTCGCGCGTGTCCCAGAGCCACTTCGCCTCATAAGAGTAGATGGGCGCCGCTCCCGGCGGGAGCTCGCCGTGATCGATCTCGACGATCGGCAGGATCTCGTAGTTCGGGGCGTTCCCCAGGACGCCGACGGTGAACTCGCGGCCGGCCAGGAACCGCTCGACGATGACCGGCTGCTTGTAGGTTCCCACGACCTCCTCGACCCGCTCGTAGAGCTCGCCCAGGCTTCCGACGAGGGAGTTGTTCTTGATGCCCTTGCTCGAGCCCTCATAGAGGGGCTTGACGATGGCCGGCAGGCGGATGCCGGACGGAATGGCCGCGGCCGACTCGACGATCCAGAACGCCGGGTTGGGGATCCGGTGGTACGACAGGATCTCCTTGGCCCGCGACTTGTCGAGGCAGATGCCGAGGGTCAGCGGATCGGATCCCGTGTAAGGGATATCCATCATCTCGCAGACCGTCGGGATATGCGACTCGCGGTTCGGGCCGACGACGCGCTCGGAGATGTTGAAGACAAGGTGGGGCCGCTGACGCTTCAGCCGGCCGTAGGCCTTGTCGTCGGACTCGATGAAAACGACCTGGTGCCGTTCCTGGAGAGCATGCCCGACCGCTGCGATCGTCTCGTCCGAATCGCATTCGGCGAGCATGTCGTCGGGAAGTGGAGGCTCGTCCTCCTCGTCTTTGTGCTCGGCGGGGCGACGAAAGAGCGTCGCTTCCATTCCCGCCTTCGAGCTATAAAGCAATGCTACTTTCATCGCTCGGTTCCTCTTTCAACTCAAACTTTCGTACGTTCCCAATGCCGTGATCATATTTCTATTTTCATTTCAGTTATAGAGCATTCTAACCAATTGTCAAGTATTTTCTCGGCCGCGACCACTTTTTTTTGTAGAGCGGCCGCCGAGCGGCACCATTAGTAGCGTCGTTTCGAACGGTCCTGCTTGGCCGGTCGCGACGGATCCGCACGATGAACCGAAGGACCCGGGGCGCGCGCCCAGGAGGAAGGCGAACAGGGAGTTCATGGCGGTGGCCCGGCTGCGTTTTACCTGAAGAAGATGAGCGTGACGACGATATAGAGCGGGATGAGGATGGCGAAGGAGTAGGCCATATAGCCGAAGAACGAGGGCATCTTCAGCTTGTATTCCTCGGCGATGGCCTTGACCATGAAGTTGGGGCCGTTGCCGATGTAGGAGTTCGCTCCCATGAAGACGGCCCCCGCGCTGATCGCCTTGAGCATCAGGCTCGGGATGCCCATCATGGCGCCGTTGAGGCCGAGACCCTGGGCCATGGAGAAGAACGCCAGGTAAGTCGGCGTGTTGTCGAGGAAGGACGAGAGCGAACCCGTGGCCCAGAAGAATTGCCACGGCTTGGTGATGCCGAGCTCGGCCCCGCGGGCATTGAGGATGAGAAGCGCCGGGATCATGGTCACGAAGATGCCCGCGAAGAGGATGGCCACTTCGATGATGGGGCCGTACGTGAACCTGTTGTCGGCGCGGCATACCCGTTTAGTCGTCACAAGGGAAAAAATGGCCATAAGAATCAGCACGCCCTCGCGGTACGGGAAAGGCAGGAAGATGGCCGAGACGACCCCGGCGAGCCAAAGGAAGTTGATCGTCCCGGTCAAACGCATGGGGACGACGCGCCGGCGATCGCGGATGAGGTCGCGGGATTCTTCCTTGCGGTACTGCAGGTTGTCGTAGACGTAGAACATCAGCAGGACGCCGCCGACCATGACCGCCCAGAGCGGGAAGAGCCGCAGGGTCCAGAAGAACGGCACCCCCTTGATGAGACCCATGAACAGCGGCGGATCGCCGAGGGGCGTCAGGCTGCCGCCGATGTTGGAGACGAGGAAGATGAAGAAGATGGGGATGTGGATCGTGTTCTTGCGCTCCGAGTTCGTCTGGAGCAGCGGGCGGATGAGAAGCATGCTGGCCCCGGTCGTCCCGACGAAGTTGGCCAGGACGGCGCCGATGAACAGGATCAGCGTGTTGACCTCGGGGGTCGCCTTGAGATCGCCCTTGAGGACGATGCCGCCGGAAATGATGAACAGGGCCGTGAGCAGGAGAAGGAACGAGGCGTAATCCTTCAGCGACAGCACGAGCTCGTGGGGCATGTTGAAGAGGAAGTAGGCGGCGACCGGCAGGGACCAGAGGAAGGCGACGAGGCCTTTGTTCTTGTGGCTTTCCCAGAAATGCGGCGCGCGGAGGGGCAGCAGCGCGATGGACAGAAGGAGCCCGACAAAAGGGACGACCGCCCACAGCGACATCGTTTGGCCGAGCTCGTGCGCGTTCATAAGATGCGTATTGTAGCGGAACAGGGGCTTTTTTCAAGGGAAAACGCGCTCGACGCTCGATCGCGGGCGGGACTCTTCAGCGGCTCACGGCATGACGGCCGTGGAGAGCCAGTAGGCGCGGACGGGAGGCTTCCGCCGGGCGGCCTTCATCTCGCTCGGACGCAGGAGCGAGCGGTCGTCGCTCGGCGGGGTCAGGAAGAGGAGGGCCGCGCCGGCCGCCCAGAGCGCCTCGATGAGCTCGAACGGCAGGCCGCGCTCGATGTGGACCACGGCCCTGGAACCGGACGACGCGGCCGCCCGGGCGATCGCAACGGCCAGGGC
>JBAVUQ010000309.1:0-47137 GCA_049696855.1 Candidatus Aminicenantales bacterium
TACCATTGGATCATGCGGAAGGGATTTCAGGCCTATTCCGGGGCCGGCTTCGGCCTCAGGTATCGCCGGGGCACCTACCAGACGACCGAAACGGAAACGTTCAACAAGCTCCTGCCGACGTTCCACATCAACGCGCTCGGCGTCCGCTTCGGCGGCAAGGTCGCTTTCTTCCTGGAACTCGGCGCCGGCTATAAAGGCGTTCTCTCGGCCGGCGTCAATGCCCAGTTCTAGAGAGATCTTCGGCCGGGCCGGAGACCCCGATCAAGAGGGATGAGCCGGCCGGTCGCGAGGAGGATCGCCGTGAAGCTCTCGTTGGCTATGGGTTTGGTCGTGATCATGGCGGCCGTAACCGGCGCGGCCTTCGCCGGATCAGGGCAGGATTCCCCCGAGGCCGCGAGCAGCATCCAGCCGGTCTCGTGGGCCGGGTGGCTGGCCGCCAAGGCCAAGGCCGAAGAATGCGACGCGGCCGGGAACTTCGTTTCGGCGCTCCAATACTATCTCGAATATACCCGTCAGGCCGAGGGGTTGAACAGCCCCGCCCGTGCGGCCTGGGGCAAGAACAACGCCGCCTATATGATCATCAAGATGCACCGGCTGGACCCGACCGTTGACCTGGCCCCGGCAAAAAAATTCCTCGAGCAGGGAATGGCCATCGACGGGGCGACGGAAGACTGCAGGCAGGCCCTGGCCAAGAACAGGGAGTACGTGAGGCTCTATCTCAAGCAGCCGGGATAAAGGGACGCCGGCCCTTCCTCAGCCCTCCGTCAGGTCCTTTAGCGAGGTCCCCGGCGCCCGGTACTGACCCAGGAAAAAGCTCGGACATGTCCGCGACAGGAGGGCGTTTACCGGCCTCCAGCCGGTCAGCTTGTAGAACAGGAAGTAGGCGGCGATAAAAACCGGATAGTAGACCACGGAATTCGCGAGCTCGAACGTCCAATAGCCGCGGATGGATTCAAGCCCGGGGACGAGCGCCGCGAGCTTGGCGAAGACGGCCCCGGCCGCAGCCGCGGCCGCGCCGAGCCACCAGAGAAAAGCGGCCCAGGGCAGGGACGCCCCGACGGCCCGGTGGGGACAGTAATTCAGGCATCTCAGGCAGTGCTCGCAGTTGTAGCGCCAGAATGGCCGCGGCCGTTCTTTCCCCTTCATGACCAGGGCCCCGGCGGGACAGGAGGCGGCGCAGGTGCCGCAGCCCGTGCATCGAACGGTGGCGAACATGATCTTTCCCATGAAAAAACGGCCGACGACCAGGTAGAGCAAGGGGAAGAGGGGGATGAAGTACAGAACGATGAAGGACCAAACCGTTTCGTAGAGGTTGTTCCGCGTCAGCCAGAGGGAGCCGGCGCGGAAGAAGCGGGCGATATAACGGTCGAACTTGCGTTTGGCCCTGGCGGTGATCCGGGCGGCATGGCGGGACGTCACAGTCGGATGAATGGAGGTTATGTTCACCGGCATGTCGAAGCTCGCCGCGCCCGCGGGCCGGAAGCCCTTGAAAAGCAAAAGAAAGGAGGGGAGGAACGAAGCCAGGATCGCCGCGCCGGGGACGAGCACGGGACCGATATAGAGACTGCCTCGCGTCGGCAGGCAGAGAAAGGCCGTCCCCTTTCGCCGGGGCATCCGGAGAAGGAACTTGATGACCGACCAGGGTGGAAGTCCCCCATGGGTGGGAAAGGCCAGCGCAACGAGCTCGCCGGAGGAAGGACGGATGTCTCGCGCCGGGTCGGCTCGGGTCATGGGTATCAGCGCCGCGGGGAGTCCCTGCGCTTCGCAGGCGTCCCGGAACCAGGCGGCCACGAGGTATGAATTCCCCGTGCCGCTGGCGAAATACACCGTCGACCGCCCGAATTGGCGCACTGAAATCCAACCTTCGGTAGATTATATTCCGGTTCGCCCGGAATTAAAAAACGGGAAATCTCTTGACATTAATTAGTTATTGTGCTAATTATCTAATTAATATGAGCGACATGTTCAAGGCCCTGGCCGACCCGACGCGGCGGCGCATCCTCGAGCTCCTCAAGTCGGGCCCGAAGAGCTCGGGCGAGATCGCGGAAGCTTTCTCCTCGAGCTGGCCGACGATCTCGCGCCATCTCGCCGTCCTCCGCGATGCCGGGCTCATCCAGGCGACGCGCGAAGGCCAGCACATCCGCTACGAGCTCGATACGTCGGTCGTCCAGGACCTGGTCCAGCATCTCCTCGGCTGGATCGGAAAAGGAGGTGGGCGTCGTGTCCCATGATAGATTCCGATTCGGTCTCGTCGCCGCAACCTTTGGCGTCTCGCTCCTGTTCTTCGTCCGCCTGCCGGCCCTCGTCTCCCCGAGGGGCCCGATCCTCATGCCTTATTTTGGGAGGATCGCGACATCGTTCACACTCCCCGCGGCGGCGCTGGCCATCGTCCTCATCTTCAAGTCCCTGGCCAAGCGCGATCCCTTCCGCGCCAACTATGCCAAGTTCCGCCGGACGTACGATCTCTTCCTCGACTTCGCCGTCCTGCTGGCCGTCGCAACCCACGTCCTCATCCTCAGCAAGATCATGATCGTCCAGGGGCATGTCGGCCGCTGGATCACCTATGTCCCGACCGCTCTCATCGGAGTCACGCTCATCGTCATAGGGAACGTCTGGCCTCGGCTCCGTCCCAACAGCGCCATGGGCATCCGGACCCGCTGGGCGCTGCGGGACGAGACCGTTTGGATGAAGACGCACCGCGCCGGCGGGTACTTCCTGGTCGTTTTCGGCCTGATCCTCATCGCCTGGACATTCATCGACTTTCAGGGGATCTGGTGGGTTCTTGGACCGGGCGCGGTCCTCACCGTGGCGGGGCTTCCCGCCCTGTCCTACGTCATCTGGAAGCGCCAGCATCGTTCCGCGTCTCCCCTTTCGGGAGGGCGAGCCGATCGAAAGGAGATGCCGTGACGAAAAAGACTCGGACCATCGTGATCCTCGTGGGCGCCCTGGCCCCGGCGGCCCTGCTCATCGCGTGCCGCTGCCAACCTTCGGCCTTGTCCGGGAGTATTTCCTGACGTAGGATAAGCGCAGGAGGTGCCCCATGTCGAGAAGGATCAGGACTGCTTTGCCTGTCCTGGCCGTTCTGGCGGCCTTCGCCCTTTTCCCCCGAGCCGGGATCATGGCCGGCGCCTCTGTCGAAGTCGTCGCGCACGCGCCCACGGTCGAAGACCTCATGGCCTTGAGATCCGCGGGCGGCCCGCGCATCTCGCCGGACGGGCGCCGCGTCGCCTATACGATCACGGAAACCGATTTCGACCAGGACGCCTACGTCACCCAGATCTGGCTGGCCGATGTCGCTTCGGGTCAGGCGGTCCAGCTGACGCGAGGCAAGAAGTCCTCCTCCGGCCCGACCTGGTCGCCCGACGGCCGATGGATCGCTTTCACGTCGAGCCGGGCGGACGACAAGTCTCAGATCTTCGCCATCAGCCCGGATGGAGGCGAAGCGATCCAGCTGACCAAGGCCGAGACCGGCGTCGGCGGCTTCGACTGGTCCCCGGACGGGAGGACGATCGCCTACACGGCCGGCGACCCGGTTTCGGAGGAGGCCAAGGCGCGCAAGGACTACTACGGGGACTATGACGTCGTGAGGCGCGAGTATACGCACTCCCATCTCTGGACCGTGGACGTGGCCGAAGCCCTGCGCGCTCCGCAGCCGGGCCGGCGCCGGACGAGCGGAAAGGCGTTCACGGTCGGCGGGTTCGACTGGTCGCCCGACGGGACGAAGATCGCCTTCGGCGCCACGATCAATCCCGACCTCATCAATGGCGGGACTTCAGATATCTTCGTCCTCGACCTTTCCGGCGACACGGTCAGGAAGGTCGTCGACCAGCCCGGGCCCGACTCCTCCCCTCTCTGGTCGCCGGACGGCCGCTCCATCCTGTTTTCGAGCGCCATGGGCCGCCGCGATTATTTCGCCCTGAACTCTGTGCTCGCCCTTGTCCCGGCCGAGGGCGGGTCGATCCGTCCCCTGACGGCGGCCTTCGACGAGAACCCGTACGCGGTCGCGTGGGACAAGGCGGGAATCTATTTCTCGGCCCTGCAGAAGACCGCCGCGCACCTCTTCCGGCTCGATCCCGTGTCGCTCGGGATCGAAAGGGTGAGCGCGCCGGACGCGGCCATGGCCTCCGGCTTCACGCTCTCCAAGGACGGCCTGCGGGTGGCCTTCCAGGAAGGGACGGCCGCCGCGCTTCCGGAGATCTTCGTCACGGAATTCCCCTGGCGGCCGCGCCCGCTGACGCGGATGACCGACCAGGTCGGGGCGTTCACGCTCGGCACCCGGGAGCTCGTCTCCTGGAAGAGCAAGGACGGCACGCCGATCGAAGGCGTTCTCATCAAACCGGCCGGTTTCGATCCGGCGAAGAGATACGCCCTTCTCTGTATTATCCACGGCGGGCCGACGGGCGTCGACCGGCCGGCCCTTCTCTCCGGCGACTCGCGTTCTTATCCCTCGGACATCTGGGCGGCACGCGGGGCGCTCATCCTGAAGGTCAACTACCGGGGCAGCGCGGGCTACGGCGAGAAGTTCCGCCGGCTCAATTACCGCAATCTCGGCGTCGGCGACGCCTGGGACGTCCTCTCCGGCGTTGACTATCTGGTCAAGATGGGCTGGGTCGACCCGAATCGGATCGGGTGCATGGGCTGGAGCCAGGGCGGCTACATCTCGGCGTTCCTGACGACATCGTCGAAAGCGTTCAAGGCCGTCTCCGTCGGGGCGGGGATCTCGAACTGGGCGACCTATTACTACAACACCGATATCACGCCCTTCACGATCCAGTACCTGGGGGCCGACCCCGCAACCGATCCGGCTATCTACGCCAAGACCTCGCCCATGACGTACATCAAGCAGGCGGCGACGCCGACGCTCATCCAGCACGGCGAGCTCGACCGCCGGGTGCCGATCCCCAACGCCTACGAGCTGCGCCAGGGTCTCGAGGACCGGGGCGTGCCCGTCGAGATGGTCGTCTATAAAGGCTACGGCCACGGCATCACCAAACCCAAGTCCGTGAGGGCCGTGATGGAGCATAACTTGGCCTGGTTCGGCCACTATATCTTCGGCGATCCCAAGCCGGACCTGGCCGCTCCGCCGGTCCCGAAGAAGCCGGGCCAAGAGGAGAAGAAAGGGGGCGACGAATGAGGTGCAGAGTCTGCGGAAAGGATTACCCGTCGCTCTATCATTTCAAGACGGCCGACACCTGCCTCTCCTGCTACGAGGGCCTGAGCGAGGAGGAGCGGACGAAGGCCGCCCAGCCGTCGCCGATCTCTCGGATGACGACGACCGCCTTCACCCTCGACGGCTACCGCATCGTCAAGTCGTTCGGCGTTATCCGCGGCATCACCGTGCGCTCCCGCTCGGTCTTCGGGACGATCGGGGCCTCGCTCCAGACGATCGTCGGCGGCAACATCACCCTCTTCTCCGAGCTCTGCGAACAGGCGCGGGCCGAGGCCTTCGAGATGATGATCGCCCACGCCGTCGAGCGCGGGGCCAACGCGGTCATCGGAGTGCGCTACGACGCGACGGAGGTCATCCAGGGAGCGACGGAGGTCCTGTGCTACGGCACGGCCGTCCTCGTCGAACCGGAAGGGGTCAAACCTTAATTCTTATAATTTTCTCGAAAACCTCACCGCGAGGGGCTGAAAGAACGACAAGAAAATTATAAGAATTAAGGTTTGACCCCTTCTTCAGATCTTGATGAAACGCCCGAGGCTCTAAACCTCGGATTGTCTCGCTCGGATGTCTATCGTATAATCGACCCGGTCCATGGACCGGTCGCAGCCCGGGTGGCGGAATAGGTATACGCACGACACTTAAAATGTCGCGGCCGTAAGGCCTTGCGGGTTCGAGTCCCGCCCTGGGCATTTCCTCTCCCCATCCAAGGTGAAGTCCGCCGAGAGATCAAACTCAAGGAAGGCGCCGGCCGTCGTTCCAGACGATGTCGCCGCGCTCAAGGGTCCAGTCGTTGCCGAACCAGCCGATGGCCCGGACGCCGCCGCTCCCCGAGCGCAAGGTCTCGGCCTGAAAGAGAAGCAGGTCAGGGAACCCTGCGCCGCTGATGAAGTATTGCCCCGGCGAGGCCGCCATCCAACCCGCCTTCCCGGTCCAGGCGACGGCGCCGACCGAGGCGGCGTCGCTCCCGGGACGGGGCCTGACGAAATAGGCCGCGTAATCCGGTCCGGTGTACCGCTTCTCCCCCATCCGGACACGGCCGTTCCGGACCTCGACCGGCGAGCCCGCGAGAAGCGTCGACCAAACGGCGTTCGTATCGGCGTTGCCGTAGAGGATGACGCCGCGGTCTTTGTACTTGGCGGGATCGAAGGCCGTGTCGGGCACGATCTCGATGCCCGCGTTGCCGCGGACCCAGAATGTCTCGGCGTCGAACCGGGCCTTGCCGAAGCTGCGGGCGTCCTCGGCGGCGTCGCCCTTCGTCCCGTAGACAAAGACGAAGCCGTGGCGGAAGGCATCCTTGAAACCGCCTGAACGGCCGGGGCCCTTCGATCCAGGCCCCGCCGGTCCGGATGCGACCGTCCAACCCTTATCTCCGCGCTCGAAATAGATCCGGCCGGTCTCGGGCAGGCCGGGCGCTTCGAGCTTGGACCCGTCAAGCTCGATGATGATCATCTCCCCGGCCTTTCTTTCGGAGGCGGGAGCAGCCGCTCCGCCCGGATTCCCGCCCGCCTGGCCTTTCTCCGGGACAGCCGGGACATCGATCGTGAGCCGTTCGACGTTCTCGGTCGTTCCCTTGAACGTCTTCCCGGCGTCATCCCTTTCGATTGCGACCTTGCTGTATTCGAGCGGCCGCTGCTGGGCCAGGATCTCGACCCAGCGCGCGCGGGACGAGATGCCCGGATTGGCGGTGACGAATTCGACCCGCTTGACGCCGGCGTCCGTGGCTCTCGCGTGGTCTTTCAGGAATTCGAAGAGCGGCGGCCAGTCGACGCACTCGTTGCCCCACCAATGCCCGGCGCCGGGCCGCTCATAATAGGCGAAATCCGGGTGGAATCGACCCAGGAGCTCGCGCATGTGCCGGGCTTGCTCCACCGGCACGTTGTCGTCCTGGTCGCCGTGAAGGATGGTGATCCCATAGCCGAGGAAATTCCGGGCGAGGTTCGTCGTTTCGCTCGGAGCGTTCGCCCTCAGGAGCATCTTCTCGACAGGCGACGGATCCTTGTAGGCGGCTCCCCCGCCATATGAAGTGAAGCTGGTCCAGCCGGCGCTCGGCGCGATGGCCGCCCAGGGCCCGGGGACCGTCGCACCGATCTGCCAGGTACCATGCCCGCCCATGGAGTGCCCGGTGAGATACGTGCGGGCCGGGTCCGTCCCGAACAGCCGCGTCGCCTCGGCCAGGACCTCCATGGCGTCGAGCCGGCCCCAGTCCTCCCAATCGAAGCCATAGGGCCGGCGGTTGGACGCCGCCACGATCCAGGCCCAGTCCTTGGGCTTGTAGGCGCGCGCTTGTCCGATCGCCTCGACGCCCGCGCCGTGAAGGGTCAGGACGAGCGCGGGCTTGGCGTCCCCCGTCTGCGACGATCGGCCGGCTTCCGTCTTGTCCATCGGCACAACACCGAAATACTGGACGCTCCGGTCGATCTCGCTGACGAACGTCCTCGAGTGGTGAGCTGAAGCGGATACGGTCTTGAGCTCGAGCGTGAACGGCGGCGATTCGATCGTCCGTCGTCCGGCCCGCACTCTGGCCCGGACCTCGATCTTGACCGGGCCCTCCGCCGAGGGCGCATCGACGGCCAACGGCACGGCCAGCTTCTGGGTCAGAAGAGGAGCCACGGTCACGTCCAGACCGGCCCGGCTTTCCCGCCCTCCGACTTTATAGAAAACCTCGATCCGGTCGAGCCTCTCTCCGGTCGCGTTGACCAGCCTCAGCCCCGTCCAGACGGGTCCTTTTTCCCCGATGACCAGGTCCGGCAGCGTCACGTCCTTATCGGTGAAAGAGACCTCCGCCCTGGGCTCCACGAGTCTCCCCTTGAACCGGCCGCGCTCGCCCCTGAAAAGAAGCGTGTTGCGGCCCCGGACGAGCCTCACGGGCTCGAGGAGATCATCCGCCCCATATTTCTCTCCGCCCCGCGGCTCCCCGTTGACCCAGGCGACATAGAACCCCGTCGCTTCGAGCGTCATCGTCCGCGGGCGCTCCGAGTCGACGACGATATAAAGGTATCCGCCGGCCAGAGCCCGGTTCTCGAACCAGCCGTCCTTTCCCGCCTCGACAGGAACCCAGGCCTGGTCCTCGCCCTTGGCGTTCTTTCCGACGACGATCCCCTGCCGCGGCTCGGCCATCGAGCCCAGGGCCATCTGCCAGGCCAGAAGATCCGACGGGACCGCGAACCGGCCGTACTGTCCGATAAGTCCGGCGGCCATTCCTTTCGTCAGCTGAAGCTCCTTCGCCGTCGCGTCGAGGGCGAGCGGTGCAGCCTGCCCGGGCGATATCGCAATCCCGGACTCAGGGACGCAGGCGGAGACCGGGACGCCGAACAGGCCGGCCGCTTCGATCATTGAGGAGATGAGCGCCAGGCCGAGTGCGAGGACGATCTCGAGCGAGGTTCGGGGGAATCGTGACATGGGCATTCTTTTCGACGATGACGCGGTCCCGGTCATCGATATCTCGGCTTGTTCCTCTTGACTTCCTTGAGCCGGGCGGCGAACTGCCGTCCGACCGCCTTCTCGCGCTGACGCCGCGCCTTCTCGTCCTTCTTGAGCTCGAGGCGCCTGAGCTCCAGCCGCAGCTTGAGGTAGCTCTCCCATCGCCGCCGATCGAGGTCACCGGCCTCGACGGCCGCCCTCACGGCGCAGCCCGGCTCCTGCTCGTGACCGCAATCGGGAAACCGGCACCGGGCGGCCAGCCGGTCGATTTCGTCGAAGGTCCGGTCCAGCCCGTCGTCATCCGCCCAGAGCTGGAGCTCGCGCAGGCCCGGGGTGTCGATGAGCAAAGCCCCGCCGGGCAGCCGGACGAGCTCGCGCACCGTCGTCGTGTGCCGGCCGCGGCCCGCCGCGGCGTCGCTCACCGCGGACGTCAGGAAGCGCTCTGCGCCGAGGAGACGATTGATCATCGTCGATTTCCCCACGCCCGAGGAGCCGAGGAAGGCGATCGTCTTTCGCGGCAGCAGATAGGGAGCCAGCGCGTCGAGTCCGCGCTCGTCGCGGGCGCTTGCCGGCACGATCGCGACGCCCGGCGCGATTCCGGCCGTCTGGGCGATGACATCATCGAGGTCCGGCCGGAGGTCCGCCTTGTTGAGCACGATGACCGGCTCGGCGCCGCTCGACCAGGCGGCCGTCACGTAGCGCTCGATGCGCCGGAGGTTGAAATCCCCGTCGAGTCCGCTGACGAGGAACACGGTGTCGACGTTGGCCGCGACGACCTGGGCTTCCACGGCCTCGCCGGCCGCTTTCCGGGTGAACGCGCTCCGGCGCGGCAGGAGGGCCTCGATGAGGACTTGCCCGCCGGAGAAGACCTTTACGGCCGCCCAATCGCCGGCGGCCGGATAGTCGGCCGGCCCCCGTGCGGCGTGGCGGAAACGTCCCGAGACCTCACCCGGCAGCTCGCCCCGGGCGGTCACGAGCGTCGAGAGATCGCGAAGCTGTCTGATCACCCTGGCGGGGGCAAGACCGTCCTCGGCGTAGGGAGCGAATTGCGCGTCAAACGCGCCGTCCCACCCATACTCAGTCAATTCGATCGTTTTCAAATGCTCCTCGGGGCTTTCCCGATCCCGTGCAGGAAATCGGTCGGACGGTGAGGTCCGCCTGCCGGACAGGACGTGCGCTGTCGATTTTGGAGGCGCCCGGTCCCTCCGTCCTGTTTCAGCTTTATGGCGTGACCCTGTAGACCTTGTCCCCTTCCCGGACGTGCTCTTTGACCTTCAGGCCGGCCGAAATGCCCTTCTGGATCTCCGGGACCGAGAGGTGCTCCTGCTGGAGCGACTCCACGGTTTGGGTGAAATCGCTCGTGTGTCCCTTGATGCGGATGGTCTCCCCGACCTTCAGGCTCCCGGCCGTGATCTCGACCACGGCGACACCGATCTTGGGGAAGAAATGGGTGATGTGTCCGATCTCTTCTTCTGCCATCGTCCCTCCTCTCCGTCCTCCTGACGCTCCCGCCGCCCAAACGGAATGATACTCGCGGCCCGGGGCCGGCGTCAATGTCCCGCGCGGCACGCCCGCCGGGCCGTCATTTGCGGGCTCTTACCTCACCGGCAGGAACGAGTAGTCCCGGCCGTATCGCAGCATCTGTTCGACGTAACCTTCCTCGAGCGAGATCTTGACGTCGACGATCCGGCCGTTCTCGATGACCGGCGTATAGACGGGGTTGACGAAGCCGCTGTAGGGAGCGAGGTGGAGCTTGGCGTAGCGGTCGAGGACCTCTTGGTGAAGGGCCTGATCGACCTGGACGCCATAGGTCTCCATAAGGGCTTTGGCCGCCTCGTAGTCCCCTTCGCTCGTGATCCGTTGAACCTCGGCCAGGAGCCGGCCGAAGAGCCGGCGCAGCTTGGCGTAGTCGTTGATGACGAAATAGGTCTTGCCGTCCTTCATCACTCTCTCGATGACGTTCTCCGCCTTGCCCTGGTCATAGACCCACTCGGCGACCATGGCCCGGGCGCGCATGTGGGCCTCCTCGATCGTTTTGCCGGGCTGGATGCGCGTGAGCTGGGTCATCAGGCCGTTGCGGATGTCGAGGTCGTATTCCGCCTTGGCCGCCTCGATCGTGGGCAGGAGCCCGAGCTCGACCATCTTGTCGTCCATGATGTAGTAGAGGGCGAAGAGGTCGGCCCGCGATTCCTCGATCGCCGAGTGGTAGTTCTTGAGGGACTCCGACCCGACCCCGGGCATGAGCTGGCCCGAGCCGTGGCCGAGGACCTCGTGGAGGTCGGTGTGGATGTTGCCGGCCAGGGGCCCGTACTTTTGGGCCCGCTCGAGGAGCTCGGGGGAAGAGGTGAATTCGGGACCGAACGGCGACTTGAGCGAGGACTGGTCGTAGGCGTAGGTGATGTTCTCGATGGTCACCGACTTCGACCCGTAATTCTTGCGGATCCAGTTCGCGTTGGGCAGATTGATGCCGATCGGTGTCGAAGGGTAGCAGTCGCCGCCGAGCATGGCCGCGGTGATGACCTTGGCCGAGACGCCCTTGACCTCTTTCTTCTTGAACCGGGGATCGACCGGCGAGTTGTCCTCGAACCACTGGGCATTGGCGGAGATGATGTCGGCCCGCTTCGTCGCGGCCAGGTCCTTGAAGTTGACGACCGACTCCCAGCTGGCCTTCAGGCCCAGCGGGTCGTTGTAGACCTCGATGAAGCCGTTGATGAAGTCGACGAGCGAGGCCAGGTCCTCGACCCAGAGGATGCTGTATTGGTCGAACTGCTCGAGGCTGCCCGATTTGTAGTATGCGACGAGGGCGTCGATGACCTTTCTCTGCTGGTCGTTCTCGGCGACGCCGGCCGCCTTCTCGAGCCAATAGACGAGCTTGGCGATGGCCGGCCCGTAGAGGCCGTCGATCCTGGCGACCTGCTCGACGACCCGGCCGTCCTTCTTGACGACGCGCGTGTTGAGGCCGTAGGAGATGGGCGTCTTGTCCTTGGTGTCGACGATCCCCTTATAATAGGCCTCGACCTCGGCCTGGGTGACCCCGTCGTAGAAGTTGACGGCCGAATTCGTGACCAGGTCCTTGGTCGAGTCCTGGGAGACCTTCTTCGGGGCCACGGCCGGGTCGAAGAGGATGGGACGCAGGAAGGCGACGAGATCGTCGACCGACTGTCCCTCGGCGACGGGGAAGATCACGCCCTCCGAGCCCTTGACCAGCGCGTCGAAGTAGTCCGCGTCGAACCCGGGCGCGAACTTGTCGTTGGAATAGTGGTGGTGGATGCCGTTGGAGAACCAGACGCGCTTGACATAGGTCATGAACTCGGCCCAACGGGGGTCGGTCCGGTCGCCCTTGTAGCCCGCGACGATGGCGTCGAGGGTATGACGGATCATGAGGTTGTACTTGTAGTTCTCGTCGAAGATGATGTCCCGGCCGCACGCGGCGGCCTCGCTGAGATAATAGACCAGCTCCTTCTGGGCCGGGGTGAGGGTTTCGAACCCGGGCACCTGGTATCGCAGGATCCGCAGGTCGGCGAACTGGTCGATCTGCCACGGAAATTCCGGGGCGGCCGCGGCCGGCTGGGGCGCCGGTTCCCTTTTCTTGCATCCTACAGCCAGGCCGACCAAGGCGATACAGAGGATGAGCCAAAGCGAGCTCTTGACGTTCATGCGGCGGAACCTCCCAGGCGGATTTCGAAAGCGGCCTTATGATATCCGAACCGCCGCCCCGAGTCCATCCTCTTACATTCGGTGACACACAACTAAATACACTAATTAGTGCTGGATGAGCACTTGTCCGGCTCAGTCGATTAGAATTTGAATTAAGTGTATTTAGTTGTGTGTCACCGAATCTGGAAGAAACTCGCCCCAGGCGGCGTCTAAACCGTGGCTGTGAATTCTGCGTGGAGGTATATATGAAAAAGAACGTTCTGGCCGTTGTCCTCGTCTTTGCCGCGATCATCGGCCTGCGGGCCCAGGGTCCGCCGGCGCCGCAGCAGATGAAGCTCGAGGACGTGCAGAAGGCGCTGAGCCTGGTCGACAAGCCCCAGCCCGCGCCCGACAAGTTCAAGGCGGGCCTTGAGGCCATCACCGCCAAGGACACCCTGGCGATGCTGTCTTACATCTCCTCCGATCTTCTGGAAGGCCGCGAGACCGCGACCCGCGGCTACGCGCTGGCCGCCGAGTACGCCGCCTCCCTCTTCAAGATGTGGGGTGTCAAGCCGGCCGGCGACATGCCGATGATGGGCGGCTTCCGCATGGGCGGCGGCCGGGCCCAGGCGCCCCAGGCGCCGCGCGAGAGGACCTATTTCCAGGAATTCGCCATGAAGGAGACCTCGGACTCCCAGACCGCGATCACGATCGAGGTCGGCAAGGGAGGCGCGGTCAAGAGCCGCACCTTCCAGGGCGGTCTTGATTTCCAGGGAAGCATGGGCGGGATGGGCGGCACCGCCGAGGGCAGCGTGACCGCTCCCGTCGTCTTCGTCGGCTACGGCCTCAGCGAGCCGTCGATCGGCTTCGACGAGCTCAAGGGACTCAACCTCAAGGGCAAGATCGTCCTCCTGCTCAGCGACGCCCCCGGCCGGGACAATCCTCTGTCCCCGTTCCAGACCAAAAAGGAGCTCAAGGACAAGTACTTCCCGGCGGCGCCCCAGGGCGATATGATGGCTCAGATGATGCGCGGCGGTCCGCAACGGTTCAACAAGCTCACCGAGATCTCCAAGCTCGAGCCGGCGGCGATCATCCAGGTGACCAACACCGGCAATGACGCCAACATCTACAACGCTCTGTCCTTCGTCCGCAAGCCGAGTGACGAGCGCCCGATCATCAACAAGCCCCGCCGCAGGCTTTCGCTCGCCGGCGTCGCGGGCGGCGACATGGGCGGAGGCAGACCTTCGGCCACCACGATCACCCGCGAGATGGCCAACTTCCTCCTCGAGGGGACGGGCCAGACGATCGACGCCCTGAAGACAAAGATCGAATCGACCACGAAGCCGGCTTCGATGGACATTCCCGGCGCCAAGCTGACCATCGCCACGACCGCCAAGACGGCCCTCGTGCGGGGCACGAACGTCATCGGCATCATCGAAGGCTCCGACCCCAAGCTCAAGGACGAGTACTTCGTCGTCGGCGCCCATTACGACCACAATGGGGCCTGGGACGGCTATGTCTTCAACGGCGCGGATGACAACGGCTCCGGCTCGGTCGGCGTCCTGAACATCGCCAAGGCCATGGCCGCGAGCCCGGTCAAGCCCAAGCGGTCCATTGTCTTCGCCCTGTGGACGGGCGAAGAGGAGGGCCTCCTCGGGTCGCGCTACTACGCGTTCAACCCCGTCTACCCGATCGAGAAGACCGTCGGCTACCTGAACTACGACATGATCAGCCGGCCCTATGACGCCGAGACGCTCGCCCGGGCCATGCGGGCCTACAACGTCCCCGGCGCCGAGGAGTTGGTCAAGAAGGTCCGCGCCCCGTGGTTCGTCAGCGTCAATCTGACCGAGGGCACGCCCTTCGCCGACATCGCCCGGGAGATGAACCAGTACGTCGGGCTTGACCTGGCTTTCCGCTTCAACGCCCTGGGCGTCGGCGGCGGCGGATCCGACCACGCGTCCTTCGCCGCGGTCAAGGTCCCCTACGTCTATTACATGGCCGCCATGACGGCCGACTATCATCAGCCGAGCGACAGCGTCGAGAAGGTCAGCGGCGACCTCATCGCCAAGATCAGCCAGCACGGCTTCCTGACCGTCTACACGTTCGCCGACAGATAAGCTATTATTGAGGGGGGGCGAGCCAGCCGGCTTGCCCCCCTCTTTTCTTTTAATAAGAAGGGGTCAAACCTTAATTCTTATAATTTTCGACAGCGAAGGCCGGTGCCATTCCGGAAATCCTGGGAAAATTATAAGAATTAAGGTTTGACCCCATGCGGAAAGACGAGGCGGAAGACGCTGCCTTGTCCCGGCGCGCTTTCGAGTTCGACCCGGCCGCCATGGGCGTCCATGATGTGACGGACGATCCTCAGGCCCAGCCCGACGCCCGTCGGATCGTGTTCGACCGCCCTGCGGGAGCGGAAAAAAGCCTCGAAGATCCTGCCTCTCTCCTCCAGCTCGATGCCCATGCCCTGATCCTTTACGGCGATGACTACCCCGGCCGGGCCGTCGCTCAAGCTGACCGTGACCTCTTTTCGCTCGGGGCTGTATTTCAGGGCGTTGTCGAGGAGGTTCAAAACCGCCTGCCTCACGGCGTCCCCGTCGGCCCGGACGATGACGGGCGCCGCCGGCGCATCCACCCGGACCGCCGCCCCGGCCTCCTCCTGACTTTCTCGAACGAGGTCGGCGACCTCCCGGACCAGAGGACCGAGATCCGTTTCCTTGAGATCGTAGACCTTGGCCTCACCCTCGATCTGGCCGAAATCGAGGACGTTCCTGAGGAACCGTGTCAACCGGCCGCACTCGCCGGCCAGCAGCGCGAGCAGGCGCTCCCGCTTGGCCGGGTCGGCGATCTTGCCCGAGCGGAGGAGCCCGGAGAGACCGTTGAGGGACGTGACCGGCGTCCTCAGCTCGTGGGCAACCGATGAGATGAATTCCGTCTTCAGCCGGACGAGCTCCTCCGATTTCTCGCGCGAAGCCCGTTCGTAGATCATCGCCTCCTGGATCCTGATCCGCCCCAGATTGACGCCGAGCTCCCCGGCCAGTGTCTCCAGGAGGCCGATGTCCTCCTTGGTGTAACGGTGCCCCGAGAGCTTCGGGCCGAAGACAAGAAGGCCGGCCGGCGAACCGGCCCCGCGGGGAAGGGCCAGGACGACCTCGGCTCCGGCCGATTCGAGCGCCTCCCCGCGGGTAAAATCGATGTCCTCGGTGACGCGAACCCGGTCCGCCCGGGCCCAGATGCGGGCGCCCTCCGGCGGAAGCCGCTCGATCTTCTCGGCCGCGCCCGGGTCCAGGCCGTAGAGCCGGCGCGGCCCCTCGGCTTCTCCGCCGGACTCGCGCAGCAGGACGCCGCGCCCGCTCGTCGGCAGGACGCGCCCCACTGTCTCGGAATAAAGGGCGATGAGGCCATCCGCGTCGATGATCGCCGGCGCCGCCGCGTTGAATCTCTGGACGGCCTTGCGGTAGTCGTAGGACTGGCGGAAGAAGAGCTTGTCGACAATGTCCTGGATCGTCCTCCTCCCCGGGCTCAGAAAGATGGCGATGAGGACGGCCGCGCCGACCATGATGACGACATCGCCCGTAGGCGTGGCCCGGGGGAAGATCATCCTCAAGCCCTCGACCGCCAGGAGAAAAACGCCGAGGGTGAAGACGGTCAGGATCGAATAGACGAGCCCGCGGTGGAAGACGACGTTGACCCGCAGAAGCCGGAACTGGAGGATGGCCATGACCATGAAGACCGGGATGAGCAGGAAGAAGAAAAGGGCAAAATCTTCGGCCAGGAGCGGCCGGTCTCCGAGGACCAGGGGCAGCTGGTTGAAGGCCAGGAACGGCCCGAGCCCGGCGGCCAGGGCGATGAGGTACCACTTGATCTGGGTCCGGTCCTCGTCGGAGCCGGTGCTGCGCAAGGCCCTGGCGAACTCGAAGAGCGCCGCCACGCCCGCGAGGATGACATAGAACCGGAAGACCTGCTTGAAGACTTCGCGGAGGCGATAGGCCCCGATCGACGGCCCGAGTTCGGAGACCAGGAACGTGGAGCTGAGCAGAATGGCCCAAAGGCCGGGGACCGCCCAGAACAGGACGGGCCTGACGCGCGGCCTGGGCGGGGCATAGCTTCGCGCGAACCAGAGGAGAAGGGCCAGTGTGAACGGGTAGGCGATGTTGAAGAGCGAGCTCGGCAGAAGGTGCGCCGTCCGTCCCTGGAAGCCATAGGTCCCGCCCCCGATCGTGACGACCGCCCCGAAGCTCAGACTGAGCCAATAGAAGATGCGCGCCCGGCGGTCGTTCGGCCGGAAGAGGAGAACGACGAATCCGGCCAGGAAGCTCAGGCCGCCCATCAGGGCCAGGGCGAGGGGGAAGGACCGCTCCGAATAATACGGGATAACGACGTCGCGGACGACGGCCGGGCCGCCGTCGGGGCCGAAGCGGATCTCGATGGGCTCGCCGATCGCTTTCCGGCTGAGCGCGAAGCGGATGTCGGCCGGCCCCCGGACTTCATAGGCGTCGACGCCGACGATGGGGCGGGCCAGGTGCTCATCCCTGATCCCCGGCCGACCCGTCAGATTGACCAAGCCGAACAGGGTGATGGCGAAGACGGCGGCCCCGCCGAGGAGCGGCGGCAATAAGGAGCCCTTGTTCGAGCCGGGAGCCCTCATGACCGGCCCGATTATATCACAAGGGTCTTATCGCCGACTTTTGACATCGTCTTGACGGCTTGAAGAGCGGGCCCGGTTCTCATGACCGCGGCGGGAAAGAGTCGCGGGGTTGCAGGGACGGCGGAAAATAAAATAGAATAAGCGCGGAGGGTTTTCGGCAACCGCATGAAGAAGCTCCGCGTCGCGCTCATCTACAACGCCTACACGGACTCGCAGCCCGATGAAAAGGCCGATACCGGGAGCCTGCACTACCTGCGTCAGATGATCCGCGGCATCGCCCGCGGCCTGCGCCGCCGCCGTCACGAGGTCGTGGTCATGCCGCTCGCCGGCGACCTGTCCGTCCTCCAGCGCAAGCTCGACCGGCTCCGGCCCGACGTCGTCTTCAACCAGTACGACGACGTCGTCCACGGCGCGCTTTACGAGATGCGCGTGGCCGCTTTCATCCGCATGCTCGGCTATCCCATGACGGGCTCTCCCGCACTGGCCCTCGGATTGAGCCGCTACAAGTACATGTCCTTGAGCCTGCTCAAGGGCGCCGGCCTGCCCATTCCCCCGTCGACGGCCTTGATCGAGAGGCTGCGGGACCTCGACGACCACAAGTGGACGTTCCCTCTCATCGTCCACGCCGCCCAGGAACACGCCGGCATCGGGCTCGACAGGAACTCGGTCGTCGAGACCAGGACCGCCCTGCGGGACAAGGCCCGGGAGATCCTCAGGACCTACAAGCAGCCCGCCCTCGTCCAGCACTTCCTGGAGGGCCGCGAGTTCAACGTCGGCCTCGTCGGCGGCCGGACCCTCCGGGTCATGCCTCTCGCCGAAGTGGACTACTCGCGCCTGCCGCGGACGATCCCGCCGATCCTGTCCTACGCCGCCAAGTGGGTCGAGACGTCGGTCGAGTACAAGCGGACCGAGGTCATCTGCCCGGCCCGGGTCGATGCCGAGATGACCGCCCTCATCAACCGGACGGCCGTCAAGGCGTTCCGCGCGGTCGGCGGCTGGGGATACGGCCGGGTCGACATCCGGCTCGACGAGAACGGCCAGCCGGTCATCCTGGAGGTCAACTGCAATCCCTGCCTCGACGACGGCATGGGCCTGGCCCGGTCGGCCGAGCGGGCCGGGATCGCCTATCCGGAACTCTTGCAGGGCATCGTCAAGGCCGCGTTCGAAGGCCCGCCCTACGACATGCACCTGCCGATCTTCACTTCGCCCAATTCGGGGCTGGCGAGGGGACGCTAGAAAGGCGCGCCTCAGCCGGTCAGCCGGCCGGTATAGGCGTAGTCGAGGGCCAGAGCGATGACCAACGACACGACGTCCATCAGCCTCTCCCCTTCCGCGCCGGGCCGGTAGCTGAGCCCGAGGGCCGCCGCCCGGGCCTCGAGCTTGCGCAAGAGGGCATCGGCCTCGGCCGGGGTCAGCACGGACCAGTGGACCACGCGTTCGACGAGACGGTCGCGATAGCGTTTGAACAGGGCCGTGGCCGGCCTGAGCACCTGTCCCCGGGAGGCCGGGAAGGCGTCATGGAGGCTGTCGTCGACGTAGCCCCGGGCATCGCGGCGGAAACGCTCGGCCTTCTTCCCGTAGTGCTCGGCGAGCGTCATGTTCATGCGGTCAACCGGGCGGAGGCGGCGGCCGCGGCGGCTTTCCGGCGCCGCCCCGCGGATGTCCTTCATCAGCCGGTCGACGTAGAGGAGCTTGCGGATGACGGGCCAGTTCCGATACCGCTCGCGCCAATCGGAGCGCGGCGTCAGCCAGACCGCGAAGGTCTCGGCAAAGTCCTCGTCCGGGTGCTTTTGAGCGTAGGTCCGGCCATACGAGTAGGCGGCGATATGACGGACGTAGCTCCGGCTCGTCCGGTCCGGCCGGAAGGCGTCCCGGTAGGGCTTGGTGAACGGCCCGAAGATCTCCCCCCAGCTCGGCCGGCGCCAGAGGCGGTAGGCGTAGTTCACGGCGTGGCCGGCCTCGTGGCGGAGGAGCATCATGATCGTGTGCGGGTCCTCGACGTCGCCGGCCTGTTCCCCCTCGAGGCGGGCCAACCGCGGATCGGCCAGATAGAAGGGGACGCCGATGACGGGGGTGCGGTCCGGGCAGCCCCAGCTGTCCGTCAGGTAGACCTCGGGCTTGAAACGGAGCCCCTTGGCCTCCATTTCGCGTCGCAGGCGGCCGACGTAGCGTTCGAACGGCGAGCCCTCGACGGTCAGGCGGAGGTCGGAGATGCGGGTCTTCAGGAGCTCGAACCTGACGGTTTCCCAGCTCTGGACGAGGGATCGGATGGTCTTGGCGCTCATCGCAGAGTGTGAAAATAAGGCATGGGGGGGGCCTTGTCAAGGCGGAATTTCGGCCGGGAAGGAGGGCCCGGGCCCGGCCCTCTTGAGGGAAGGGCCTTTTTATGGTAAAATAATTGTTCTCTTAGATCATCGGACAGAGACGTCACGGAAGAACATTCCCGCCTGAGAGCCCCCTCGCTGAGGAGATCGTTCCGGCGCTGACCCCCGGTCCAAAAAGGAATCGACATGCTTTTCACGGAACTCGGCCTCGATCCCAGGCTGCAACAGGCCATCGCGGATAGAGGCTACACCGAGCTGACCCCCGTCCAGGAAAAGACCCTGGACAGGTCGCTCAAAGGCCAGGACGTGGCCGTCCAGTCCCAGACCGGGACCGGCAAGACGGCCGCCTTCCTCATCACCCTCTTCGCCCACATGCTCAAGCACCATAAATCGGCCCGGCGGAAGGCGCTCATCATCGTCCCGACGCGCGAGCTGGCCGTCCAGATCCAGGGCGAGGCCTTGCTCCTCAACCGGTCCCTGGGGCTCGAGATCGGCTGTTTTTACGGAGGCGTCGGCTACGCCGTCCAGCTGGCCCAGATCAAGGCCGGCCCGGACATCATCATCGGGACGCCGGGGCGGCTGCTCGACCTGGCCGAGAAGAAGCGCCTCGATTTCAAGGAGTGCGGCTTCCTCGTCATCGACGAGGCCGACCGCCTCTTCGACATGGGGTTTCTGCCCGACCTGCGGGACATCGTCAAGCAGATGCCCGAGCGGACGCGCCGGCAGAGCATGCTCTTCAGCGCCACGCTCAACAAGCTCTCGCAACGGGTGGCCCAAGCCTACCTCAACGCCCCGGCCTTCATCGAGGTCACGCCCGAGCAGATGACCGTCGACACGATCTCCCAGGAGCTCTACCGGGTCGGCAGCCACATCAAGCTCAATCTGCTCCTCGGACTCCTCCAGAGGCGGACGCCGAAAAACGCCCTCATCTTCACCAACATGAAACATACGGCCTTCCTGCTGGCCAAGCAGCTCCAGGCCAACGGCTACAGGGCCCACTTCCTCAACGGCGACCTGCCCCAGAGCGAGCGGCTCGAGATCATCGAGGGTTTCATGGCCGGCCGGTTCCCGTTCCTCGTGGCCACGGACGTGGCCTCGCGCGGGCTGCACATCGAAGATCTCGAGCTGGTCGTCAACTACGACATCCCCCAGGACTGCGAGAATTACGTCCACCGGATCGGGCGGACGGCGCGGGCCGGGGCGGAAGGTCTGGCGATCACTCTGGCCAGCGAGAAGACGGCCGACCAGCTCGAGGCCATCGAGAAGTTCATCGGCCAGAAGATCCCCGAATTCCCGGTGACGAACGATATGTTCGTCCGGGACATGAGCCTGGAGAGACTGGCCGGCCAGCACCTCGAACGGCGCAGGCCCTCGGGACGAAGGGGCGGCGAGGCGTCCGGAGGACGCGAGCGAAGACCGGACGGTGGCCGCGGCCGGCGCGATGCCGGCCGCAGTGGACGTCCCCGTCCGACGCATTGACACGCGCCGTCCGGCCTAATAGAATGGGCGCCTGACCCGGGGGGGCCCGGGGACTCGTGAGCCGAGGTCGCCCATGGATTTGAAGCCGCTGCCCGAGCTGGACAGGATCTGCGCCGCGTTCGATTGCGCGGGCACCTGGATCTCGTCCTGCCCCATCCCCTCAGGTCACATCAACGATACCTATTGCTCCGAGTTCGACGAGTCGGGGCGGCGGGTCAAGTACGTCAACCAGAGGATCAATCACCTCGTTTTCCGCGAACCCGAGCTCCTCATGGAGAACATCGAACGGGTGACGCGATTCGCCCGGGAGCGGATCACCGCGGCCGGCGGAGACCCCGAACGGGAGACCCTGACCATCGTTCCGGCCCGCGACGGCAGGTCCTACCACCGCACGCCCGAGGGCACCTATTGGAGGACGTTCAACTACATCGACGGCGCCCGGACCTACGACCGCGTCGAGGACGTCCGCCACGTCTACGCGGCCTCCAAGGCCTTCGGCCGCTTTCAGGAGATGCTGGCCAGCCTGCCCGGCGGGCGGCTCCACGAGACGATCCCCGATTTCCACCACACCCGCAAGCGCTACGACGCCTTCCTCGCGGCGGTCGAGTTCGATCCGGCCGGGCGGGCCGCCGGGGTCAAGCCGGAGATCGATTTCGTCCTGGCCCGCGAGAAGGACGTCGGTCTCGTCGTCGACGGGTTGAGCTCGGGCCGCATCCCTGAGCGGGTCACGCACAACGATACCAAGCTCAATAACGTCATGATCGACAACCGGACCGGCGAAGGCATCTGCGTCATCGACCTCGACACGGTCATGCCGGGCTCGGTCCTCTACGACTTCGGCGACTCGGTCCGGCTCGGGGCGGCCACGGCCGCAGAGGACGAGCGGGACCTCGGCCAGGTCGGCTTCGATATCGGGATGTTCGACCGCCTGGCGGCCGGCTACCTCGAAGCGGTCCGCGGCTTTCTGGTCCCGGCGGAAACCGAGCTCCTGGCTTTTTCGGCCAAGCTCCTGACCCTCGAGTGCGGCATCCGCTTCCTGACCGACCACCTCAAGGGCGACGTCTATTTCAAGATCCATCGCCCCGGCCACAACCTCGACCGGGCCCGGACCCAGTTCAAGATGGTCGCCGAGATGGAGCGCCAGATGGGCGCGATGGACGCTGTCGTCCGCCGCTACCTCTGATTCCCAATTCGGTGACACACAACTAAATACACTTAATTATCGCCCCTGGCAGTGCCGCCCCAGAATGTCCGCCAGACCCGGAGTTAAGTGTATTTAGTTGTGTGTCACCGCATTGAAGACGGCCTGGCTGATCATGATGTCCTGGACGGCGACGCCGGTCAGGTCGGCGACGGTGATCTCCTCGTCCGAGGCGCGCCGCAGGCGGGGGTCCTCGATCACCCGGCCAAGCTCGGTCAAGCGGTCCCTCCCGATGGCCCCGGCGCGCACGGCCCTGAAGACCTCCCCGCGCAGCTCCGATTGGCTCAAGCTGTCGACGACGACCCGATCGGCCCGGGCCAGGATGGCCGCGTCGAGCTCCTGTTTTTCGGCCGTATCGGAGCCGACCGCGGTGATGTGCGTCCCCGGGCGGATCCACTCAGCCTGGAGAAGCGGCCGGGTCGAGGGCGTGCACGTGACGATGAGGTTGGCGGCCGCGGCGACGTCCTCCGCCCGCAGGGTCGTGCGGATCACAAGGCCGGGCGCTTCCATATCGCGGCGGTACGCGGCCAGCTCGGCCGCGTCGACCCCCCAGACAATGGCCTGGCCGAAGCGCCTCACGCGGCGCAGCCATTCGAGCTGCATCCGCCCCTGGACGCCCGCCCCGAGGATGCCCACGACGGTCACTTCGCGGGGCGCCAGGTATTTCGCGGCAACGGCGCCCGCCACGGCCGTCCGCAGATTCGTCAGGTGGCCCTCATCGAGGAGGATGGCCTGGAGGACGCCCGTCTTCTGATCGAAGACGAGCATCAGGCCGTCGCCGGACGGCAGTCCCCGCTTGGGATTGTCGGCAAACCCGGAGGCGATCTTGATGACGTAGACGTCGCCGCCCTTGACGTAGCCGTACTTGATGTGCACGTCGCCCGGCGGGTCCTCGAAGACGAGCTCCCCGACGGGAGGGACGACAACTCGGCCCCGCGAATAGGCGACGAAGCCGTCTTCGATGAGCGGCAAGGGATCGATGGCCCCCAGGGCCCGCTTGATCTCGGCGAGCGGTATAACGGCAGGCACGGAGCACTCCTTCGCCCCGACGCGGGGGCGCGCCCGGCTCAGAGCTGCCGGACGGACATGCCCAGCTTTTCGAGGGACTTGACGGCGGTCTCGAGCTTGGGATTCTTGACGAAGACGTGGTCCGTCGTATAGGCGGAAAGGGTGAAGATGTTGACCCCGGCCTCGGCCAGGGCGCCGGAGACCGCGGCGAAGAACCCGACCAGGCTCAACGGCAGGACCATGTCGAACGTGATCATCCGCCAATCGCCTTCGAAGCCCAGGAACTTCTGGGCGCCGAGCTTGGACTCGTCGATGATGCAGGTCGTCTCGCGGTCGTCCTTGATGACGGCCAGGGCGTTGACCAGGGCCCTTTTCGTCTTGACGATGGCATAGGTCTCGGGCGCGACGACGGCCCGACCGTTCTTGAAGTACTTGCGCAAGTCGTTGCGTCTCATGTCTTGCCCCCCCCGTGACCAGACTTACGCGCCCGCGCCCGCTCCAGCGCCCAACCGGGCTTCTCGACCTGGCGGGCCCGGGCGATGGCCAGGGACCCGGCGGCGACATCCGCGGTGATGGTCGATCCGGCGGCGATATAGGCGCCCCGCCCGACCACGACCGGGGCGACGAGCTCCGTCCCCGAGCCGATGAATGCCCCCGCGCCGATGCGGGTGGGGTTCTTCGCGATCCCGTCGTAGTTGCAGGTGATGGTGCCCGCGCCGACATTGACGTCCTCTTCGACGGTGCTGTCGCCCACATAGCTCAAGTGCTGGGCCTTGGACCTCGGCCCGAACACGGTGTTCTTCATCTCGACGAAGTTGCCGACCTTGGCCCCGGCGCAGACGCGCGTCCTCGGCCGGAAACGGGAGAAGGGACCGACTTGGACGTCGTTCTCGAGGATCGTGTCCTCCATGACCGTGGAGCTCAGGACCTTGACCCGGGCGCCGATCGTCGAGGACATGATGTGGACGTGGGGGAAGATGCGGCCGTCGGCCCCGATGCGCGTGGGGCCCTCGACGACGACGGAAGGATAGACGACCGTCCGGGGCCCGATCTCGGCGTCCCAATCGATCCAGGCCGAGGACGGGTCGAGGAAAACGACCCCGCGGCGGGCCAGCGCCTCGTTCTTCCGCCGCCGCAGCTCGCGGGCCGCCGGGCCGATCGCGAGGCTGTCGTCGACCGGAAGGATCTCGCCGCCGTCCGGGCATTCGGTGAATCCGACCTTCCGGCCCGCTTTCGTCAGCCGCAGAGCCAAGTCCCCGAATCCGGCCTTCGCCCGCGCCGGCGGAACGGTCCGGAGAAGCGGAAAGACGGCCGCCGAGCGGAGCGCCAGGACTTGGGCCAAGCCGGTCTCTCCTCCCCCGCTCAGGAACGTGAGCGACCAGCCCTTGGCCCGGTGGGTCCGAAGAAGCGCTTTCAGGGTCCGGTCGCGAAGCAAGGACCTGTCGGCCGGAACGACGAGGACGTCGCAATCCGGATATTCCCGGAGCAGCGCCCGGGCGGTGACGAGGGCCGCGAGGATCCCCTCCCGGCGGCGCCCCGTCCGCTTCCCGTCAACCAGCAAGAAGACGGGTGTCTTCGTCTCGACGGTCTTGATCAGGCCTTCCCAATCCTCCCGGCCGGCCGCGTCCGGACCGGCCAGGACCAGGACGGCGTCGGGCTCGATCCGCGTGGCGGCCTCGAGCGCATAGGCGCCGAGCGGCCGGCCCAGGACCGGCTGGAAGACCGTCCGCCCTTCCCCCCCCAACAAAAGAACGACGGTGGAGCGTTTCATACGAGCTTGGTGATCAGTTTGAATCTTTTATCTTCCCAAAGGGCCTCAAAATCGGGCTCGTTCTGGGCGAGGACGGCGAAATTCCTGTCCTTCTGGACGGCCTTCTTGAGCAGCTCCAGCGCCTCGTCGACCTGTCCCATCAGGCTGTGGACATCGGCCGCGAGATAGTTGACGAGGCCTTCTTTCTCTTTATATTCCAGAGCCTTATCCAGGAGCTTGAGCGCCCCGGCATAGTCCTTCTGGTTGATCTTGGCGGCGGCATAACGGTAATGGTCCTCGAATCCCTTGAGCGACACGCTGTCCTTCTTCGGCTTCTTCTGGGCGATCGAGAGATAGGCTTTGGCCCGGTCCACGACCTCCCTGTCGGCGGGGAATTTCTCGATGAAGTCCTTGAACGACGCGGCGGCCTTCTCGAATTCGCCCTTCTGGAACTCCTTGACGGCCAGGCCGAAGGCCGCAAGAGCTTTCTGATACTCGTCCTTTTTCGATCGTTGTTCGCGCACGGCTTTTCCTCTCAGAATACATGTGGAATTGCCCTTATTTTACACGAGATGCCGTTTCTTGACAATATGCGCGGCGGGCTGTTCCCCGGCCCCTTTGAAGATATGGTAGAATAGCGGGGATGAAACAGCGCCTGGAACAGATCCTGGAGAAGGTCCGCTCCGGGAAGCTCACGACCGCCAAGGCCCTCGACGCGCTCGAGGGCTTCCCCTATTGCGACCTCGATTTCGCCAAGGTCGACCATCATCGCGAGGTGGCCAAGGGCACTCCGGAGATCGTCTTCGGCCTCGGCAAAACCCCGGCCCAGATCGGCCGCATCGCCCGGGAGATCCTCAAGAAGGGTTCGAACCTCCTTGTGACCCGGGTCGAGCCCGCGGTCTGGTCCAGGATCAGGGCTGGGCTGCCGGGCGCGGTCTACAACGAGGCGGCCCGGACGGTCAGCAAGGTCCGGACCAAGCCCCCCGAAGGCCAGGGCACCATTGTCGTCCTGACCGCGGGGACCTCGGACATCCCGGTCGCCGAGGAAGCGGCCGTCACCTCGCAGATCCTCGGGAACACGACCGAGCGCATCTACGACGTCGGGGTGGCCGGCCTCCATCGCCTGCTCGGCCAATATGACCGGATCCGTCAGGCCCGGGTCATCATCACGGTCGCCGGCATGGAAGGCGCGCTGCCGAGCGTCGTCGCCGGCCTGGTCAAGGTTCCGGTCGTCGCCGTGCCGACGAGCGTGGGATACGGGGCCAGCTTCAAGGGCCTGGCCGCCCTCCTGGCGATGCTCAATGCCTGTCCGGGCGGGGTGGCCGTGGTCAACATCGACAATGGGTTCGGGGCCGCCTTCCTGGCCAGCCAGATCAATCACCTTTAGCGCAGACGAACGGGCGGCCGCCGTCCGAAAGAATAATAGATAGAGCACCTTGACAAGGCGCGGTGGCGTCCCTATATTCTATAAGAAAGCGCGGTTCCCAGACATTTCATGGAGATCATTGACCAGGTCAGGCAGGCCTCGTCCATAGTCGAGATCGCCTCCCAGTACACGACCCTGAAGCGGCGGGGGCGGAAATGGGTGGGTCTCTGCCCTTTTCACGCCGAAAAGACCCCTTCCTTCACCGTCGACGAGGAGAAGCAGCTCTACCACTGTTTCGGCTGCGGGGTCGGCGGGGACATTTTTTCGCTTCTCATGGAAAAGGAGAACCTGACCTTCCCCGAAGCGCTCAAGAGCGTGGCCGAACGCTATCATGTCCCTCTGCCGGCCCAGCAGCGGGTCCGACCCGAGGTCCTCAAGCTCGAGGAGAAGCTGTTCAAGATCAACGAGCTGGCCCTCGGGTATTTCCGGAAGAACCTCACCGGCACGGCCGAAGGGAAAAAGGCCCTCGAATACCTGAAGAAGCGCGGCCTCTCGGATGAGACGATCCAGACGCTCAAGATCGGCTACGCCCTGAACGCCTGGACCGCCCTGATCGAGTTCTTCAAGTCGAAAGAGGTCGCCGTCTCCCTCCTCGAGAAAGGCGGTCTCGCCCTGCCCGGCTCGCGGCCCGGCGAATACCGCGATCGCTTCCGCGGCCGGGTCATCTTCCCGATTTTCAGTCTGACCGGACGGGTCGTCGCCTTCGGCGGCCGGACGATCGTCGGGGCCGAGCCGAAGTACCTGAATTCGCCGGAGACTCCGCTCTACTCGAAGGGCAAGCTCCTCTACGGACTGAACTTCACCAAGGACGCCATCCGGCAGGAGGGGACGGCCATCCTGGTCGAGGGCTACACCGATCTTTCGTCGCTCTACCAGGCCGGCATCACCAACGTCGTGGCTTCGCTCGGAACGGCCCTGACGCCCTGGCAGGTCGGGCAGGCCCAGCGCTTCGCCTCTCGCCTCGTCGTCAACTACGATGGGGACAGCGCCGGACGCGCGGCCGCGGCCAGGGCGGTGCCTCTCGGCCTCGAGAAGGGCCTCAACATCGACGTCCTCGTCCTGCCGGACGACCTCGACCCCGACGCCTACGTGAGGGAACACGGCCGCGACAAGTACCTCGCCCTGATGAAAAAGACCGTGCCCGGCCTCGATTTTCTCGTCGACTCGCTGGCCGCGGGCGCCCGCATGGCCATCCCCGAGGAGAAGGGCAAGGTCGCCCGGGCCGTCGTCAGGGAGATCGAGAAGGTCCCCGACCCCGTCGCCCGGAGCGAGTACCTGCGCCGGGCCAGCGTCAAGCTCGGCGTCAGCGAGGAGCTGCTGCGGACGATCGTCGAGAACAAGGCCCCGGACAAGGGCGCCGAAGAGCCGGGCCTCTTCTGTCCGGCCGAGAAGCGCCTGTTCCAGATCCTCATGGGCGACCCCTCCCTCGCGCCGTACGTCTTCGCCGAGTGCGGCGAGGAGATCTTCCAGGGGCTGCAGAGCGAGCCCATCTTCCAGTACATCCTGGAGTGCTTCAAGAATGACCACAGCTGGAGCTTCCCCGGGCTCCAGGGCAAGGTCCCCCCGGCCCTGATGTCGCAGCTGGCCCGGGCGCTGTTCGAGAAGTCGTCGGAGGGTTCGGTCGAGGAAGCCCAGGAGTGCCTGAGGTCCCTGCGCAAGGTCCACCTGCAGAACCGGCTGAAGGACATCCAGCAGAAGATCGCCCGGTCGGAGAAAAAGGGCGAGAAAGAGGAACTCCTGGCCCTGCTCTACCAGAAACAGGACGTGACCAAGCAGATCCTGGCGCTCCCATGAGCGGGAAGAAAACGTCATGGCCAAGCGTCAAAGAGGACCAAGCGGTCGGAAAAGAGGTGCGCCCCGTGTCTCCGGAGAATAAGATCCACAAGGACGAGATCTCCCAGCTCATTTCGAAGGGCCGGAAGCAGGGCTTCCTGCTGTTCGAGGAGATCGACAAGACCTTCACCGAGGACCTCGACTCCGAAGAGGATTTCGACGATTTCCTGTCCTCGATGGGCGACTACGGCATCAAGATCCTCGATTCGCGCCAGAAGGAGATGCTCCCCCAGCGCCGCAAGAGCGACCTCGTTTCGACCCACGGCCTGGAGCGGACGACCGACCCGGTCAAGCTCTACCTCCGCGAGATGGGCAACATCTCGCTCCTGACGCGCGAGGGCGAAATCAGCATCGCCCGCGAGATCGAGCGGGGCGAGAAGAGCATCATCAAGGCCCTCAGCCGGACGCGGCTCGTCCTCAACCAGGTCCTGGCGCTCGAGGACCGGATCAAGGAGAACCCGTTCATCATCCAGGAGATGTTCGACGTCTCCGAAGAGGACATCGCCGAGGGCAAGCTCGAGGAGAAGAAGAAACAGATCCTGGGCAAGGTCAAGCGGATCAGGGAGCTCAGCCGGAAGCTCGACCGCATCCCGGAGCAGAAGAAAACCCTGGTCAGCCGCGGCCGCATCATCGTCAAGATCAGCCGGACGATCCGCGACCTCAACCTCCGCTCGGCCCACCGCGAGAAGATCATCGACGAGCTGCGGCGGCGGCTCAAGGCCATCAACGATCTCGAGGACACCCGCGACGATCTGGCCGCGGCCCTGGCCAAGAAGAAAAAAGAGGACCCCGCCCTCAAGCAGAAGGTCCGTGACGCCAACAGGGAGCTGCGGAAGCAGACGACGGAGATCGGGCTCGACCCGGAATCCCTGCGGAGGGCGGTCCGGTCCATCACCGCCGGGAAGAAGGTCAGCGACCAGGCCAAGAAGGAGCTCGTCGCGGCCAACCTGCGGCTGGTCGTCTCCATCGCCAAGAAGTACAGCAACCGCGGCCTCCAGTTCCTCGATCTCATCCAGGAAGGCAACATGGGCCTGATGAAGGCCGTCGAAAAGTTCGAGTACCGTCGCGGCTACAAATTCTCGACCTACGCCACGTGGTGGATCCGCCAGGCCCTCACCCGGGCCATCGCCGACCAGGCCCGGACGATCCGCATCCCCGTGCACATGATCGAGACGATCAACAAGCTCATCCGAGTCTCGCGGGCCCTCGTCCAGGAGATCGGCCGGGAGCCGACGAGCGAGGAGATCGCCAAGAAGATGGACATGCCGGTCAGCAAGGTCCGTAAGATCATCAAGATCGCCCAGGAGCCCATATCCCTCGAGACGCCCATCGGCGAGGAGGAGGACAGCCACCTCGGCGATTTCATCGAGGACAAGCTCATCCCCTCGCCGCCCGACACGGTCATCCACATCAACCTCAAGGAGCAGATCGAGGAGGCCCTCAAGTCGCTGACGGACAGGGAGGGCCGGGTTCTCAAGATGCGCTTCGGGCTCGGCGACGGCAACGAGCACACGCTCGAGGAGGTCGGCCAGCAGTTCAAGGTGACCCGTGAGCGCATCCGCCAGATCGAGGCCAAGGCCCTGCGCAAGCTCAAGCACCCGAGCCGCAGCCGCAAGCTGAAATCCTTCACCAACAACCACTAATTCGGTGACATATAACTAAATACACTTAATTCACGCTGTCCGCCGGCCGGATCCGTCTTCTTCACATTCGCCAGGGCTTAGGACCTCGTTTCTGCGGCATCAGCGTCCTTCCTGTGATCTTTTCAAGGGTGCGGATGAAATCCTCTCCGCCCAGAGGGCGGCCTGTTTTCGTATGCGCTCTGATCGTTTCCAGATCGGACTTCCGCGGCGGCTCCGAGAGGAAGGCCCGCCAATTCACGATCTCGGCCGATAGGTCGGCATCATTGATCAGGGGGTCGTCAGTCTCCCGGAGATGGGCTCTCGCGCTCGACCACCGGTAGTCCTCGGGTTTTTCTACGACCGAAGCACGCACGGGATTAAAAAGGACGTACTTTGCGGCCATGAGGAGATGAGGAAGGTCGAGGGGACACGAATAGAAGCGGCCCTGCCAGAGATAGCCCTTCCAATCTTCCCGGAGGTTGACGCTCAGCGTGTATTTCCAGTGGGCCCTTCCCAGCCCCCTCGAGAAACTGTCGATCCGTTTCGGCACCACGATGAGGTGCACGTGGTTGTCCATCAGACAGTAGGACCAGAAATCCATCCCGGCCTCCGACCCGTACTTGCGGAGAAGCCGCAGGTAGAACATCCTGTCCTGCTCCTGAAAGAACACGATCTGCCGGCGGTTCCCCCTCTGAACGATATGATGCGGATAGCCGGGCACGACGACCCTCGGCAGTCGGCTCATAGCGTCCCTCCGATCAACGCAGGGACTCTGGACCGTAGACGGGTCGGTCGATATCCCGCGTCGCCTCACTATCTAAATAGACGCACGTGGGGAAAGAATATCGTCAAATTAGGTGAATTTAGTTGTGTGTCACCATAATCCGTCAGCGGCGCATATCTCGCTCATAATTAAGTGTATTTAGTTGTGTGTCACCGTATTTTGTGCTATAAAAGTGGGCCGAGGGCCTATAGCTCAGTGGTAGAGCCACCGGCTCATAACCGGCAGGTCCCAGGTTCGAATCCTGGTAGGCCCAGGTGACCATGAGAACGAGGATGAGCGGAACGTGGATATCGACTTCGACCTGATCATCGAGCTCCAGCGCCTGGACACCGAGCTCCACGACGCGTCCCTCGTCCTCGAAGGCATCCCCCGTCTCGTCCAGGACGTCGACAAGCGGATCCAGGCCACGACCAAGCTCGTCGCCGACGCCAAGGACAAGATGGCCCAGAACCAGAAGAGCCGCCGCGACCTCGAGAACGAGGTCAAGGACATGAAGGTCCAGATCGGGAAGTACAAGCGCCAGCTGAATGAGGTCAAGACCAACAAGGAATACACGTCCCTCCTCCATGAGATCGAGGAGACCCAGCACAAGGTCGACACGCTCGAGGAAGGGATCATCGCCGAGATGCTCGCCGCCGACGACGTCGAGGAGGAGATCAAGGCCGCCCTCCACAAGCAGAGCACGGAGGAGGATCTCCTCAAAAAGGAAAAGCTCGTTCTCGACGAGAAGATGAAGGAGACCGGGGCCCTTTTCGCGGCGCTCACGAAGGAGCGCGAGGCCCTTGTTCCCCGCATCCCCCGCGAGCAGCTCAAGCTCTACGAGGCCATCTTCCAGAAGAAGGGCGGCACCGCCCTATCCCCGGTCACGGGCGACTTCTGCGCGATGTGCCATATGCGCGTCCGCCCGCAGATGCTCAACGAGCTGCGGGACCGGACGAAGGTCATCCTCTGCGAGAACTGCGGGCGGATCCTCTACTGGACCGCCAAGCCCGAGCCCGTCAAGGCCGAACCCCCGGCCGAAGAGTAGGCCCCGCGGCCTCAGCCGCCGTTCCCCCCGTCATCGCGTCCGCTCTCGGCGTCTTCCCTGTACAGGGCGTCGATCGCCTCCTGGTACTCGGCCGTGACGTTGGCCCGCCGGACCTTGAGGGAGGGCGTGATCTCGCCCTTCTCGATGTCGAAATCGCGCGGCAGGACGACGATCTTCTTGATGCGTTCGTAGGAGGCCAAGAGCGGCGTCGCCCGGTCGGCCTCCGCCTTGAGGAAATCGACGACCCGCTTGTCCCGGCAAAGCTCTTCGATCGAGGTGAAGGCGATCCCCTGGGCCTTGGCGTAGTCCTTGAGCTTGCCGTACTCGGGCACGACCAGCGCGGCCACGAAGCGCTGGCGGTCGCCGATGACCACGGCGTTGGCGATGTACGGGCTCGACTTGAGGAGATTCTCGATCGGCTGGGGGGCGATGTTCTTCCCCCCCGAGGTGACAAGGAGGTCCTTCTTGCGGTCGGTGATGACGAGGTACCCGTCGGCGTCGAAATGGCCGATATCCCCGGTGTGAAACCAGCCGCCTTCCATGATCTCCCGCGTCTCGGCATCCTTTTTGTAATACCCCTTCATGACGTTGGGCCCGCGGGCCAGGATCTCGCCGTCCGGCGCGATCCTGACATCGATGCCGGGGGCCGGTTTGCCGACGGTCCCCAGGCGGATGTTCTCGAAGGTGTTGACGGACAGCAGGGGCGACGTCTCGGTCAGGCCGTAGCCCTCCAGAATGACCAGACCCATGGCGTAGAAGAACTCGGCGATGTCCTTCGACAGGGGCGCGCCGCCGGAGACGAAGAAGCGGACGCGGCCGCCCGTCCGGGCGATGATCTTGGAAAAGACCAGCTTGGCCGCGACGGCCCGCCGGAACTGGAGGCCGCGGGGAACCGGCCTCCCGGCGAGCTTCAGCGCGCCGTACTCCTTGCCGACGCCGAGGGCCCAGAAGAAGATCTTCCGCCGCAGGGCCGGGCTCGTCAGGACCTGGTCCATGACCTTGGTGTAGATCTTCTCGAAGACCCGGGGGACGCTGACCATGATGTGCGGACGGACCTCGAGCAGGTTCTGGGCCACGGCCTCGACGCTCTCGGCGAAGGCCACCGTGCAGCCCTTGTAGATGTAGGTGAACATGACCATGCGCTCGAGGATATGGGACAATGGCAGGAAGGACAGGACGGTATCTTTGGAGGAGAATTCGATGATGTCCGAAGCCGTCTTGATATTGCTGAGGAGATTGTTGTGCGTCAGGATGACGCCCTTGGGGACGCCCGTCGTCCCGGACGTGTAGATCAGGGTCGCCTCGTCATCGGCCTTGACCCGGGCGACAAGCGCATCGTAAAGGCCCGGCTCGGCTTCGGCCACGGCCCGGCCCCGGGCCATGACCGCCTTGATCGTCAGGACGCCGGCCGGGGCCTCATCGGCGAACGTGATGTAATGGCGGACTTTGGTCAGGCCGGCCCTCAACCGCTCGATCTTCCTCCATTGATCGGCCGTGGAAACGACCACGACCGTGGCGTCCGAATCGTCGATGATGTAGCGGACCTGCTCCGAGACGAGCGTCGTGTAGATGGGCACGGTCAGCCCGCCGCAGGAGAGCGTCGCGAAGTCGGTCGTCGTCCAGGCCGGCCTGTTCTCCGACAGGATGCACAGCTTCTGGCCGGGCCCGAAACCGAGGTCCCTGAGCCCGAGGGCGAGGTGCTTCACGCTGTCCCCGAACTCCGCCGCGGAGATGGGCGTGTACGCCCCGGCCTTTTTGAACAGCATGAAATCCGGCTTCGGATATGCCGTCACGGAATGGACCAACAATTGGGCGAGAGTCTGAACCATGGGTGTCCTCTCCTCCGACAAAGGTGGCCTGATTCTATTTTTCCACGCCGGGTGTGTCAAGCCGCGTAGATCTTCCCGTCGCGGAGCTCGATCGTCCGCCGGGCCAGCGCGGCCAGCCGGAGGTTGTGGGTGACGAGGATGACGGTCAGTCCCTCCCGCGCGTTGAGCTCCTGGAGGATCCAGCCGATCTCCTCGCTCCGGGCGGTGTCGAGGTTCCCGGTCGGCTCGTCGGCGAGAAGGATATCGGGCTTGTTGACCAGGGCCCGGGCGATGGCCACCCGCTGCATCTCTCCCCCCGAGAGCTGGCCGGGCAGATGGTCGGCCCGCTTATCGAGGCCGAGAGCCGCGAGCAGTCGGCCGATATTCTGCTCCGCGCCCGGCTTTTTATAGAAGGTGAACGGCAGGATGACGTTCTCGAGGACGGTCAGCGTGGGGATGAGAAAGAACTTCTGGAAGATGTAACCGAAGACGTCCCGGCGGATCAGGGTCAGTTTGGCCTCGGAGAGGCCCTTGCACTTCTCGAAGACGACCCGGCCCCCGAGCGCGAGCGTTCCCGAGGACGGATTGTCGAGGCAGCCAAGGACGTTGATCAGGGTCGTCTTGCCCGATCCCGAGGGCCCGACGATCGAGGTGAACGATCCCTTCGCGATCTGGAGGGAGACGTCGTCGACCGCCGCGATCTCCTCCGGGCCGCGGCGGTAGATCCTCTTCAGGTGCTCGGCCGCGATGGCCTGGACGTCCGGCGCGCTCACGACTCCACCTCGCTGCGGATGGTATCGAGGGGCCGCATCCGGGCCGCCTTCCAGGACGGGTAGATCCCGCTGGCCAGCCCGATCGCGGTGACGACGCCGAGGGTCATCAGGACCAGCCCGAGGTCGATGGAGACGAGGCCGCCGCTCGGCGAGTACGGCAGAAGGCCGCGGACGAGGATATCCGTCAGCCGGGCCGTGAGGAGCGCCAGCCCCGTCCCGATGAGGCCGCCGCTGATGCAGAGGATGATCGTCTCGAGCCAGACGAGCTTGAAGACGTCGCCGGCCATGGCCCCCATGGACTTGAGGATGCCGATCTCCTGGCGCCTCTCCATGACCGACATCAGGACCGTGTTGATGACGCCCATCATGGCGATGAGGATGGCGATGAGGGCGATCGAGAAGACCATGACCCGGGCCGTCGACACGAGGGTCATGATGGTCGTCTTGACCTGGCTCAGGCTGACGACCTGGACGTCAGGGAGCTTGTACATCTTGTCCTCGAAGGCCTTCAGGTCGGCGTCCTTCTTGACCTTGATGCCGATCGAGGTCAGCTCCCGGACGCCGAAGACCTTCTGGACGGTCTTGAGGGGCAGGAAGATCGTCCCGTCGTCCTGCGTCCCCGTGCGCTCGAGGATGCCCACAACCTTGACTTCGACCTCTTTCTCGGGGATGAGGTAGAGATCGCCAACCTCGCGCTGTTCGAGCTCGGCCACCTCGTAGCCGAAGACGGCCTCGGCGGCCTCCGGCTCCTTGAACCAGCCGCCGGCCTTGAAGGGCAGGGCGCTCTTCATCTTCGGGAACGAGACCGGGTCGACGCCGAGGAAGGCGGCCAGTCCGCCGGTCTGGCCCTTGTTGGGGTCGAAGACGACCTGCATGAGCATGGGCGTCACGCCCTCGACCTCGGGCTCGGCGGCGACGGACGCGGCGATGTCCTCGGCCATGTACTTGAGGCCCGTGCCGCCCTTGAGCATGAGCGTCGCCGCTTCGTAGGGACAGCCCTTGGCCACGACGAGCATCTGGAACCCCAGATTGTCGATGTCCTTGTTGAGGGAGGCCTCGTAGCCGCGGTTGAAGCCGAAGAGACTCACCAGGACCCAGGCGGCCATGGCGATGCCCAGGATGGTCAGCAGGCTCCGCGTTTTTTTGCGCAGGAGGCTTTTCCAGGCGACTTCGAAAACGGTCAGCTTTTTCATCGCGCGCTATCCTTTGAAGAACTTGAGATGGGCGTTGCCGAGGAGGAATTCGTCGGCGAGAATGAGGTTCTTCTTGGTCGCCCTGAGGGTCGCCCGAAAGTCCTTTTCGGCGGCCGGGTCCGGATTCTTGATCCGGCTGACGGGGCCCGGCGGCTCCTCCCGGCCCGAGACGACGTCATACTTGTAGAAGTCCTCCAGGCTGAGGCCGACGAACTGGCTGCCGAAGGCCGGATCGCGGAAGGCCTTGGCCGCTCTGGAGGTCAGCTTCTGGAAGTAAAAGGCCTTGATGATCCCCTTGAGGTCGAGGGCCAGGAAGACCTGGAGACCGCCGTAGGTCCCCTTTTGGTTGACGCCGTGGATGAAGCCGATGAGGTCCGGTCCCTTGTAGACCTCGTACATCGTATAGGGGACGTCGGCCGTCTCGAAAAGCCCGGTGAACGCATCGCCGAGCCGGGCTTCGATTCTCTTGAGGAGGTCGTCGCCGCCCTTTTTCGAAACGGATACGTAGAGCGTCTTGTAGCCGGTCGACCCCGGGAAAAGGCGCTTGACGTCCCGGTCGGGATCGTTGAGATCGCAGCCGACCGCGGCGTAAAGGGACAGGGCGGCGGCGGAACAAACGAGCCCGGCCGCCGCCAGGACGAGCGCCTTCTTCATTTCTCACCTCCGTCGCCGGGCCCGGGGCCGGGCGCCTTTTCCGATGGGACCCGCCCCACAGGGACGTATCCCGGATGCTCATAAACGCTTGGTGTAATAGAGCTGGAAGGCGAACCGGGCGTCGCGGCGTTCACGGTCGTAGAGGACCATGAAGCGGCCGGCCAGGTCCGCGTTCAAAAGATAGGTCACCCCCGAAGCGAGCGAATAGGTCCAGGCCCCCATCCGTCTCATGAGGACGGGCTGCGCTTCGACTTTGAGCCGCCCTTCTTCGAGAAGTGACAACCCCGACCGCCAGAACAGCAGGAACGTCCCCGCCCCGTCACGTCGGCCGACGAGGATCTCGGCGCGGTTTTCGAGGTTCCGCCAGACGTGGGACGCGTCGACGCTGACCGCGGTCCAATCGAAAGGCTCGGGCTCGACAAGGGTGTAGCCCATGGTCTCCAGGATCTTCCCGCGGGACAGGGACAGGCCGAGGCTGTAGTTGTCACGGGCCAGAACGCCCTCGAAAATGCGGGCCGCGGCCAGGAAATTGCCCTTGAGATAGAGCGGCATGCCGCTGCCCGCGGTCAGAGACGCAGCCACGCCGCCCCAGCCGAAATCCTTGTCGAGGCCCAGGCCCCAATCCCGGTCGAAGCTGTACCCGAGCATGGCCGGGTCGGGCAGGATCAGGGCGTGATTGTCAAGTACGGACGACAGCCCGAGGGCGGGGCGGTCGTGTCCGATCCAGATATTGGCGAACCTCGGCTTGAGGCGAAGATAGGCGTTGTAGAGCTGGGGTTGGAGCTTGTGGTCGCCTTCCTGGTCGTAAACGAGCCGGGCCTGGACGGCCAGAACGCCGATGTCCCTCGTCCGGGCTCTCAAACGCTGGACGAAGTCGAAGCCGACGCCCGGCTTCTGCATGATGTCCCCGGCCGTGAGCGAGAAGAGCTCGAAGCGGTCCGATGCGCTCGAATACGCGCCGATCGCCTGGAGCTCGAGGTAGAAAAGCGAGCTCTGGGCCCGGAGGCCGCCGGCGAGGGCTCCGCAGATCAGGGCCCCCGCTGCGATCCGCCGCGTGACGGCGTCAGACATCAAAGCGGATGCGGCCGCGGAAGATGACGATGCCGTTGCGGGAAAAAGTCAGCCGGACCTCCCATTCGCCGGGCATGACGACGTTGACCGGCATCAGGTAGTCGCCGGCCTTGTTGGTCTTGAAGGCGACCTCGCCGGAATCGTGGGCGCCGCGCATCAAGGGCATGTCGGACTGTCCGACCAGGGCCAGGTCGGAAACGCGCTTTCCGTCTTTGTCGTGGAGCTTAATGACCAGGATCGAGGTCCCCATCTTGGGCGTCTTGTCGAACTCCCAGGTGAAATAATTGACCTCGCCGATCCAGCACTTCTTGCCGGACTTGGGAAGGTCCTGGAAGACGGGCTCTCCCTGCTCGCCGCCCGGCACGAGGCCCGGGGCATTGCAGCAGGACCCGGCGGGCTGTTCGGTCAGGAGAGCCGCCGCCGTCAGGACGATCAGGAACGCGGCTGCGGCCCTTCTTGCAGTTGTCATGAGGCTGGCCTCCTTGCCGTCAAGGAAATAAATCCTATTGATTATATAGGATTTCGTGCTACGCTTCCAGCCTGAGGGAACAGGGGGTCGATCCTGGCACGCATCGTGCAGAAGAAGGCCGTACGGGCAGAACGGATGAGAGCGCGAACGTTCCGCAGAGGGGCGATCTGGAGTGCCGCAGCACTCGCCACGGCCCTCGTCCTCGCATCCTGCGCCGCCGGCCCCATGAGAATGGCCGAGCGGCCGGGACCTGGGAAGCCATCGGAGAAACCCGGTGCCTGGGGGACCACGATCGCCGTCTACAACGCCGCGCTCTATGGGCCGGAGCGTCCGCTTTCGCAGATCGTCGTCGAGCGGCGCCTCCGCCTCGTCGACGGGAAGCTGCGCCGCGCCAGGATTCTTGTCAACAAGGGCCAAAGGCGCCTCGAGCTCTGGGTCGGCCGGCATATGGTCAAGGCCTACCGGGTCCAGCTGGGATGGCGCGCCCATGGCCCCAAGGAGCGCCTGGGGGATCAAAAGACGCCAGAGGGGAAATATTTCATCTGCGTCCACAGGCCTTCGGCCTATTATCTCGGGTTATGGCTCGCCTATCCGAACGCCGCCGACGCCCGCCGCGGCCTCGACTCCGGGCTCATCGGCCCAGAGCAATACAAGACCATCCTGGAGAAGCTCGCCGCCGGCGCCTGTCCGCCCCAGGACACGAAGCTGGGCGGGGCGATCCTCTTCCACGGGCAGCTGCCCGAGCTGACCTCGGAGATGATCCGGAAACACAAGGCCGCCCCCTCGTCACTGCGCCCCGGATGGAAGCTCGGGGACGCGGACCCTGCGGCCGTGAAGGAATTCCAGGATTGGACCGACGGGTGCATCGCCCTGTTCAACCCTGATATCCGGGAGCTCTATGAATTCGTGGCCGACGGCACCGAGGTCATCATCGTCGCCAACGCCCGCGTGACCAAGCCTCGATCCCGGCGTTAGCGTCCCGCCGCGTCAGCTCTTGCCGTAGACGGGGATGACCGCGCCGCTCGTGACCGACGACGCGTCCGAGACGAGGAAGAGCAGGACCTCGGCGATCGCCTCGGGGTCGGCCCACTTGGAAGGATCGGCGCCGGAGATCGCGGTCCGGTTCTTCGGCGTGTCGATCGTGCCGGGCACGATGCAATTCGCCGTGATGCCCGATTTTCGGGTATCCTCGGCGATCGCCTGGGTCAGAGCGACGACACCGGCCTTGGAAACCGCGTAGGCTCCCGATTTCGCCCGGCCCTTGTTTTCGACGGCCGGGCGGGCGGCGACACAGACGATGCGCCCGGCGCCGGCCTTGGCCATGGCCGGCAGCACGGCCCGGGAACAGAGAAAGGCCGATTTGAGGTTCGTCCGCATGAGGAAATCCCAGTCGTCCTCTCCCGTGGCGGCGATATCCGCCCCGCCCCGGTAGGCGCCGACAAGATTCAGGAGAGCGTCGATGCGGCCGCGCCGGCCGAGGATCCCTTCGACCATCGCCCGGACTTCGGCATCGGACGTGACGTCGGCCCTGTAGCCCATGAGGGAGTCCCCCGTTCCGCTTCCGACAACGTCAAGGAGCTCGCTGAATTTCGCCTCGTCCCTATGGACGGCGGCCACGACCGCCCCCGCTTCAAGGAGCCGCTTGACGACGATCCGGCCCAAGCCACCGGTGGCTCCCGTGACGAGGACGATTTTCCCTTCGAGGGATCCGTGAGACCCCATGAGAGGTCCCGGCTACTTCTCGTTCTTGAGGACCTGGTCGAGGACGTCCCGGGCCACGAACCACGTCCAGTGGAGCTTTTCGAGGGTCTTGCGGTCCATAGCGAACTGCGAAAACGGCTTCCACGAGGAGGGTGCGTCCGGGTTATTGGTGACGATCTCGAAAGTCACCCGGTCGAGGTTCTTGTACTTCTTGTACAACGCCTGGAGCTTCGGCGCGATCTCGGAGGCGAAATCGGTCTCATAGTTGTCCTGGTCCACATCGTAATAGTGGTAGGCGATGATGATCCCGCCGTCATCCCCCTGGCTGAAGTCCGAAATGCCCGAAGAGTCGTCCCTGGGGGTCCCGAGCACATTGCGCATCTCCGGAAGCGTCAGTTCGTCGATGACTTTCGTCTTCACGGACTGGCCCGGCTTCGGGGCCTGGGCGGCCAGGGCGGGGACCAGGACCAGGCACAGGATCAAGATCGAACCGAGGATACGGGGTACCGAAGAACTTCTCGAGGTCATTGGCGATCTCCTTTCAGGCATTCCATAAGCCTTCGCCTTTCTCGGAATTATACAAGAATTGTGCCAAGGGAGAGAAGCCCGGATCAGACGGGCGTCGGGGTTGCCCCCCTGGGACTGACGAGCCTGAGGCGCCAGAAATGCCGTTGGGTGGGAAAAAGTCCTGAATGAGGGGAAAACCGCGCCTTTCTTATCGACGATCCAAAGGATCCTCTTCGATTTTGCTGCACAAAACGCCATAGACGACCAGCGGCTGGCCCCAGGTCAGCCGCCGATCACGACCGTCCAGGGCCGCACCGACCATTCCCTGATCAGTCCGGCCTTGACGTACGGATCGTTGCGGGCAAACTCCTCGGCGACGGCGGGCGTATCCGCCCGAAAGATGAGGATGGCCGAATCGGGAGGGTCGCCCAGGGCCCCTCCCATGAAGAGCTCCCCGCGGGAGTGGGCGGCGCCTGAATAGTCCAGGTGTTCAGAGCGAAAGGGCGCCCGTTTCTCGACATAGCTCTCGACGGTCTGATAGATCAACAGGTAGTACATCGTTCGGGCCTCTCCTCGTCCCTCCCGGTCTTCCCGGAGCCGCCTTATTCATAGCTCAGCCGTTCAGCGTTTTCAAGCCGGACCGGCAGCCTTGGCCCACAGGGGAGGCTGGCGCACGGACCCCGTTCCCATGCCGGGGAAGCAAGGGGAACGCCGGCCGCTCTATCGGGACAGGCCCAGAACGTAGAGGACGCCCATGATGATCGGCTGGTGGGCGATATAGATGATAAGGGAATGGCGCCCGGCCCAATTGACGAACGTTCGCGGCAGCCGCCAGGGCAGGAGGCTCCGCTTCGAGGCATAGAGCGATTTGCCCAGGCTCGCCCCGATGAGAAAGATCCCGAGCCATGGGATGAGGGGGAAATAATCGAACGAGGAGAACGAAGGACTGGTGAGCCCTAGCGGCAGCAGCCAGTCGGTCCGGAGCGCCGGCATCCTTTTCAGGATGGGCAGCACGGCCGTCAGGCCGAGGACGAGCGTTCCCCAGACGGCACATGCGACCGCGCCCGCCTTCTCGAACGCCGCGCCGTAGAGGAGCATGGAGACGGCCAGGCACTGGAGGATCCCGAAATAGATGGCCGAGGTGGATTCGAAGACGTAGGTCACGACGGTCACGGCAAACGAAATCGCCAGGAGCCGCAGGCCGCGGCGGACGTTGCTGCGGGTCAGCGTCGAGCTCGTCCCCGACAAGAGGACGAAGAGGCCGGCGAAGAAGTGCTGGGCGATCGTCCAGGCCACGCTTGACAGGTCGGTCGAAAAGCCGAGGAACCGCCTCGCCCCGACGAACTCACCGAGGTCGAAGAGCAAGTGGTAGCCGACGACCAGGATGATGGCGACACCACGCAGGAAGTCGATCTCCCAGATGCGCTCAGACCCATTCCTTGTTCTCACGGAGGGAGGATAGTACGGGTCGCGGCTGAGCGTCAAGGACCCGAAGCCGGGGGATCCCCGGTGAGGTCCGGCAAAAAAGAAAAAGCCCGCCCCGGCTGGGGCCGGGGCGGGCTTTTGAGCTTGAGCTAATTCTGCTTAGAACTCGAACCGGACGCCGAATCTCCAGACCCTGGGATTGAGGATCTCGTAGATGTAGTTGTTGGTCGGGTTCACCCAGTACCCGTCCGCGCCTTCAAGCTGCACTCCGCCGTTGTCGGTGATGTAATCACCGAAGTAGTTGTCGTAGCGTCTGTTGATGATGGCTGAGTTGAAGAGGTTGAAGACGTCGGCCATGAAGTACAGCCGCCCGGCGCCGATGTTGACCTTCTTCTCGAGCCGGAGCGTGACGTCGTAGAACGTGGGCAGGCTCTGATCGATGACCCGCTTGGTGTAGATGGAGGTGGACCATTGATAATCGGGGTTCGGCGAATCAAGCTGTTGGATGTAGAAGTACTGGGGGATCTTCCAGCCTTGGCGGGCGTTGACCGTCCCGGAGATGTCGAAGCCCCAGGGCAGCTGATAGAGGCCGCTCGCCTTGACCATCCAAGTGGTGTACATCTGCGCGTTCTGCTTGCCGCTAGCGGAGCCCAGAGCCGCAACGTAGGGCTCGCCGTCAGACATCCACTGGTTTTGGGGGTTCATAAAAATATCGCCCCAATGGTTCTTGTTGGTCTGCAAGGTCAGCGACACGTTGGCGAACCACTTGTTGGACATTCTCTTGGTCAGGACGAAGTCCACGCCGGTGTAGGTGTTCCACTGGCTGCTCTTTTGAACGAACCAGTAGTTCACGCCTTCCGTGGGGTAGTCCGCGGTCGGCAAGTAGATGGGTCTGCCGGACGCGCCGCCCGTGCTGTAGCTTACCCCGCCGATATCGATCGTGCTGGGGACCGTTCCATATTGGGCGTACCAGGGGCCGCTTTCAGGATTGACGACCAGGCCGGAGATGTCGGGATAATCCTCCGGAGTGTAAACATCCGAGGGATAGTAGTCCCAATAGTTCTGGAAGTTGTCGTACCTCCTGTAGGAGAAGCTGACCATGGCGGCGAAGTCGGTGAGGATCTCGCGTTCGAGGCTGAACAGGATTTCGCGAGTCCGCGTGGACGTCTGGTTCGCCTTGCTCTCGTAGAAGTACCTTTGGACGTACTGCGTATCGTTCGGGTTGAAAATGTCGTAGCTCGCAAACATGCCGGCCTTGTAGGCGTCATAACCCGTGTAGAGCGGCCCGGTAAGGGCGGCATCCGCCTCCGGGGAGAAGTTCCCGGCGTCGTCAAACAGCCGATAGATGCCATACGGATTTCCGAGGGTGGTCGAGGCGTTGTACCTCCACCAAATCTCGTTGACGTTGACCTGGCCGTCCGCGTTTGCGTCTTTCCACCAGAAATTCGCGCTTCCGGCGGTGTTCAACGGCGAATTCGTATCCTGGCCGACGCCCATGATGTCGCCGTATTGCGACAGGGCGAGCTTGGCCACGGTCTTTCCATCGCCGGAGATGTCCCACGTCAGGCCGATGCGCGGAGACCAGGTGTTCCACCTGTAGTTGTCCTCGCCCTTGACCGCGTGCCACGTGGACGCGGGCAGGATGGAGTCCATCAGGGCGGGCACGCCCGCGGCGAAGACGGTGTTCCAGGACGGCGTCAGCGGATCAGGGACCGCTGTGCGGCCTCCGGCCTTCAGGCCGGGGACCTGCTGGTCAAATCTCAGGCCGAGGGTGAGGGTGAAATTGCCCTTGGTCATCGTATCTTGGATATAACCGGCGTATTGCTTGGCCGTCCACGTGGAGAAGGGATTGCGAACCCAATTGACCAAGTTCCAGCCGGCCATTTCCGCGACCGTCCTGCTGCCGTTGTTGTCCGCGTCAATCTGCACGTTATTATAGTTCCGGCGGATGCGGAAATGTTGAGAGAATGTCCCTGAATTCGTTCCGGCTTGAGCCTTATCGGAATATTCCGCGCCGAACTTGATCTCATGGGAAAGCCCGAAGAGCGAATCGTTGAAGTACGTGGCTTGGAGCTGGTAGTTGTACCGCGGCCGGTCGACCAGGTAGTAGTCGTACGAAACTCCCGTCCTCGAATTGAAGGGGATGTACTTGGTCGTGGTCTGGTCGGTGACAACGGGGTACTGCATGGCCTCGTCCGTCATCGGGGTCCAGCCGAATCCGGCGTTGTTGAAGGAGAACTTCGCCGATAGGTAGAAGTTGTTGCCGAAGACGTGCTCGTCCTGCAGCTTGATGATCGGGCTGCCCCAGTGGTACTTGCCGATCTGATGGTAGCCTTCCGGAGCGGCGACGGCGCCGGCGCCGCGGCCGAATTTTTCCTTCGCGCCGGACGTCACCAGGGCCTCGAACCGGTTGTTCGCCAGGAGCTGGGCATTGATCTTGAAATTGTAGTTGTTGAGAAGGGACTGGTCCTTGGTCCCGGCGATGCTATAGATGAAGACATCCTGCACGCCGTAAGCGCCCCACCACCAGACCTTGTCCTTCCACAGGGGGCCGCCGGCATTGAAACCGTAGTCCTTGATGTACTGGATCTTGCTGGTTCCGATGGCGCCCTCGTCAATAAGGGCCTGGGTGAGGTTGGTGGACTGGAAGAAGTTGTCGGTCAGGTAGAAACGGCCGGCCAGGCTAAGCTTGTTGCCGCCGCGCCGGGTGACCATGTTCAAGGCGATGCCGCCCGTCTGGATGGAAACGTCGGCCGCGCCGCCCGTCGTGATGTTCAACTCTTCGAACATGTCGAAGTCGTAATACAGGGCGGAGCCGCCGAGGGCTGCCGGGTCGCTGATGTCGATGCCATCGACCGCCCAGATGTTGTTCGACCCGATGTAGCCGGAGTTGGACATGTCGCCCTTATTGAAGTACCCCGACTGCTGGCCGGACTCGTTACCGCCGACGTTCTCGCGGTCGGTCATGATGGACGGAGCCAGCTGCAAGATGACCCAGGGATCGCGGGACGTGGGCAGCGACTGCATCTCTTCCTTGGTAACGTTCATCGACGTCGCGGTCTTTTTGACGTCGACGACCGGCGTCTGGGCGACAACCGTGACCTGTTCCTCGAGCCGTCCGACTTCCAGGATCAAGTCGATCGCGGAGTTGCCTCCGATCGAGACGATGATGTTGCTTTTGCTCTGGGTCTTGAATCCCTGGAGCTCGGCCTTGATCGTGTATTCGTTGCCGGGGGGAACGGCGACGAATCTGTACATCCCCTCTTGGCTCGTGACCGAGGTCAAGGGAGCCATTTGCGGCCCCGTCAGCGTTACGGCCACGCCGGGGAGGGGGTTGCGTTCGGCGTCAAGGATTTTCCCATAGATGTTTCCCGTTCTTTGCTGGGCCGCAAGAGACATGGAAAAAACCAGCACAGCTAGAACAACTAAGGCCTTCTTCATTTTGCCTCCTGATAAGCCTTCAGAGTCCTGTGATTTCGCCTCGAGTGGCGATTCCCTCATTCCCTTCTGGACGCAGTTCTTCCGGAGTCCACCTCCTTTCTTTCATAAAAAATATCCATTTTGTCATAAGAATTAAGCAAATTCGGTGCCAATGTCATCGCCCCCCCCAAAACCGAATTAATTATAGTTTAATGAACGACTTACCCATAAGAACCGGCATTCAGCCTATGGAGGAATCTTCAATTGGTTGAACTCAATCCAAAAATTTGAATTTCTCTCGAGGAAGTTCCCGCCGCGGCACTCGCCTCTGCTATGGTCCTCGGCTCGTCAGGCATGCCGGGGGGAGAGAAGCCCGGCGGCTCAGGACGAGGCGCCGGAATAGTGCCGGACGCCGATCCTCCAGAAGAGCCGCGCGGCCGTGAAGAGCACGGCGGCGAAGCCGGACGCCCCGAGGAGGACCGGCCACGTCAGACGCCCGGCCAGCGCTTGGGCCGGGACGGTGATGGCAAAGGCCACCGGAACGAGGAAGGTCAGGGCGAAGCGCAACCAGCCGGGGTAGATGCTCACCGGCCAGCGGCCAGCCTCGTAGACGCTTTGGAAGATGACCAGGATGTTCTCGACCCGGACCAGCCAGAACGCGGTCGTCGCCAGGATCAGCCAGAAGCTGTAGACAATGAGCCCCCCGGCGATGAGGGCGGCGACGAACGCGGCCGCCTGAGCGACGCCGACCCTTTGGCCGAGACGCGCCAGAGCGATGCCCAGCACGACCAAACCCAGCCCGACGTCGACGAGCTTCCAGATCTCGACCCTCCAAATGCTGACGAGGAGCTGCGCGTCCTCCGGCTTGGCCAAGGTGAAATCCAGCGTGCCGTCGCGCACCGATTCCGTCAGCTGTTCCATGCCCGGCTGGATGACCAGGCCGATGACGCCGCCGACGAGGACATAGACCCCGACGAGGGCCACGAGCTCCTCCGAGCGCCAGCCGCCGAGCGTCGCGGTGTGAGCGAAGATGAGGGCCAGCCCGGCCAGCGCCGTCCCGAGCTCGAGCGCCGAGTCGACGATGTGGGCCAGAAAGTTGGCCGGATAGGCCGCCTCCCCCATGACGCCGACGCGCAGGAACACGGCCACGAGCCGCAACAGTCTCATGCGCCCACCGCCGAGTAGCGCTTCACGCTGGCGCGCCAGGCGACCCTCACCAGGAGCGCGGCGGCCAGCAGCCATGCCCCCTGGACCGCGAAGCCCGTCAGGACTTGAGCCATGGTCAGGCGGCCGAGGAGGATCTCCACCGGAAAGCCGATCGTCCATCGGAACGGCAGGACATTGGCCACGACCTGGAGCGGGCGCGGCAGGACGGTCAGCGGGGCGATCTGTCCGGAAAAGAACAGCACGGCCATGTAGTGGATCTGGTTGATGGCCGTCACCCGCGTCATCCAGAAGGCCGCCAGGGCGACCGTCCAATCCACGAGAAAGCGCACCAGGAACGCCAGGACGAGCGCCGGGACGAACGCCGCGGCCGCGGGCAGCGTCAGCTTGAGCGCCGGGTGAAAAACGGCGGCCAGGCCGGCCGCGGCCGCGAAAATGAACGGCAGGCTCACGGCCTTGGAGGACAGGTTCTCGGCGATGTCGGCGTGGATCGGATGAACGGGGTGAAGGAGGTCCGCCGAGAACGTGCCCTCGCGGATCCGGTAATCGAACTCGTACATCACCCAGGTGAAGGTGGCCTGGTTGACGAGCATGAGGACGATGTAATAAGCCGCGAAGTCCTGCGCGCCGTAGCCCCCGACGGTCCCGCCGGTCGAGCGGGCGACGGTCGACCAGACCACGAGATAGATGAGCGGCTCGAGGATGTTGCCGATGAGCCAGATGACGAGCGATCCGCGGTACTGCAGCATCGAGGCGACGCCGGTCTTAAGCTGCTGGAGATAGAGATCGGCCAGGCCTTTCATGACCCCCCCTGGGCGAAGACCCGCTCGATGACCTCCTCGATCGGCGGGTCCTCGACGGTCAGGTCGATGACCGGAAGCTCCGCCAGGATCCGCCCGGTGACGCGGGCCGTTTCGGCTTTCGGCACGCGCAGGGTCGTGCGGCCGCCCTCGCACGAGATGACCTCGCCATAGGCGCCCATGTCGGCCGCACAGTCCTTGAGCTGGACGACGATCGTCTTATCGGCGGTGAATCGCTGGACCAGGGCGGCCAGCTCGCCGTCGAAGAGGAGCTGGCCGTGGTGGATGACGATGACCCGCTTGCAGAGCGCCTCGACGTCGGCCATGTAATGGCTCGTTAAAAGGACCGTGGCCCCGTGGCGGCGGCTGTACTCGGCGATGAAGGCCCGGATGCGGCGCTGCATCGTCACGTCGAGGCCGATCGTCGGCTCATCGAGGAAGACGACGGCCGGGCGGTGGAGCAGGGCCGCCGCGATCTCGCATTTCATCCGCTCGCCGAGCGAGAGGTTGCGGACGGGCTTGCGCAGGAGCGGTTCGAGCTCGAGGAGGGCGACAAGCTCGTCGAGGGTCCGCCGGTAGTCGGCGGGCGGGATGCGATAGATCGCCCGGTTGAGCTCGTATGAGTCCGCTGCGGGGATGTCCCAGATGAGCTGGTTGCGCTGTCCCATGACCAGCGTGATTCTCCTCAGGAACGCCCGGTCCCTCTTCCACGGGACATAGGACAGGACCGAGAGCTCGCCGGACGTCGGGTGAAGGAGCCCCGAGAGCATCTTCAGAGTCGTCGTCTTGCCCGCGCCGTTGGGACCGAGGAAGCCGACGATCTCCCC
>JBAVUQ010000310.1:0-7237 GCA_049696855.1 Candidatus Aminicenantales bacterium
TGATGGATTGGAATTATTCGAGGAAAGACCCAATAAATATGCCGGACTGAAACTCTTGGCATTCAAGAATGACGTTTATTATTTGGTTGCGAATCTTTTCGGCTTAGATGTTATGAAGAATAATCTAAATAAGTATCGGTCATCGTTTGACACGGTAGATAAGGAGATTACCGACACAAACGCTCAGGTGGATGAATTGATAAAATCATCTAAGGAGATGATCTCGGAAGGGGAAAAATTAGATAAAGAATTGGATGCGATTGAAGGACAAATAGAAAAAGCCGATCCTTCTTCAAAGGAGAGGGTTGAACTCGTCGCGAAACGCAAAGAACACCTAGATATGGCAAAAAAATGGAAGCAAAGAAATAAAGAAATCTTCGCGGAGATGGAGACAAAACAAAAGCAGCAAAAAGAAAGATTGGAGACGTTAAAGAAATTGGATGGTTTATCAGATATACGAAGTGCGGAATTTTCGAAAATCCTAAGAGCGTCCTATGCAATCAGAAAAGAACAAATTAATAATATTGAATTCCTTACTCAGATTCTAGAAAGTAAGCCAAACAAAAAATAGGATCCCTCCAGGAAAGATATGAGTGCCGGGATCGGCGCTTCCCTGGTAATGCTGTTTTATGGATTTTTGGCGTTCTTCCGCTCCAAAGCCTTCACTTCCTCCACGGCCTCGTGGAGGGATTGTTCGATCTCGCGGATCGCGTCCGGGCCTCCGGCATCGACGAACGCCTGTTCGCCTTTTTCCTCGCGGAACCTTCGCCACGACGCCGCGGCCTCGCGCAAGGCTCAGACATTTGTTCTCAATTGTCGGGCGCGGATCTCGTCCGCCGTTGCGGGCCTCCAAAGGAAGATCCAGGATTTCCCCCGCGTCCAGCCCGGAGCGCCGGATCCAGGAATCGCCATTCCAGCCCTTTCTTGATCTCCGCCGCCGATCGACGCGGACGGAGATCATGTTCGATTTCCCGATATGTTCACCCCTTCGCTGCGAACCGGCGCCGGGCTCTAGAGATCCTTGATCTCGTATATGCCTGCGACGCCGCGAATATGGGCGCAAGAGGGGTACAAGATACGGTTTCAACCCTCGGGAGTCTTAACGCTTGACCGATTTCGCGCTCTTTTGGACGGCGACTTTAAGAAGCATTAAAACGGCTATCAACTCTAGTGTTATTCCGGCAGATAAGATTATTGAAAAAGTAGAAAAGAATGACTTCCCAATTAAATAAAAATAACTGCCAACCACTATGCCTACTATCAACCCTCCGTAGATATATATCATCCAACTAGTGCCCTTTCTTAGCTTTCCGTACTTGATTATTTCATAAATATAAATTGACAATAGGATTATCGAGAGCATAAAAGCATCAATCAAAGTAGAAACACTAGAAGAAAGGAGCTTACGCTCTTTTACATCCGCAGTAGGCTGAGTTCGGACGGATAAATTATCCAAATCTAATATTTTTGCGATTATTGAAGGAACGATCGGCGTTTCGCCTAGATATAAGATATCGCAAGTAAAATATTGTTTTTTATTTAAAAGATCGAAGCTAAGAAAAACGTGATCTTCTTGAGGGTCCTTCTTAATCATAACCTCTACGTTGGTGGGATTATCGGATATTCTGGGCGTCTCAAATAAACGATAATTGTCGGGGAAATTAATATCAATTTCTCTAATGAAATCTTTCTTGGCAATCCCTCTTTCTCCGGTATTAATAAATCGGAGGGTTATCAAGTTTAGCCGATTAAGTATCCCATTCTTTTCAAGGTCAGCGAGGTATGGTCTAATTCTGTTTTCTATCGGGAATATTTTAATATTATTTTGGATTTCGATGGTAAGTTCCTTTTGGTTTCTCGCGAGCCATCTTGGCACAAAGTAATTCCCTAAAACGCCGAGGATCATTATGACTAGTGCGACTAGATAGGGGACAGCACTTGATTTACCTACGTTTTTCATTAAAGAAGCCTCCTTGAAGAAGCAGCTTGCCTTATCTTGCTCAAATTCCCGGGAAAACGCAATTGGAGGCACAAGCAAGGCACATAAAACGGTGCTGGTTCTCGTATCCTAATTTATTAGAGGAAGATATAAATTCATTCGATCTGACTACGAATCAGCAGGTCGGGTGTTCGAGTCACCCCGGACGCGCTCTCTTTTTACCCCATATTGCCCAAGTATATCAGCCACTTAGGGGCTATTCCAGGCGCTCGTCTGTTTTGCCTGGGATTGTCCCATAGAGTATCGAGTTGGCCTATTTAGAGTGACAAATGTGTAACAAGCTCGGAGAGCGCCTGGGCGATTAGGCCCCCATCAGTTCTTGGTGCGAACGCCGAAGCCCACGCTGAATTGCCAGAAGCTCCCCCCGCCGACAAAGAGGGCCCCGGCCTCCGGACGGATCACAAGATTCTTGGAATGGCCTAGGAAGATGCCGAAGCCCAGGTCCACGGCGACCTGTGTTCGCTGGTATGGCGAGGCGATCTTTACCGCATGGAAGGGAATTGACACCTTGACCGCCGGATTGATCTCAAACCGCTTGGCGACCGGGGCATTCAACATCAGGGTCGGCTGGATATTCGAGGTATCCATGCTTTCGACGTCACAACCGGAGAGCTTGAATTCGACCGGCAGGTAGAATGAGAGCACGTTTTTCGCCAGGCCGATCTTGGGACCGAAACTGATGATGCTATTGGTGGTGTAACCGTCCATTCTGTCAAGATAGGCGTACCGGACACGGATCTCCAGCCTTTTGGTGATGCCGACGCCCAGCTGCACACCGAAAGTATTCCAGACATGTTCGAGCCCTTCATCCTCACTAAGAATAACAACTGCGGAGAAGTCCGGCGTCACCTCGAGCTGCTTCGGCTTCAGGACCGAGGCACTTTGCAGGCTCGAAAACACAGCCTGCGCCCGGGCGGAAACAGAAAAGATCGCCACGGCAAAGAAAAGCGGAAGGACTGTCCGCCGTCCTTTGATCACTGAACTTCGGATGGTCTGCCGCATCGTTAGTCCTCCTTTTGGAAATAATTCGCTTCTTCCCTCTGTGCAGGATAATATTATGGGCGGGGGGCCAAGCTGTCAAAAGGATATGAAGGTTTTGTCAAAAGTTCGTCAAGAATCCCGCTAGCCGGGCCTTTCGAATCAGCAGGTCGGGTGTTCGGTCACCCCGGGCGCGCTTCTCTTTTCCTCTGGTTATTCAACCCATCGAACGAGCTGTTGGCTTTTAGACGGAATCCTGATATACATAGGTCCGGCAATTTCCCGCCGGCAGGGGATCGAAGGCCTGCAAAATCGGAATGGAGGAAGTCATGGGCTTGAAGCGTAAGCAGATCGTCACGCGTCAAAAGGCGTCTTTCGAGCGTGATCTGAAAGACCGGATGGAGCGCCTGTCAGAGAAGGGGATCAAAGGCCGGCAGGCCGACAGGGATACTCTCGTCAAAAAAATGAAAGCGGATATCAAGGCCTCGAAAAAAAGGCTGAGCCGGATCGCCGAGGAAGAGAAGCGGACCGAAGAAATGGCCAGGATCAAGGCCGAAAGGGCCGCCGCCCCCAAGAAGGAACCGGAAGCCGCCAAAGCCGAGAAGGCCAAGGCCGCCCCGAAAGAAGCCAAGCCCAAGAAGGCGAAAGCCCCCGAAGGCGCCAAACCTCAGAAAAAGACGGATACTCCGGCCGAAAGCAAGCCAGCTGAGAACAAGCCGGCGGAGAATAAGTCAGCCGAGAACAAGCCGGCAAAATCCGAATAATTTACCCCACGACCTTGACCCACGCTCCGGACTTGTCGGAGCGGACCGCCGCGTCGACGACGCACATCATCTCGTGGCCGGTCCGGAAATCGGGGCAGGTCGTTTCATACGGTTTTCCGGCCCGTTTGGCCGCCAGCGCCTCATAATAATCCCGGAAAAGGTTGAACACGGCGTCGTGGTAGCCCAGGGGATGACCCGTAGGCAGGGTGGCGTATTTCCGCGTCCCCTCCGTCTGGAGCTGCGAGGATTCGTAGAAAACCTCGTTGGCCCGCTCCCGGTGTCCGATCCAAAGGGCGTTGGGGTGGACGTGGCTCCAGGCGTAGGATTCCTTCGAGCCGAAGACCTGGATCTCGAGATCGACCTTGCGGCCGGCCGCGGCCTGGCAAGTCGTGAAATTGCCCCTGGCCCCGCTCTCGAGCTTCAAGAAGACCGACGCATAGTCGTCGAGCGTGATCGCGACCTCCTCGGAATCCCCGGCCTCTCCCGCGCCGAACGACAGCGGCCCGGCTTTGGGTTTTCGCCGCTTGGGCAGGCAGGTGTGAAGCTCGGCCATGACCTCGACGATCTTCTGTCCGGTGATGAACTGGACCAGGTCGAACCAGTGGCTGCCGAGATCGGCGACGACGTTGGCCTGTCCGGCGACCTTGGGGTCCAGGCGCCAAGTATAATCGGTCTCGAAGAAGAGCCAGTCCTGGAGGAAGTGGCCGACGAAGGCCCGGACCTCGCCGAGGTCGCCCCGCCTGGCCCTCGCCGCGGCCTCCTGAACGACCGGGTAATAACGATAGCAGAAGTCGATTGCCGTCAGGGTGCCGTGGCTCTTCGCCATCTCCAGGAGCTGGCCGGACTCGCCTGAATCGAGGGCTAGGGGCTTCTCGGACAGCAGATCTTTTCCGGCCCGGATGGCCTTGGCGTTGATGTCGAAATGGACGTTGTTCGGGGCGCAGTCGTGGACGACCTCGATTTCGGTGTCGGCGATGAGGGCATCGGCGCTCTCGTAGACGCGCCCGATGCCGAACTTCCCGGCCGCCGCCCGCGCCAGCTCGCCGTTCGTGTCGGCCACGGCCGCGACCTCGACGCCGCCGAGGCGCCTCAGCATTTCGAGGTGGACGAGGCCGATATAACCCGTCCCGATGAGTCCGACCTTGATCGTCTTCATGGATGCCTCCGATTCGGGGACAGCATAAACCAAGGGGCAGTCCGGGTAAAGTGGTTGTCCTTCAGCCCGGCTCTGGATCTGATCCGGGCATAAAAAAAACGCCTCACCCCGCGGGAGGTGAGGCGCCAAAGGAGGTAGCGGATCGACTCTGGACCCGGACCTAGAACCCGATGCCGACCAGGGCCATCATGCACCTGTTCTTCCTGGTCTCGCCAGGCGAGGGATTCTTCCAGATGTTCATCAGTCCATAATTGTAGCGACCCTCGACGGACACGGAGATCAAGGCCAGCTTAAATGCCAGGCCCACGCCTCCGACGGCTCCGTAGTCGAGCCTCTGGTAGTCCTGTGTCAGGTCCTCTTTGTCCGTCCCCAGGAAGCCTTCGGCTTTGATTAAGTAAGCACCGTAGCCGCCGGCATAGATGAACGGACGGATGGGTCCGGCGGGGAGGATAGCCAGCTTGAGCAGGACCGGGACCTGGACGTAATGGAACCGATATTCGAGATCTCCGGCCGAGAACTTCCCCCCCATCCGCACATAGAGAATCTCGGGCTGCAGCGAGATGAAGCCCAAGCCTTGCTCAAAGGACAAGCCGCCGGTGAAGAATCTCAGGTTCTCCCAAGGGAATGCCGGACTTTCGGAGAATTTGGCGAGCGAATAGCCCGCCTTGATCCCGACGCCGGCTTCGAGGGCCGGCGGGATGAACGCCGCCGCGCACGCCACGACGAGAAACGCGATGACCTGTCTTTTCATGCGAGCCTCCTGAAATGCGTCTTTCCTTCTTTAACCTAATTTTACCATGATGCCATGGACATCCTCCCTTTAGGTCATATTCGGGGTGAAATCCAGTCCATATGGCTAATCTCCCGGGGGGGCTTATAAGTTGACCGGTCCCGAACCCTCGTGTTATAAGCGAAAGGCGAGGCCTCATGAGACGACAGGATCTCGTCAAGTCCGCAGGGACCGGTCGCTGACATGGACCTGTTCGTCCTCAAGGACCTGGTTATCGTCCTGGCCGCGTCCGTTCTCATCATTTACGTCTCCCACAAGCTCAAGCTGCCCTCGGTCGTCGGCTTTCTCCTGACCGGCGTCCTCATCGGCCCCGGCGGCCTGTCTCTTGTCCAGAACGATGCGACGGTCCGGACGCTGGCCGAGATCGGCGTCGTCATGCTGCTCTTCACCATCGGACTCGAGTTCGAGCCGGCCCGGCTCAAGCGCATCCGCCGGAACTTCCTGTCCGGAGGCGGCCTCCAGGTCGCCCTGACCACGGCGGCCTGCGTCGCGATCCTGACCGGCGTCCTTGGACTGCGCTTCCGGGAGGCCCTCTTTTATGGCTTCCTGATCTCGCTCAGCAGCACGGCCGTCGTGCTCAAGATCCTCGGCGACCGAGGCGAAACCGACTCTCCGCAGGGACGCATCTCGCTCGGCATCCTGATCTTCCAGGACCTGGCCATCGTGCCCATGATCGCCCTCGTCCCGGTCCTGGCCAACGCGGGCAGCGTTTCGGCCGTGTCCATCGCGGTCCGCTTCGCGCTGAGCGCGGCGGCCGTGGCCGCGGTCTACGTCCTGGCCCGCTTCCTGATGCCGTTCCTCCTTAACCTTGTCGTCAGGACGCGCGTCCGGGAGGTTTTTCTCATCGCCACGCTCTTCCTCTGCCTGGGGATGGCCCTGCTGACGTCCTCTCTCGGCCTGTCTCTCGCCTTGGGCGCGTTTCTTGCCGGGGTGCTGCTGGCCGAGTCCGCTTACAGCCACCAGGTCGTCTCCGACATCCTGCCGTTCAGGGACGTTTTCAACAGCATCTTCTTTATCGCCGTCGGGATGCTGCTCGACGTCGAGGCGGTCTGGAGGTTCCTGCCTACGGTCCTGGTCCTCGTCGCCGCCATTCTCGCGGTCAAGACTCTCGCCGTGGTTTCGACGGTCGCCATCCTCGGCTACGGGCCTCGGGTGTCCGTCGTCACCGGCCTGGCCCTGGCCCAGGTCGGGGAATTCTCGTTCGTCCTGGCCGGGGTCGGACGGGCCAACGGGTTCCTGAGCGGCGATATCTTCCAGGCCTTCATCGCCTCGTCCATCCTGACGATCATGGCGACGCCGTTCCTCATCCGGGCCTCTCCGGGACTGGCCGATCTCGGCGCGCGCCGACTGCACTGGAAAAAAAGGGCGCCTGAGGAGGAAAGCTCCGGCCCGCGCCTCAAGGGCCATCTCATCATCGCGGGATACGGCCTCAACGGGAGGAATCTGGCCCATGTCCTCAAGGAGGCGGGCATTCCCTATGTCATCCTCGAGCTCAATCCCGTGACCGTCCGCGAGGCCGCGGCCGAAGGGGAGCCCATCATCTACGGCGA
>JBAVUQ010000311.1:0-1789 GCA_049696855.1 Candidatus Aminicenantales bacterium
GCGCCGTACGTCATCGACGACATCGCGGCCTGGATCTCAAAGCACTGAAAGCCCGAACTTAATCCCCAATGATCTCGTTGAGCCCATCGACAACCCGGGCGAGCTCCTCGGGAGGAAGAACGGCGGCCAGCTTGCCGATCCGCTCCACGGCCAGCGTCCGGACTTGGCTTATCTTGATCCAGGAATTCTTGGGCAATCCCTTCGAGGAGATCTCCAAGGTCAACGGGAAGCCTGCCCGTTGAGGCCGGCTGGTGACGGCCATGGCGATGACGGTCCCCGAACGCTCGTTGAAAACGTCATGACTGACGATCAGCACGGGCCGGCGGCCCTTCTGTTCGCGGCCCCGGGCCGGACTGAGATCCGCCCAGCGGATCTCGCCTCTCAGTATTCGGGCCATTCGGCGGACTCCTCGGACAAGCCTTCTTCCGCGATTTCCCTTTCGAGGGCGGGGTCCAGCTTGGCGCATTCGGCGGCCAGGCGGACCCTGTCCAGCCGGGAAAGCTCTTCCGCGACCGCGTTTTCGATGGCTTGACTCCTGTTGCTGAACATTCCGTTTCGGACGAGACTATCAAGCTCCCCGAGGACGTTCTCGTCAATAGAAATCGCGATCTTGGCTTTGGGCATGATCGACCTCACGGTATTACAATAAGTAATACCTGGGCTCTTGTCAAATTTCAGAGGCCCGCTGCTCACACTAGGAAAGACGGCGGGCGAGGTTCAGGCGTGAGGGATCGAGGTGTGGTCCGAGATCTCGGAGCTCGTCGTCGCCAGGTCGCGGACCGAGAGCTTGTGGACGCTGTCATGGCCGGTGAGCCGGGCGAAATCCCTGAGCTCCTCGGTCGAAACGCGGAGAAAGTTGGCCAGGCCGCAAGCGGCCTCGTCGACGTCGAGCCGGGCCCGGAGACCCGGGTCCTGGGTGGCGATGCCGACGGGGCAGCGGCCGGTGTCGCAGATCCGGAACTGCTGACAGCCGATGGCCATCAGGGCCGCCGTGCCGATGGCCACGACGTCGGCGCCGAGGGCCAGGGCCTTGGCGAAGTCCGGCGAGACGCGCAGGCCGCCGGTCGCGATGAGCGTCACGTCCTTGATGCCCCTTCCCTCGAAGTACCTGCGGGCGCGGTCGAGGGCGTAGATCGTCGGGATCGACGTCGCGTCCTTGATCAGCTTGACGGCCGCCCCGGTCGCCCCGGCCCGGCCGTCGATGGTGATGAAATCGGGGCCGGCGGAGAGGGCGAACTCGAGGTCGGCCTCGACGTGGCCGGCGGCGATCTTGATGCCGATCGGGCGGCCTTTCGAGAGCGCCCTCAGCTCGTCGACCTTGCGCCTCAGGTCGTCGCGGCCGGCGATGTCGGGGAACCGGGACGGGCTGGTGATGTCCTCGCCTTCGCGGAAGCCCCGGATGGCCGCGATCTCGGCGGTCACCTTGCCGCCGGGGAGATGCCCGCCCAGGCCGGGCTTGGCCGACTGGCCGAACTTGATCTCGACGGCATCGACGCGCTCGAGGTTTTTCGGGGTGGCGCTGTAGCGGTTGGGCACGTATTCGAAGACATATTTTTCGGCCAGGCCCAGGGCCTCCGGCAGGATGCCGCCTTCGCCGGAGGACATGGCCGTCCCGGCCGCGGCGCTGCCCAGGGCCAGGGCGGAGTGGGCCTCTTTCGACAGCGCCCCGAAGGACATGTGACTGACGATGATCGGCGTCCCGATGACCAGGGGCTTTCTCGCCTTGGGCCCGATGACCGTCTTCGTATCGACGGACTCCTCGCGATTGAGCGGCAGGCGGGCGAGCTGC
>JBAVUQ010000312.1:0-1571 GCA_049696855.1 Candidatus Aminicenantales bacterium
AGCACCGGCACGTACTACGGCGATATCAACAAGGACGGCTATTCCGAGGACGTGGCCACCGACCTTGACGCGGACGGGCGGATCGACACCGTGGATACGACCGGCCAGGGGTCCTCGACGGACACGGTCGGCGCGGAGCAGGTCGTCGAGCCCGGCTCGAGCTCTATCGCCGACATGCCGGGCGAGGACGACGACGCGGCGGCCGCCGCGGCCCCGTCCGACGACGCCGGCGCGGACGACGGCATCGCCTCGGGGTCCGATTACGACGCCGGGTCCTCGACGAGCGGAGACTCGGGAAGCGACGCGGGGAGCTCCGTCGACACCGGCGGCGGCTCCGACAGCGGCGGCTCGTCGGGCGGCGACGATACGGTCTAGCGTATCCGGGCCTCCGCCGGGCGCTTGTCCCTCAGAGGGCGAACAGGCTCTCGGCCTGCTTCTTGAATCCCGAGTGGGAGAGCGGCTGATAGAGCGGCGTGGACCTGTGCATCAGAAGCTCCCGCGTCCCGAGCGAGACGACGACCGGGAACTCGAAGGCCATCCAGTGCTTCGGCCAATGGGAGTCGAGGAACGCCCCGACCCCGGCCTCGGCCGCGGGGGCGATGAGGACCGGGTAGACGAGCAGTTGCTGAAAGGCGTTCCTGGCGAAGAAGCCCTTCTTCGAGACGGCGAAATCGAAGACGGCCTTGCTGAAATCCTTGACATAGGGCGTCGTCGCCGGCTCGGCCAGGACCTTGACGCCGCAGACGGCCGTGACCATGCCGATCTGGGCCAGCTCGAATTTCTTTCGGCGCAGGAAACGATCGAGTGCGAGCACGGCCGGCGGCTCGATCTTCTCGAAGCCGTTCTCGGCCAGCCGCGCGTCGAGGACGGCCAGATAGCCTGACGCGGACGATGAACCGGCCACCGATGTCGGGGCGCCGGCCGCTTCGAACCCCTTGCCGCAGGCTGTGCAGAATTTCGAGTCGGCCGGGATCTTCGCGCCGCACTCCGTGCAGAACCTCGCCGGACCCGCCGGGGCGTCCGTCGGCGAGTCGAGCGTCCGGCCGCAGGCCGTGCAGAACTTGCCGTCGCCGGGATTCTCGAACGAACAGGATGGGCATTTGATCATGGCATTCCCTTCAGGCCGGAAGGCCTTTCGCTTCGCGCGAGACGAGCATCCAGCCCCAGACGCCCCCGGTCAGGAGCCCGGCATTGATGAGGATGAAGATGACGGGACCGGAGAGTCCCCTGAGGAGGAAGATCGTGCCGAGGACGGCCATGGCGACAAAGAGCCACTTGGCGTACTTGCGGTCGCCCTTGGCGATGAGAGAAATGGCGTAGATGTTGAGGCAGGCCAGCGCGGCGTCGATGATGATCAGGAACCATTGGAGTCCCGTGCCAGGGACCTGGCTCGCGTAAGGGCCATAGGCCGCCCTGATCTTCGAGAGCTCCGAGTACATCAGGAAGATGCCGAGCGCGTAGAGCGCCGCGCCGCCGCCGAGGAGCATCTTGATCCGCTGCATGGACTGGCTCGGCGCTTTCGGCCGCGCGGCGGCGGCGCCGCCGCCGGGCGTGGATGGTCCGCCCGGGAT
>JBAVUQ010000313.1:0-9261 GCA_049696855.1 Candidatus Aminicenantales bacterium
GGACAAAGACAAGAACGGCCGCATCGCCAACGTCACCCTGACCAACCTCGAGACGAAAAAAGAGATCGCGCTGACGCGCGGCACGGACACGAACGGCCGGGCCAAATGGTCGCCGAACGGGGAGACCATCGTCTTCCTGAGCACGAAACCGCTGCCCAAGCCGAACCCCGACCTCTCGCGCTCGCAGCTCTGGCAGATGAGCCCCTTCGGCGGCGAGCCCTATCCCCTGACCGAGCTCGTCCGCGGCGTCCAGGAATTCGAATGGGTCGACGACGACACGCTCGTCTTCAGCGCTCCGGAGGACCCAGCCCTCTACGAACAGGAGCTCAAGCGGAAAAAGGACACCACCCGGGTCGTGGACGACGTCTCCCACGAACCGCCGGTCCGGCTTTTCAAGCTCGCCGTCAAAGACAAGAAGATCACCCGTCTGACCGATAACACGGACTTCATCCAGGCGTGGGCCGTGACCCCCGACGGGAAGACGGCCATGACGGTCGACGGCCAGTACCTGAGCTTCGAGTGGGACCACAAGATCCTGCCCAAGGTCTTCCTCTGCGACCTCGCCGGAGGCGGCCGCAAGGAGATCCTGGCCGGCCGTCGCATCATCCCGGCCGCGATCCGCGCCGCTCCGGATGGGGGCGGGTTCTATTTCGGGGCGCCGTATTCCTCCGATCCCCGCTTTTTCACGGCCACGGTGACGCTCCTTTATTATTACGACCTGGCCGCCGGCCGGGAGATCCAGGTCGACCTCGGCTGGGCGAACGGCCTGGGCGCCGACCTGGAGCCGACCCCGGACGGTTTCGTCACGCTGCTCGCGGCCGGCGCCCGCTTCCTCCCGGCCCGCTACGTGAAGGCGGGCTCCTCCTGGACGCGAACGGACCTCGAGGGCGAGCACGTCAAGAACCTCTTCGGCTTCGCCGTCAGCCGCGACGCCAAGGTCCTCGTCTATGACCATTCGACCGCGAGCCGGCCGACACAGTGGTATCGCGCTTCGCTCGACGGAGCCAAGCTCACCGGACCCGTCCAGCTGACCGATCTCAATCCCGGCTTCAAGGACAAGGCCATCGCCCGAACCGAGCTCGTCCGCTGGACCGGCGCCCTGGGCGAAGAGATCGAAGGCCTGCTCTATTACCCTCACGACTACGTGGCCGGAAAAAAGTACCCGCTCTTGACCGCGCCTCACGGCGGCCCGGCCGGGGCCGACCTCGACGCCTGGAGCGAAGACTGGGCCTACGCCCACCAGCTCCTCGCCCAGCGCGGCGCCTTCATCCTCAAGCCGAACTACCACGGCAGCTCGAACTACGGCCTCAAGTTCGTCGAATCCATCTGCTGCGGCAAATACTACGAATACCCCGTCGCGGACATCGAGAAGGGAGTGGATGTCCTCGTCGCCAAGGGGCTCGTCGACCCGGACCGCGTCGGCACGTTCGGCTGGTCGAACGGCTCGATCCTGTCGATCGCCCTGTCCATCGCCAACCCCGGCCGCTACAAGATCGTCTCGGCGGGCGCGGGCGACGTCGAGTTCGTCAGCGACTGGGCCAACGTCGATTTCGGCCAGTCCTTCGACGCCTATTACCTGGGCAAGTCGCCGCTCGAGGACCCGGAGCTCTACCTGCGCATCTCGCCGCTCTTCCAAATGGACAAGGTCCGGGCGCCGACCATCATCTTCTTCGGCACCGAGGACCGCAACGTGCCGACGAGCCAGGGCTGGACCCACTACCGGGCGCTCTATTACCTGGACAAGGTCCCGGTGAAGTTCATGCTTTTTCCCGGCGAGCCGCACGGCCTCCAGGAGTACGTCCACCAGCTGCGGAAGCTCGACGAGGACATGGCCTGGTTCGACCGCTGGTTCTTCAAGACGGAGAAGGCGGAGAACGAAGCTCTGAAGGCCGATTCGCCGCTCGGCCAGGCCGTCCGGCGGAAAGGCATCGCCCGGGTCGGCGGCCGTTACGGCGTCGAAGCCGGGGCGCCGAAGTCCCTCATCCCCGAGGTCGTCAAGAGGGGCGGCCTCGAGGTCGGGCGGTTCGAAGTGACCCGGGCCCAGTACGCGTCCTTCGATCCGAAACGGAAACCGGCCCCGGGAACGGAGAACTTCCCCGTGACGGGAGTGAGTTTCGATGAAGCCCGGGCGTATGCGGCCTGGCTGACGAAGCTGACCGGCAAGACCTGGCGTCTTCCGAGCGAAGACGAGGCGGCCAAGCTCGCCGAAGGCCTGAGCGGCGAGAATACCCTCGACCACTGGGCCGGCTATGCGCTGAATCCCGACGATGCCCGCAGGCTCGAATCGAAGGTCCAGGAGATCGGCGGGCCGGCGGCCCTGATCAAGGAAGTGGGCAGCATGGCCGGCGCCGGCAAGGACGGCGAAGAGCTCGTCTTCGATCTCGGCGGGAACGCCGCCGAGTGGGCGACGGCGAAGGACGGTTCGGGCAAGGCTCTGGGCGGGAGCGCCGACCGTCCCGCCGACCCCAAGGCCCGGGCCGCGGCCGCGCCCGAGTGCACCGGATTCCGGGTCGTCCGCGGCGAGCTCAAGAAGTGATATTGAATATCCGAACGGCCTGCACCATAATGACCGCAACATGAAATTCGAGGCCCCGCCCTGGCTGCGATATGCCGCCGGCGCCGTCTTCATGGGCGGCCTTCTTTTTCTCTCCTCGGGGCGTCTCGATTATTGGCGGGGCTGGGTCTATCTCCTCGTCAACCTGATCTTTGTCGCCTTGACCGCGCGGGCCCTGCGCAACGACGCCGGGCTCGTCTCCGAGCGGCTGCATCCCGGCAAGGGGATGAAGTGGTGGGACAAGGGCTACTTCCTGGTCTCGACGCCGCTTTATGTGGCCGCCCTCCTCGTCGCCGGGATCGACGCGGGGCGGCTTCATCGGAGTCCCAAGCCGGAGATGACGCTTTATGCCGTGGGCCTCGTCCTCTACGTCTCCGGTCAGGGTCTTTATCTTTGGGCCAAGAAGGCCAATCCTTTCTTTTCGAGCGTCGTTCGCATCCAGACCGAGCGGGGTCAGATGGTCTGCCGCGAGGGGCCCTATCGGCTCTGCCGGCATCCCGGCTATCTCGGGGGGCTGCTCTTCGGCTTGTCCACGCCGATCATCCTCGGCTCCTACTGGGCTCTCATTCCTCAAGGGCTGGCCGCCGTCCTCCTCGTCGGCCGGACGTTCCTCGAGGACCGCATGCTGACCAAAGACCTTCTCTGGTACAGGGAATATGCGCAGACCGTCCGGTCCAGGCTCTTTCCCGGCGTCTGGTGAGCTCCCTCCGGCCCGTCGGCCTTTGACAGGCTCTCACCTCCTTTGATATAGAACGGCTTGGGATTCCACTCAGGAGGGATGGCCGTGTCCAACATCTCCAGCCTTCGTCCCGTTCGCCGGATCCTTCTCGCCGGCCTCGTCCTCATCTCCGCGCTGACGGCTCTCCGTCTGCCCGGCGCCGCGGCCCGGATCACGAGCCCCAAGGAGCAGTTCGGGTTCTCCATCGGCGACGACTACCAGCTCGTCGACTACAAGCAGCTCGTGGCCTATTGGAAGAAGCTCGATGCGGAATCCGAGCGGCTGACCGTCGTCGAGATCGGCCGGACGGCCGAGGGCCGGCCCATGATCATGGCCATCATCACCTCGCCCGCGAACCAAGCCCGCCTGGCCCGCTACAAGGACATCGCGACGCGACTGGCCCTGGCCAAAGGCCTGACCGACGCGGACGCCCGGCGGCTCGCCGCCGAGGGCAAGGCCGTCGTCTGGATCGACGGCGGGCTCCACGCGACGGAGATCCTCGGCTCCCAGCAGCTGGTCGAGCTCGTCTGGCGGATGACCAGCGGGACCGACGCCGAGACCCTGCGCATCCTCGACGACGTCATCCTCCTGGCCGTTCCGGCCAATCCCGACGGCCTCGATCTCGTCGCCGACTGGTACATGCGCGAGAAGGACCCGGCCAAGCGGTCGATGAGCGGCGTTCCCGTCCTCTATCAGAAATATATCGGGCACGACAACAACCGCGATTTCTACATGAACACCCAGCCGGAGACCAAGGCCATCAGCCGGCAGCTGTACATCGAATGGCACCCGCAGATCGTCTACAACCAGCACCAGACCGGGCCGGCCGGGACGGTCCTCTTCGCGCCGCCCTTCCGCGACCCCTTCAACTATGTCTTCGACCCGCTTGTCCCCATGGGCATCGACCTCGTCTCGGCGGCCATGCACAACCGCTTCGTCACCGAGGGCAAGCCCGGCGCGACCATGCGGACGGGCTCCGCCTATTCGACCTGGTGGAACGGCGGCCTCCGGAGCACGGGTTATTTCCACAACATCATCGGCATCCTGACCGAGGCCATCGGCAGCCCGACACCCGTCGAGATCCCGTTCATCCCCGACCGTCTGCTGCCCAAAGAGGACTATCCCTATCCGGTCGCGCCGCAGAAGTGGCCCTTCCGACGGTCCGTTGAATATTCCATCACGGCCGACATGGCCATCCTCGACGTGGCCTCCAAGAACCGGGAGGATTTCCTCTACCGGCGCTATCTCATGGGCCGGCACGCCATCGAAGCCGGCAGCAAGGACACGTGGACCATCGTGCCGGATACCGTAGCCGAGGTCCAGGCCGCGATCGAAAAGGACAGGGCCGCGAGCCCTGGCCAGTCCGGGGCTCCGGTCCAGGGCGGCGGGCGGGGCGAAGGCGGGCCCGGCCGCGCGCGCGGCGTCGACATCAAATACTACGAAGCGATCTTCGACAAGGCCAAGCGGGACCCGCGGGGCTACGTCATCCCTTCGGACCAGGCCGACTTCCCGACCGCGACCAAGTTCGTCAACGCGCTCATCGAGAGCGGCGTCGTCGTCGAACGGGCGAAGGCCGATTTCGAGGCCGGCGGCAAGACCTATCCCAAAGGGTCCTACGTCGTATCGACCGCCCAGGCGTTCCGGCCGCACGTCCTGAGCATGTTCGAGCCGCAGGACCATCCGAACGACATCCCCTATCCCGGCGGCGCGCCGCGCCCGCCCTATGACGCGGCCGGCTGGACCCTGGCCTACCAGATGGGCGTCGCGTTCGACAGGATCCTTGACGGTTTCGGCGGGCCGTTCGAGACGCTTCCGGGAGTCGTCGGGCCCCCGGCCGGGACGTTCGCGGCCGAGGCCGGTGCTGCGGGCTACCTGCTCGATCATCGCGTCAACGATACGTTCGTGGCTGTCAACCGCCTGCTCAAGGCCGGCGCCAAGGTCTACTGGCTGAAGGACGCGCTCGAAGCCGGGGGAAAATCCTACGGGGCCGGGACGATCTGGGTGCCTGCCGCGGCGCCCGCGGCGGGCCTGCTCGAAAAGGCGGCCAAGGAGCTCGGCCTGAGGATCGACGGCGTCCCGATCGCGCCGAAGGGGACAGCCTTCGAGCTGAGGCCGGTCCGGATCGGGCTCTGGGACAGCTACGGCGGATCCATGGCGTCGGGCTGGATCCGCTGGCTCCTGGAACAATTCGAGTTTCCCTTCGAGCTCGTCTTCGCGCCCGCTCTCGATGCGGGCGGACTCAACGGCAAGTTCGATGTGCTCATTTTCGTCGGGGGCTCGATCCCCCGCGTCCAGGTCGCGGGTCAGGAGGGCCGGGGAGGGCCGCGGGATTTCCAGCCGCAGCCCCCGGCCAACGTTCCCGACGAGTATAAGAACCGGATCGGCCGGATCACGGCCGAAAAGACAGTCCCCATCCTCAGGCAGTTTGTCGAGGCGGGCGGAACGATCCTGGCCCTCGATTCGGCCACGGTCCTGGCCGAACACTTCGGCCTGCCCCTGTCCAATGCGCTCGTCGAAAAGTCGCCGGAGGGCGCCGGCGCGCCACTGCGGTCCGAGAAATTCTACATCCCGGGGTCGCTCCTGCGAGCCCGGGTGGACAACACCGACCCCCTGGCCCACGGCATGCCGGACACCGTCGACGTCTTCTTCGACAACACGCCGGCCTGGACGCTCCCCCCCGACGCCGAGCTCAAGGGCGTCAGGCCCGTGGCCTGGTTCGACGACGGGAAGCTCCTGAGGAGCGGCTGGGCCTGGGGCGAGTCGTATCTGCGCGGCAGCGTCCAGGTCGCCGAGGCGGCGATGGGGGAGGGGAAGGTCATTCTCTACGGGCCGGAGATCGCCTTCAGGGGCCAGCCGCACGGCACGTTCAAGCTGCTCTTCAACGGCATCTATTACGGCCCGGCCAAGACCGTCATCCTCGAATAACGGTGACACACAACTAAATACACTTAATTCAACTCCGCCGTATCTTTGCCGGGTCCTGGTCCGAAATGGCCGGAGCCAGTCGGGGGGGAGCCGGCTTGGGCCTTCGGAACTTTTGGCCCCTTCGTCTTTCCTGGATAATTAAGTGTATTTAGTTGTGTGTCACCGAATTAGCTCGCGGATGAGCATCAAGGCGCCCATGGCGACGAGCGACGCATAGACGAGCTTCGTGAATATCCCGTGCGTCAGCCTCTTATGGAGCAGCCCTCCCAGGAAGACGCCGACGACGATCGCGGGAAGAGAATAAAAGTAGGACCTGAGGACCGTTCCCGTCCAGAGCCCGGCCAGGCCGTGCCCGGCGAGAATGGCCAGGCCCGTCGGCAGGAAGTAGCCCTGCAGCGTCGCCCGGAACGATTCCGGCGGCCAGCCGCGGAGCATGCCGTACGCGACGATCGGCGGCCCGTTGGTGTTGTAGGCCCCGCCGAGGATCCCGGCGAACCAGCCGATGAGCCAGGGGAAATGGGCCTTCTCAGGCGCGAGCCGCATCCCCGGCCTGGCCAGCCCGAACAGGCCGTAGAGCAGGATGATCGCGCCCAAGGCGATCTTGAGCGGCGTTTCCGGCAGGCGGGCCAAGCCGTAGACCCCGACGGGGATCCCCAGCAGGGTCGCCGCGATGAGCCGGCCGGCCGACTTGAACTCGACCTTCCGCCAGTCGCGGGCCAGGATGAGGATGGATATCGTCGGGCCGATGAAGGCCACGAGGGGTGTCGCCGTGCGGAGTCCGAGGGCCATGGCCAGAAGGGGCATGGCCACGACCGCGTCGCCGAAGCCCAAGGCGGAGCGCACCAGCGCCGCGATGAAGACGACGGCCGCGACGAGGATCAAGCTCTCTTTTTCTTCCGGCCCAGGATGCCGCCGCTGAGGAACAGGCCCGCGCCGAGGACGAACCCGAAGTTGTACCAGGTCCCGTTGTTGTGGACCTCGTAGAACCGGACGTTCCTGGTGAAGACCGAGATGACGAACGTGACCGGCGAGATGAAGCCGTGCCAGAGCCCGAGCAGGAATCCGGCCGTCCGGCCTTCCGCGTCGGCCGTCTTCTCAGCGCTGTTAGGACCCGGGGCGCACCCCGCCAGGATGAGCGTGGCGATGAGGACCGCGACGAGGAGTATCGAGCGTCTCATGTTGCCCTCCTTGAGAGATGCCCTTATTCTAGCCAAAAACGGGCTCGTTCTCCAGCCCCGCCGGCAGCGCAAGAACGGAGGACGGAGGCCACCCCCCGGCTTGCCTTTGCCCGCTGATGCGGATAAAATGGTCTTTTGAGATTGAGACCCGAAAAAACCGACAGAAGGAGGTCATCATGAAAGGGGATCCGAAACTCATCAAGACGCTCAACTCGCTTCTCGCGGACGAGCTGACGGCCGTCAACCAGTACATGGTCCATTCCGAAATGTGCGACAACTGGGGCTACGACAAGCTCCACAAGACGATCGAGAAGCGGGCCGTCGACGAGATGAAACACGCCGAGAAGCTCATCGGCCGCATCCTGTTCCTCGAAGGCCTGCCCCTTGTCGGCGAGCTCAAGAAGATCGCGATCGGCGCCGAAATCCCGAAGATGTTCGCGAACGACCATTTTTCCGAGGCCGGGGCCATCAAGTCCTACAACGAGGCCATCGTCCTGGCCGGCAGCCTCAAGGATTATGCCACCCGCGAAATCCTCGAGTCCATCCTCAACGACGAGGACGCCCACATCGACGGCATCGAGGAGATCCAGGACCAGATCGCCCAGATGGGCCTCCAGATCTTCCTGACGACGCAGGTGGGCTGATCGGACGCGCTATCCGATGCCGGCGAAGGCCCTGTTCTGGGGGGCGGTTTGGGGCGTAGGCGAGGCGACCCTCGGACATGTCCTGCATCTCCTTCACGTCCCCGGATTGCCGGGCCTGGTCATGGTGCCGTTCGCCGTCGCGGTCATGGGACGGGTGGCGGCCCGTTCCCGCGGCGCCGGGGCGGTCTTCTTCGCCGGCATTGTCGCCGCCTCGTTCAAACTCCTTGATCTTCTCGTGCCGGGCACGGACATCCTCGCTCTGATCAATCCGATCCAGGCCATCCTCCTCGAAGCCCTCGGCGCGGCAGTCTGGGTCAAGACGATGGAAATGGGAGCTGGGAAAGTCTTCGAGAAGCACTCTTCTAGGATATTTCGCAGAAGTCCGGTTCCGTGTCTCTCCACCGGACTTCTGCCGTCCGCTCACGTTCGTTCGCTTCCGCCGGATGGCCGGCCATGACGGGCTCTTCCCTCAAGAAGAACATCGAGCGATCGGCCATGAGCCGCCGTGGTTTCCTCCGCTGGAGCGCCCTCGTCGGCTCGGCCGCCGCGTCCTCGAAGGGCCTCGCCGCTGGGTTCCGCCGCCGCGACCCCCGTCACGCTTTGGTCGAGCAGGCGCCGTCCGAGGAGCGCATGATCCGCGCCGGCTGCCCGTCCCACAATTGCGGCGGCCGCTGTCTCCTCAAGGTGTTCGTCCGCGACGGCGTCATCGTCCGCATCGAGACGGACGACCGCCCCGGCGACACGATCGCCGACCCGCAGCTCCGGGCCTGCATCCGCGGCCGGGCCTACCGCAAGCGCCAGTACCATCCCGACCGTCTGCAACACCCGATGAAGAGGGTGGGGAAGAGGGGCGAGGGCCGCTTCGAGCGCATCGGCTGGGACGAGGCCCTCGACCGCATCGCCGCCGAATTCAAGCGCATCAAGGCCGCCTACGGCAACGAGGCCTTTTACGTCCCGTACGGCACGGGCAGCTACAACCAGATCAACGGCCGGCAGACGGCCCAGCGGCTGATGAACCTCTTCGGCGGCTCCCTCGGCTTCTACAACAGCTATTCCTGGGCGGCCATCTCCGCGGCCACACCGACCGTCTACGGCACGAGCGTCACCGGCAATCAGCGCCAGGACTGGCTCAACTCGAAATACATCCTCATGTGGAGCTGGAACCCGGCCGAGATGCGCGACGGCACGAACAGCGAGTATTTCGTCCAGAAGGCCCGGGAGAAAGGCGCCCGCGTCGTCTGC
>JBAVUQ010000314.1:0-26022 GCA_049696855.1 Candidatus Aminicenantales bacterium
CGCGAATTCAAGTTCGAGTTCACGGAAAAGCCCCAGCACGCCACCGACATCGCCCGCGAGGCCATCAAGGACGGCGCCGAGCTCGTCATCGGCGTCGGCGGCGACGGGACGATGAACGAGATCGCCAACGGCTTTTACGAGGACCGCCGGATCATCAATCCCGAGGCCACGCTGGGCGTCGTCCCGTCGGGCACGGGCTGCGACCTCATCAAGAGTTTGAACATCCCGCCCGGGCTCAGGGGGGCTCTGCAGGTCATCACCGACGCGCCGTCCGTGCGCATGGATGTCGGCCGGGTCCGCTACACCGCGAACAGCGGGGCCGAAGAAGAGCGCTTTTTTCTGAACATCGCCGATTTCGGCCTGGGCGGAGAGGTCGTCCGCGAGGTCACGGAGCGCCGTCTGCGGCGGAAGGCCACGTCCTACGTCCGGTGCCTCATCTCGACCATGGCCCGCTATCGGAGCAAGTCCGTCCGGATCCGCATCGACGGCCGGGACCTGCCCGACGGCGAATACCTCATCGGCGCCGTGGCTAACGGCAAGATCTTCGGCAAGGGCATGAAGGTCGCGCCCGGCGCCGAGCTGGATGACGGGCTGTTCGACGCGGTCCTCATCCGGGGCTTTCGCTTCTTCGAATTCTGCCGTCACGGCTGGAAGCTCATGAACGGCAGCCATGTCACCCACCCGAAGGTCACTGTGGTGAAGGGCCGGAAGGTCGAAGCCTGGCCCGGGGAGGGCGAAGAGGTCCTGCTCGAGCTCGACGGCGATCAGCTGGGACGGCTGCCGGCGACCTTCGATATCTTCCCGCGCAACCTGCTCATCAAAGGGTTCCTGCAGCCCGTGCGCTGACGGGGCCCCGGGCCGGCGCGCTAATCCTTCTTGATGACGATCAGGCTCGGATCCGTGGTGAGCAGGTATTTGCCGGACGCATCGTATCCCCGGTACAGCGGGGCCCCTGTCGTGACCGTGGTCTTTTTGTAGGTCCGCATGATGCCGGCGATATAGGACCTCGTCTCCGGGTAAGGCGGAACACCCTTGTACTTGCGGACGGCCTCCTGTCCGGCGTTGTAGGCGGCGAGGACGAGCTTGGTCTGATCTTTCTGGTTTTTATAAAGCGCCACCAGGTCTTTGAGGTAGCGGACGCCGCCCTCGATGTTCTGGGCCGGATCGAAGACGTTCTTGACCCCGTACTGGTAGGCCGTCGCCGGCATGAGCTGCATCAGCCCCATGGCCCCCGCCGGTGAGATGGCGAAGACGTCATAGTTGGACTCGGCCCGGATGACGATGTGGACAAGCTCGGGGTCGATGCGGTATTTCCCGGCCACCTGCTTGACGATGGGGTGGTAGAGCCTGCGCAGGTCGGCCGCGCTGGCCGCGACGAGGTTCGGCGCCAGCGCCAGGAGCAGGACGGCAGCGAATGTCCGTTTAATAGTCTTCATCACGCGTCGGCCCTATCTTGACAAAAAGCGGTCCCCTTGGCAATCCCCGCTGGGGGTGAATCCCGGGGTCAGGCCGCCAGGCGCTCGACGAGGCTGGGAACGAGTCCCAGGGCCCGGTCGAGCTCGCCGGTACCGGGACCGCCGGACTGGGCGAAATCAGGGCGGCCCCCTCCCCCGCCCCCGATAGCTGGCGCGAGCTCCTTGATGAGGGCCCCGGCCTGGATGCGGGCGGTGAGGTCCTTCGTCACCGAGGCGACGATAAAGGCCTTATCGGCGCTGACGGCCCCGAGGACGACGACGCCGCTCTTCAGCTTGTTCTTCAGGGCATCGGCCGCGTCCCGGAGCTCGGCCATGCCGAGCCCGTCCATCCTCCGGACCTCGACCGAGATGCCCTTGATCGATTTGACGACAGACCCCTTCCCTTCGATCGACGATCGTGCGTCGAGGACCCCCGCACCCAAAACGACTTTCTTGCGCAGCTCCTTGGCTTCCTTCTCGAGCTCGTCGGCGCGGGCCTGGAGCTTCTCGAGCCTGGCCGGCAGGTCCTTGCGCCCCACGCCCAGGCTTCGTTCCATCCCGGCCAGCGCGTCCTCGAGCTCCCGGACGTAGCGATAGGCCGCCTCGCCCGTCACCGCTTCGACGCGCCGCATGCCGGCGGCGACACTCGCCTCGGAGACGATCTTGAACAGGCCGATCTGGCCCGTGGCCCGGACGTGGACGCCGCCGCAGAGCTCCTTGCTGAAGCCGGCGATGCCGACGACCCGGACCGATTCGCCGTACTTTTCCTCGAAGATGGCCATGGCCCCTTCACGGATGCCCTCGTCGAGGGAGGTCACGCGGGTTTCGAGGGAGATGTCGTCCCGGATCCGGGCGTTGACGATCTCCTCGACCCGCCGGACCTCCTCGCGCGCCATCGCGGCGAAATGAGTGAAATCGAAGCGCAGGCGCTCCGGGGAGACGAGCGAGCCGGCCTGCTTGACGTGGTCGCCGAGGACCTGTCTCAGGGCCGCGTGGAGGAGATGCGTCGCTGTGTGGTTGTTCGAGATGGCCTGCCGGCGGACGAGGTCGGGCACGGCGTCGACATGGTCGCCCTCGCGGAGCGCGCCGGAGAGGACCTTGACGCCGTGGACGATGAGGTCGGGCGTCGCAAAGAACACGTTTTCGACCAGGGCGGAGACGCCCGCTCCTTTGAGCGTGCCCGTGTCGCCGACCTGGCCCCCCGCCTCGGCGTAGAACGGCGTCTCCTCGAGAATGACCTCGCCGCTCTCGCCCGCCCGAAGGATATCGGCCGGGCAGCCGTCCTTGATCAAACCGATGACACGCACGTCAGGAATCTCGGCCGTCTCGTGGACGCAGGAGCGGACTTTAAGGTTCCTGAACTCCGCGTAGATCTGCTTCTCCCGCCGCTTGGCCTCCCCTTTCCAGGAGAGCCTGGCCCGCTTCTTCTGCTCCTCGAGCTCGCGGGCGAAGCCGGCCTCGTCGACGGCCAGAGCCTTTTCCCGGGCCAGCTCCTGCGATAGGTCGAGCGGGAAGCCGAAGGTATCGTAGAGCTTGAAGACTTTGTCGCCCGGGAGGACGGCGCCGCCCTCGTCCCGGGTCTCGCGGACGACCTGGTCGAAAAACCGGAGACCGGACGAGAGCGTGTGGGCGAAGCGCTCCTCCTCGGCCAGGCAGACCTTGGAGATGTACTCGACCGAGCCGAGGAGCTCGGGATAGGCGTCCTTCATGACGTCCGCGACGCGCCCGACGAGCTCGAACAGGAACGGCCGGTCGATGCCGATGAGGTTGCCCTGGCGGAAGGCCCGCCGGATGATCCGGCGCAGGACGTAGCCCCGGCCGTCGTTGGCCGGCGAGACGCCGTCGCCGATGAGGAACGTCACGGCCCGGACGTGGTCGGCGATGATCCGGACCGAGATATCGCCGTCGTCGCCGGCCGGGTACTCGCGCCGGGCCATGGCGCAAGCGCTCTCGATGAGCGGCATGAACAGGTCGGTATCGAAATTGCTCCGCTTGCCCTGGACGACCGCGGTGATGCGCTCGAGGCCCATGCCGGTGTCGATCGACGGCGAGGGCAGCGGCCGGAGCACCCCGTCCTCGCCCTGGTCGAACTCCATAAAGACGAGGTTCCAGAGCTCGACAAAGCGGTCGCTGCCCTTTTCGATCAGGGCGCGGGGATCGCCGGCCTCGATGTCCTGGCCGAGGTCGTAGTGGATCTCGGAACAGGGCCCGCAGGGGCCGGTATCGCCCATGGCCCAGAAGTTGTCCTTCTTCCCGAAGCGGAAGATCCGCGATTCCGGGACGCCCATCTCGTCGGCCCAGAGGCGGAAGGCCTCGTCGTCGTCGAGGTAGACGGTGGCGTAGAGGCGGTCTTTAGGCAACCCGAAAACGACCGTGATGAGCTCCCAGGCGTAGGCGACGGCCTCCCTCTTGAAATAGTCCCCGAAGGAGAAATTGCCGAGCATCTCGAAGAAGGTGTGGTGCTTGGCCGTCCGGCCGACGGTCTCGAGGTCGTTGTGCTTGCCGCTGACGCGCATGCACTTCTGGACCGTCGCCGCCCGCGTGTAGCCCCGCTTCTCGAGCCCCAGGAAGACGTTCTTGAACTGGTTCATCCCGGCATTGGTGAACAGGATGGTCGGGTCGTCCTTGGGCAGGAGCGGCGAGCTCCGGACGATCCTGTGGCCGCGCTCGGCGAAATACTGGAGGAAGGTCTCGCGGACGCGCTGGGCCCTCATCGAGACTCTTCTTCTTCAGGCCCCCCCTCGGCCCGCTCGACCTTGCTCATGCCCTTCTCCATCTCCTCGGTGGCGATGTCGAGGGTCGACTGGATGCCCATGATGCGGAGCTTGAAATTGTCGGGATTGGAGGAGTACTTCATCCCCTGCTCAAAGGAGATGTAGCCGTCGCGGTAGAGCTGGTAGATGGACTGGTCGAACGTCTGCATCCCGTACTGGGAAACGCCCGCGGTGATGGCGTCGCGGATGAGCCCGGTCTTGTCCTTCTCGGCGATGCACTCCTGGATGTAGGGCGTCGCGACCATGACCTCGACGGCCGGGACGCGGCCCTGGCCGTCCATCCGCGGGATGAGGCGCATGGAGATGATGGCCTTGAGGATCGAGGCCAACTGGAGGCGGACCTGGCGCTGGTGATGCGGGGCGAAGACGGAGATGATGCGGTTGATGCTCTCGGGCGCGTCGAGGGTGTGGAGCGTGCTCAGGACGAGGTGACCCGTCTCGGCGGCGAGGAGGGCCGTGTCGATCGTATCCAGGTCGCGCATCTCGCCGACGAGGATGACGTCGGGGTCCTCGCGGAGGCAGCCGCGCAGGCCGCGGGCGAAGCTGGTGACGTCCATGCCGACCTCGCGCTGGCTGATCGTGCTCTTCTTGTCCTTGTGGAGGTATTCGATCGGGTCCTCGACGGTGATGATGTTCTCGCGGCGGAAGGTGTTGATGTAGTCGACCATGGCCGCCAAGCTCGTCGTCTTGCCGCTGCCCGTCGTTCCGGTGACCAGGACCAGGCCGCGCTGATAGAAGGCGATCTTCTCCAGGACCTCGGGCAGCAGCAGCTGCCGGATGCTCTTGACCTCGAGCGGGATGATGCGCAGGGCGATGGCCAGGGAGCCGCGCTGGTGGTAGATGCTGCCGCGGAACCGGCCGAAGCCGGGCAGGCTGTAGGCCAGGTCGATGTCGAGGTCCTCGGTTAGCCGCTTCCGCTGGAACTCGGTCATCATCTGGCTGGCCAGCTCCTCACAGTCGACCGCGGTCAGCCGCGGGTACCCGGTCAGCGGCGTGAGCGTTCCGTGGACGCGGATCATGGGATTGTTGCCGGCCTTGAAGTGAAGGTCCGAGGCGTCCCGTTCGATGGCGATCTTCAGGAATTCATCCATGACCATGAGAACCTCCTCGCTGACGGTCTCAAACGAACGTCAGCCAGCCGTGTGTGTCTTGTCGCTTGCCGTCGATGACCTCGAAAAAGGCCTTCTGGACTTTTTCGGTCAGGGGGCCGCGCTTGCCGGAGCCGATGGTGATCTTGTCGATCGACCGGATGGGGGTGACCTCGGCGGCGGAGCCGGTGAAGAAGACCTCGTCGGCGATGTAGAGCATCTCCCGGGGAATGGTCTCCTCGACGACGCGGACGCCCAGGTCGCGAAAGAGGGTCATGACCGAGTCCCGGGTGATGCCCGGCAGGACCGAGGAGGACAGCGGCGGTGTCAGGACGACGCCGTCGATGACGAGGAAGAGGTTCTCGCCGCTCCCCTCGCTGACGTGGCCGCGGATATTGAGGGCGATGCCTTCCTCGTAGCCGTCGAGCAGGGCCTCCATCTTGATGAGCTGGGAGTTCATGTAGTTGGCCCCGGCCTTGGCCAAGGCGGGGAAGGTGTTCGGGGCCATGCGCGACCAGGAGGAGACGCAGACGTCGACGCCGTTCTCGATGGCCTCGGGGCCGAGGTACTTGCCCCACTCCCAGACCATGACGGCGCAGTCAACGGGGTTGGGGAAGGGATTGACGCCGAGCATGCCATAGCCGCGGTAGATGATGGGCCGGATGTAGCAGGCCGGGAGCTTGTTGGCCCGGACGCAGTCGACGACGCCCCGGTTGAACTCGTCCTGGGTATAGGGCACCTCCATCCGGTAGATCTTGCACGAATTGTACAGCCGCCGGGTGTGGTCCTTGAGCCGGAAGATGGCCGTTCCCTTGGATGTTTCGTAAGCCCGCAGGCCCTCGAAGAGACAGCTGCCGTAATGGACGACGTGCGAGGCCAGATGGATCGTCGCGTCCTTCCAGGGGATGAGCCGGCCGTTCTTCCAGACGAGGCTCGTTTCCGAGAATGGGCTCATGGGCGCTCCTTTATCCGTGTACGGAGGCGTGGTTCTCGTGGCCCATCGTATATCATCCCCGGCGGGGAAGTCAATCGCCTCCAGGGGGGAATTAGACCGATTCGCCGCAGTGCGGACAGGCGCGCGACTTGGGGGGCAGAGGCCGGCGGCAGTTCCAGCAGAGGGCCGTCGTCTTCTGCTCCCGGGCCTTGATGCGGAGCATGATATCGTCGATCTCCGAGGTCTTGGGAGTCTTGCCCTTGTAGAGAGACAGGTCGCGGATGATCTCCGAGGCGCTCTGGTAGCGGTCCTCGACCTTGGGCGCCAGGGCCCGCATGATGATCGCGTCGACCTCCCTGGGAATGCGGCCGTTCTTGATCCGCGGCGGCGTGATCCGGCCCTGCTGGGCCCTCTCCAGGATCTTGAAGGGATCGGGGTCGAAGATGGGCGGCCGGCCGATGATCATCTCGTAGAAGATGCAGCCGAGCGAGTATAGATCCGCCGCGTACGAGGCCTTGCCCATGAACTGCTCGGGGGCCATGTACGGGGGCGAGCCGATCCGCGTCGACGCGTAGGGCACGGCGTTGAGCCAGGCCGACGTTCCGAAGTCCGTGATCTTGGCCGTGCCGTCCTCGGAGACGATGATGTTCGAGGGCCGGAGATCGCGGTGGATGATCTTGGCCTTATGGGCGTGGTCGACACCGTAGGAGATCTGCTTGATGAAATCGATGGCCTGCTCCGTCCCCAGGATGCGCTCCTTCTCCAGGATCTTCTCCAGGGTCGGGCCCTTGATGTATTCCATGACCATGAAAAAGATGTTCTTTTCCTTTTCCGCGGCCAGCATGCGGACGATGTTCGGGTGGCTGAGGGCCGCCTGCAGGCGCGGCTCCTTGAGAAGCTTGTAGAGCTCGGCCGACTGCTTATGCGGGACCTTGATGGCCACCTTGATGTCGAGCCAGGTGTCCTTGGCCAGGTAGACCGAGCCGAAGCCGCCGCTCCCCAGGGAGCGGATGATCTCGTATTTCCCGACCTTCTGTCCTTGAAGGAACATGTCACTCGTTCCAGAAATGGGCGATCATGGCGGCCCCGGCCAGCGCGGCCGTCTCGGCCCTGAGGATGCGGCGGCCGAGGGACACGGCTTCGAACCCGGCCTGCCGGATCTCCCGCTCCTCCCCCGCCGTCCAGCCGCCCTTGGGCCCGACGAGGAGCAGGACCCGGACCGGCGTCCCCGTCGGCCGCGGGGTCCCGGCGGTCAGGATGTCCTTGAGAGGGTGTCCGCCATGCTCACTCAAGAAGAGCCGCCTCTCCGCGCCGGGATCGCGAAGGACCTCCTTGAGCGGACGCGGCGGATGGACTTCCGTCAGAAGGCGCGCCTTGCACTGCTTCGCGGCCTCCCGGGCGATCCTCCGCCAGCGCTCGAGCTTCCGGTCGGTCCTCTCGCCCGAAGGCCGGAGGGAGCGTGCGCTGACGACGGGGATGAAATCCGCGCAGCCGAGCTCGACGGCCTTTTCGAGGATCGTCTCGAGCGTCTTCGATTCGACGAGGCAGGCGGCCAGGGCGATCCTCGCCCGGGGGCTCTCCGGCTCTTCGGTCGCCAGCACGACGACGTCGGTCCGGTCCCGGGTCACCTTCTCGACCCGGGCACGGCAGCGGCGGCCGCGCCCGTCGAAGAGCCAGATCTCCTCGCCGGCGCGGACCCTGGCCGCCCGGGCCAGGTGGCGGTGCTCATCGCCCTGGAGGACGATCCGCTCTGCGCCTTCGGCGATGAGGGGGACGTAGAACTGGTTGGCGGTCACGCGTCTCGACGTCTCATTGCAGGATGTTCTTCAGCTCGTGGAGGACGGACTTGTCGACCGATTCGATATCCTCCCCACGGAGCTCGGCCAGCTTGGTGAGCAGCGCTTTTTGATCCTTGGACAGATTCCCCGGCGTCCGGACGAGCACCTTGACGAAGAGATCGCCCTTGCGCCGCCCGGAGACGTCCTGGACGCCCTTGCCCTTGAGACGGATCGTCTCGCCCGGCTGCGTCCCGGCGGGGATCTTGAGGATCTCGTTGCCCTCGAGGGTCGGGATCTCCACCCGGGCGCCGAGGGCGGCCTGAGTGAAGGACACGGTGATCTCACAGGCCAGGTCGTTCGCCGTACGCTCGAAGAAGGGGTGCTTGCGGACGCGGGTGACGACGTAAAGGTCCCCGGCGGGCATGCCCTCATCGCCGGCCTCGCCTTCCCCGACGAGCCTCAGGCGCGAGCCGTCCTCGACGCCGGCCGGAATGCGGACCTTGAGGGCCCGCTTTTCCCTGACATGGCCCTTGCCCTGGCAGGCTTCGCAAGGCGAGGCGTTGACCTCGCCGGCGCCCTGGCATCGCGGACATGTCCTGGCCATGGTGAAAAAGCCCTGCTGGAAGCGGACCTGCCCTCGCCCGCCGCACCCCGGGCAGGCGGTCGGCTGGGTCCCCGGCTTTCGCCTCGAACCGCGGCAAACGGGACAGGTCTCGGCGCGGTTGAGCTTGATCTCCTTCTCGATCCCGGCGGCGGCCTCCTCGAGTCCGATCTCGACCTCGAGCGCCAGGTCCCGGCCGCGGCTTCGCCGGACCCCGCCCCGGCCGCGCTCCCGGCCGCCGAAGAGGTCGCCGATGCTGAACCCGAAGAAATTGCCCAGGATGTCCTCGAAATCCTCGAAAACGGACGAGTCGAAGCCGGAAAACCCCTGGCCCCGCAGGCCGTCGCTCCCGAAGCGGTCATAAACGGACCTCTTTTCGGGGTCGGCCAGGACGCTATAGGCTTCGGCCGCCTCCTTGAACTTCTCCTCGTCCTCTTTGCTGCCGGGATTGCGATCGGGATGGTGCTTGAGGGCCAGCTGCCGATAGGCCTTCTTGATGTCCTCGGGCGGCGCGTCCCGCGGCACGCCGAGGACCCGGTAATAGTCCTTATGAGCCATTCGCGGCCTTTGCGGCGGTCGCCCGGCCGGCCTGCTTCCGCCTGAGCTCCTTCACTTCCTCCGGCGAGAGCCCCGAGGACGGACGGACCTCCACCTTCTGCCCCAGCCCCGTCTCCTTGTCCTTGGCCGAGACGCGGACGAGGCCGTCGGCGTTGATCTCGAAGGTGACGTCGATCTGGGGCACGCCGGCCGGGGCCGGCTCGATGCCGACGAGCTCGAAGACCGCCAGGGATTTGTTCATCGAGGCCAGGAAGCCCTCGCCCTGGAGGACGTGGATGCGGACCCGCCTCTGGTTGTGCTCGACGGTCGTGAAGGCCTTGACCTTGCGGGTCGGAATAGTCGTGTTCTTCTCGATGATCACTTCGTAGCCGTCGCCCTCGGTCTCGATGCCCAGGGCGAACGGCGTCACGTCGAGCAGGAGGACGAGGTCGCGGACCTGGCCGTCGAGGATCCCCGACTGGATGGCCGCGCCCATGGCGACGATCTGGTCGGGATCGACCTTCTCCTCCGGCTTGCGGCCGAAGAACTGCGTCACCCGCTCCTTGACCAGAGGCATCCGGGTCTGGCCGCCGACGAGAATGACGTAGTCGATCCGGTCGACGGGCAGCTTCGCGTCGGCCAGCGCCCGTTCGATGTGCGGCAAGGTCCGTTCGACAAGATCGGACGTCATCGCCTCGAACGTCGGCCGGCTGAGCGTCTTGCGGATGTGGTTCGATTTGGCCTTGTCCGAGATGATGAAGGGCAGGTTGATCTCGGTCTCCGCGGTGAAGGACAGCTCCCTCTTGGCTTTCTCCGCCGCTTCCTTCAGCCGCTGGAGGGCCAGCTTGTCCGCGCTGAGATCGATGCCCGTCTCGGCCCTGAAGCTCGTCACCAGCCATTCGAGGATGCGGTTGTCGAAGTCCTCGCCGCCGAGGTAGGAATCGCCGTTGGTGGCCAGAACGTTGAAGACGCCGTCGCTCGCCTCGAGGATGGTGATGTCGAACGTGCCGCCGCCGAGATCGTAGACGGCGGCCAGGCCGTTCGTCTTGGCGTCGAGCCCGTAGGCCAGGCCGGCGGCCGTCGGCTCGTTGATGACGCGCTCGACCTCGAGCCCGCAGATCGTGGCCGCGTCCTTGGTGGCCTGGCGCTGGGCGTCGTTGAAATGGGCCGGCACGGTGATGACCGCCTGCGTCACCGGCTCGCCGAAGAAGGATTCGGCGCAGCTCTTGAGGTAGCCCAGGACCATCGCCGAGATCTCGGGCGGGCTCAGGGTCTTGTCGCCCAGGACAACGGCGACGTCGCCGTTGGGGGCCTCCTTCAGCCCGTAGGGCAGCCGCGTCATGGTCTCCTGGATCTGGGCCGACGCGAATTTCTGGCCGATCAGGCGCTTGACCGCGTAGAAGGTGTTGGCCGGGTTGGTGGCGGCCTGCCGCCAGGCCAGCGTGCCGACGAGGCGCTCCCCCGAACCGGTGAACGACACGACCGACGGCGTCGTCGGCAGGCCTTCGAGGTTGGGAATGACGACCGGCTTGCCGCCTTCGAGGTAGGCGACGCAGGAGTAGGTCGTGCCGAGGTCGATGCCGATGACATGGCCCATGAGCTATTGTCCTTTCTTCGGGACGCGGACCTTGACCATGGTCGGGCGCAGAAGGCGGTCGTGGAGCAGGTAGCCCTTCTGCAGCTCCTCGGCGACCGTCGGCTCCTCGACCTGGTCGGATTCCTCCACCATCATGGCGTGGTGGAAGGCCGGATCGAAGGCCCCGTTTTCGATGACGATCGGCCGGACCCCGTGCTTGGTCAGCAGGCTCTGGAACATCCGGAGGATGAGCTCGATACCCTCGCGGAAGACCTTGCCGTCGGCGTCCGACGGCCCGCTCCGGAGGGCCCGCTCGAAGTTGTCGCCGATGGCCAGGAGCTCGAGCATGACGTCATTCAGCGCATATTGCTGGAATTCGGCCTTCTCCCGCTCGAAGCGCTTGCGCAGATTCTCCATATCGGCGAGCCGGCGGAGATGCGCCTCCTTGAGATCGTCGAGCTCCTTCTTGAGATGCTTGATCTCGGCGTCCTTTTTCTTGAGCTTGTCCTTGAGGTGCCGGCCGATCTCGCCGGCCTTCTCGTCCGCTTCCTTCTTTTCGGGGGCCGGAGGCGCCTGAGCCTCCCCCCCGGCGGCGGGCGGGGGTTCGGGGATGAACTCGATCTCGTCGCCGGCCTTGTTCTTTTCGTCCGTCATAGGCTGACCTCTCTGCCGAAGACCGTGATGGCCAGGCTGACCCGCTTGGCCATCCGGTCGACGAGCGGGATGATCTTCTCGTAGGGGATGCGCTTGGGCCCGATGACGCCCAGGGTCCCGAGGACCTGGTTGCTGTAGCCGTAATGCGACAGGACGAGGGAGCAGTCCTCGACATTGGGGAAGTTGGCCTCCGAGCCGATCAGGACCTTGACCCGGTCCAGGCTGACGAAATCCGAGAGCAGCCGGACCAGGGCGGCCTTCTCTTCGAAGCTGCGAAAGAGGGAGCGGAGCTTGACCAGGTCGGACAGCCCGCCCTTCCCGAGCAGGCTCGACGTGCCTTCGAGGAAGATGCGCTCCTCCCCTTCCTTGTCGATCGACGTCTTGAGGAGGTCGAGGAGCTTGCCCAGGATGTCCTCATGCTTGGTCCGGTGCTGGGGCAGCTCCCGCACCAGGGCTTCGCGGATCGCCAGGATCGTCTTGCCGCGGAAATTCTGGTTGACGTACAGGGAGACCCGGTCGAGCTCGGCCTGGGTCAGCGGCACCGGGGATTCGAGCGTCTCCGTCAGGACCATGTGGAACGGGGTCACGAGAATGACCAGGACGCGGCGGTCGGAGATCTTGACGAACCGCAGGTGCTCGAACGGCAGCCGGAAGATGCGCGGCGAGATGACGAAGCCCAGGGCATCGGAGGAATCGGCCAGGATGCGGCAGGCCTGAAGGAGGAGGGCATCGAGGTCGGCCGTTCGTTGGGGGAATTCCTCCTGGATGACCGGGACCCTCTCCTCCGGAAGGGCCTTCTCCGAAAGGAGCCGGCCGACATAATAGCGCAGGCCCTTGTCGGTCGGGACCCGCCCCGCCGAAGTGTGCGGTTGGGACAGGTAGCCCATCGCCTCGAGCTTGGCCATGATGTTGCGCAGCGTCGCCGGCGAGGCCGTGATCCGCCGCGTCTCGGAGATCGCCCCGGAGCTCACCGGCCGGCCCTGGCGGACAAAGCTCTCCACGACCAGGTTCAGGACCTTCTTGTCTTTGTCGCGAAGCGCCGATTTGACCATACTCTTCCGTTGAAGGTTTTTATAGCATTAAAGGCGAGGGGTGTCAAATGACTGACAGTCAGAGGGCCCGCCTTCAAAAGATTCTAATTCCAGCGTATCCAACAACTTGCACGTAGTCCCCTGAGGCATCGCCGGATGTTTGGTAGCGCACGAGCTCGGCCTTCGAGGCGCCGAGGGCGAGCGACGCGACGAGGGCCGCGGTGGTCGGCTGGAAGCCGCACATCGAGATCCTCTCCGCGGTGACGGTTTCGAAAAGCCCGGCCGGGTCGAGGTCGAGCACTTTACGGATGGCCGTCATATCCTTTTTTTCGGCCGTTTTCTGGCTGACATAATGGCTCATGTCCGTGCTGGCCACGATGAGCGTTTCGCGGCCGTCTTCCCGGATGGCTCCGGCCAGGGCCCGGCCGAGCGCTTCGAGGTCGGCATAGCGCGCCAGGTGCGAGACGGAGATCGGGACGATGGCGGCGTCGCTGCGAAAATACTGGATGAAGGGCAGCTCGACCTCGAGCGAATGCTCGCCGAGATGGGCCTCCTCGCTCTCTTCGACGAGCGGGCAGCCGGCGAGGATCCGCGAGGCCAGGGACTCGTCGACCGGGCTTTCCCCGAGAGGCGTGACCCAACTTCCCCGGACCTGGATGGCGAACAGGGGGGCGATCTCCCGGTGGGCAGGCCCGAGAATGACGCAGATCCCCGGGATCCTGGCGGAGGAAAAGACGGCCCCGGCGACCGGTCCGGAATAGACGTAGCCGGCGTGGGGCGCGACGAGGGCGATGGACGTCTTCGGGGCCGCGGCCGGGTCGATCATCCCGGCGATCGTCTGGCGCAGCTTCTCCCGCCCGGCGGGATAGAATTGACCGGCGACAAAAGGCTTTCTTTTCATGACCGCCACCTCTCTTTTCGGGCCCTCACCAACATAGGCGCGGAGGCCGGCGATGTCAAACGGGCACGGAGGCCGGGTGGCGGGGCGGTCAGAGGGCCTGCCGCTTCTCTTCGAAACGGACGCCCAGCTTCTCGAGCTCTTCGAGGATCGGACCGTAGATCTCGGGCTCGACGGGGACGTGGACTCCGGGCGAGGCGAACTTGCCCTCGAGAACGAGGCGGGCGCCGATGGCCGCGGGCAGTCCGACCGTCCGCGACATGGAGGAGTCCCCGCCGGGAACGCCGTAATCGATGAGGGTCGAGACGATCCTCTGGGTCCCGCCGGACTCCGTCCGGACCAGGAACTCATGCTGGAGGACGACCATGTCCCTCTCCCCCTCCTCATAGCGGAGCCTGTCGATCATGAGGGCGGTCAGATTGTCGAGGGCCGAGCCTTTCGCCGCGGGAAGCGGCCTGGCCTCGAAAAGCCCCAGCCATTCGAGACGGGAGATGATGGCCGATCCCGTGTCGAGTCCCAGCCTGGAGGCCACGGCGTCCTTCGCATCGGCGCCCGGGGGGGCTTGGGCCAGCTCCCGCATGAGGCCGTCGAAGGTGACGCCCGAGCGATCCTTGGGGGCGTCGTCGAGGAGTCCGAGCTCGACCATCTTCCTGAGGGTCTCGCACCAGCCGGGATAGCGGAGCGTCCCGCGGAAGACCGAGAGGGCTTCGGGGATGCCGTAAGCGTCCCTGTAGGCGACGGAATCCCGGTTGGGATAGCCTTCGAATTCCCCGAGCCCGGGGATGCCGATCGTCTCGGGCCGGGCGAACAGATCCGCCGCCGGGATGGTCACGATCCGGCCGTCCTTGAGGAACTTGGCCGAGTTCTTGGAGGCCAGCAGAACGCCGCGCGGGCTCCAGGAGAACTTGTAGCCGAACGGATTGGTGTTGGCCTCGGGCGCCGGAAGACCGCCGCACCAGGACTTGAAGCCGATGACCTTTCCCCCGGCGTCGTGGACCTCGTGGATGACGCGCATGGCCTCCATGTGATCGATGCCGGGGTCGAGTCCCAGCTCGTTGAGAAGGATGACGCCCCGCTCCTTGGCCCGGGCGTCGAGCGCCCGCATCGCCGGACTGACATAGGAGGCGGTGATCATGGGCCGGCCTTGCTCGATGGCCAGCTCCGCAATGACCGGGTGGAACGTGTAAGGCACCATGCTGACGACGAGGTCGGCCCGGCCGATGGCCGCGGCCAGGACGGCCCTGTCGGTGATGTCGAGGACCTCGGACCTGCCGCGGGGATGGCCGGCGACGAGCTTGGCCGCCCGGCCGGCTTCGACGTCGGCGACCGTTACGGAAAAGTCCGGTTGGCCAAGAAGGTAGTTCACGAGCGGCCGGGCCACCAGGCCCGCGCCGAGGACGAGCACTTTTTTCATGAGCGACTCCCCAAAGAAGCGCGTGTCAGCCGACGTATTCGGCGAGATAGGCGTAGGCGGGCGTGAGCTCGCCGCGATAAAGAATGACGGCCCGGCGCAGCACGTCGGGCAGGCCGCTCTCGGCGAGGGGCCGGTCGAGGCGGGCCGCCGCGAGGGACGGGATATATTCCCTCAGCTTGCCGCTGAAGTAGGTCGAGGATTCGAGGGGCAGCTCCGCAGGGAGGTTGTAGACGGCCAGCACCGCCGGCCCCCGGCCTGAGAATCCGGGAACGGCCTTGTCCTCGAAGGGGTCATAGACATAGACCGGGTTCTCCGAGTCCGTGGCCTGGACGGTGCACTCGATCGATCCGTTGATGTCGCAGGTGATGTCGCCGACGACGCGGAGCCGGGGCGGGGCCTCGCCGGAGTAGAGCTTCTTGAGGAAAGGCTTGGTGATGTACTTGGGGAATTTCGGCGTCCAGTAGATCCCGTTGACCACGGCCGTGAGGTATGGCACCAGGTCCTCCGTGATCGGCCTGTAGCCCTGAGGATTCCGGTAATAATCCTGGAGGTCAAAGAGCTTTCCGGGGTCGATGGGCCTGACCATGTCCTCTTCATGGAACACGGCCTTGTAGAGATTCCGGTGGGTCCTTTCCCCGCGCTGGAAGAGCAACGGGAGGTCGGCCGGACGGATGGGCTCGACCGGCAGAATGTCAAAGATCTCCTGGGCCCCCTCGGAAACGTGGCCGTATCCAAAGAACCCGAAGACGATCGGCCCCAGCTCCTGCGGAGGACCCTGCTTGACGAGCTTCCAGGCCAGCTTGCCGACAGCCTCCTTGGCGTCGACGAGGCTCTGGTAGCGGTGGGTCGGATGGAGGATGGTGAAGGGATTCGCGATGCCCTGGGCCTCGAGGCGCTTGCCCAGGGTCCAGAGCGTGTCGATCATGCCGGCATGCCCGGCATAATTGCCGAAATAGAGCACCCGCCGGCCCTTTTCGTCGACCAGCTTCTCGTAGTCGATGATGGTGCACCCGAGGTCCATCATCTTCTTGAGCATGGGCATGTTCTGGGCCTGGCCTTTGGCCGTATGGGAGAAAAAGAGGTAGGTTTTTCCCTTTTCGATGAGGTCCAGAGGGATCTCTTTGAGGGCCAGGATGATCGGGCAGGGCGAGAGCGCTTCTTCGACCGGGATGCCGGCCAGGCGGTAGTCGGCGTCGTTGAAGATCCGGATCTCCGAAGGCTGGATCCGGAACTCGACGGGGTATTTGTCGGCGAGCTCCCGGGCGTGGGAGGGGATCAGGGGGACCCGTTTTTCCCACTTGTTGATATCTTCTCTGCGGATGCCGAACTTGGTGTTCATTGCGAATGCCTTAGGGGACGATATGGTGAAGGGCAATTATGGCACATTCGCCCCCGGCGTTCAACTCCGCCGGGAGGGCGACGCCAGTCCAGTCCCTGGCCGCCGTGGGCCCTCGGGAATCATCTCCGTTCGCTGCGGTGATTTGGAACGCCTTCCCGCTCCGGAGCCGAGTCAAAGACTCCGCGTCTCCGTCCCGTGAAGGCTAAATCACCGCTTTATGCTCACTCCGATGATACCCATCGGTCCCATCTCCGGCGGCTAACGACGCCTCCCGCTCGACGGCCAGAGCTCCAGGTTGACGGATAAGGGGCGGAACGGCTAAGATGGGCGGGATGATCCGGTTCCACAACACGCTGGGAGGGCAGGTCCAGGACTTCGTCCCGATCGAGCCCGGTCTGGTCAAGGTTTATACGTGCGGCCCGACGGTCTATGATTTTCCCCATATCGGGAACTGGCGGGCTTACATCTTCGAGGACCTGCTCAAGCGCTTCTTCGTCTTCCGCGGCTTCAAGGTCGTCCACGTCATGAACATCACCGACGTCGACGACAAGACGATCAATGGGGCCCGGGCCAAAGGGGTGGGCCTCGACGAGTACACCCGGCCGTTCATCGAAGCCTTCGGACGAGATCGCGACACTCTCAATATCCTGCCGGCCGACCATTACCCCCGGGCGACGCAGCATATCCCGGAGATGGTCGCGCTCGTCAAGAAGCTCCTCGAGAAAGGCTTTGCTTACAGGAAGGACGGATCGATCTACTTCGCGATCGACAGATTCCCCGCCTACGGGCGCCTGTCGAGGATCAACCTCGAGGACCGCCGGCCGGGGGCCAGCGGCGACGCCGACGAGTACGATAAGGAGAGCGTCCACGACTTCGCTCTCTGGAAGGCGCCCAAGGAGGGCGAACCCTTCTGGGAGACCGAGATCGGCCCGGGCCGGCCGGGTTGGCACATCGAATGCTCGGCGATGAGCGCCAAGTATCTCGGAAAGACGTTCGACATCCATTGCGGCGGCGTCGACAACATCTTCCCCCACCACGAGAACGAGATCGCCCAATCGGAAGCGGCCAACGGGGTCCGGCTGGCCAACTACTGGCTCCACTGCCACCACCTCGTCGTCGACGGCGAGAAGATGTCCAAGTCCAAGGGCAATTTTTACCGGCTGGGCGATATTCTGGCCAAGGGCTATGACCCCCTCGACATCCGCTACCTCCTCATCTCCGCCCATTACCGGAAGATGCTCAATTTCACGTTCGAGGGCTTGGACCAGGCCCGGACGACACGGCAGAGGATCGGGAATTTCCTGGGCGAGCTCAAGGACGTTTCCGGGAGTGCGGGGGAAGGAGCTCCGATCGATCCGTTCATCGAGGCCGCGCGGTCCGGGTTCGTCGCCAGCCTCGACGACGACCTCAACATCGCCGAGGCTCTGGCCGCGGTCTTCACCCTGATCAAGGACATCAATCCCCTTCTCGCTCAGGGCGAGGTCTCGAAAGAGGGGGCTGAGAAACTGGCCTCCTTCTTCGCGGAAATCGACACGGTCCTGGCGATCGACCCCTCCCCCGCGATCACGGCCTCAGGGAAGATCGAAGGAATCAGTCAAGTTCGGGGAACGCCTGGCGTCATACGCGCCGAGTCCTCAGATCCGGAGAAGCGCCTCGAAGCCCAGGTCCTGGCGAAGATCGCGGACCGCCAAGAAGCGAGGGCTGCAAAGGATTTCGCCCGGGCCGACGAGATCCGCCAAGAGCTCCTCGAGGCCGGCATTATGCTCGAGGACACCAAGGACGGGGTCCGCTGGAAGAAAGTCGGGCCGCCCAAGGCCTGACGACGCGAAGGCCGGAGGATCGTCCGTGACAGTCCCCGAAAAAGCGACCCAGGCGCTGGGGCGCTCGGGCGAAGAAATCGCCTGCCGTCATCTTCTGGGAAAGAACTACGAGATCATCGCCCGCGGCTTCCGCATGTTCCGCGGCGAGATCGACATCATAGCCCGGGACGGAGAGACGCTCGTCTTCGTCGAGGTCAAGGCCCGGGCCGACGAATCCCACGGACGGCCCGAGGAATCCGTGACTCCCGGCAAGCAGCGGCAGATCCGGAAGATCGCCCAGGGCTATCTCCTCGAGCACCCCTCCCCTGGCGTCGCCTGCCGCTTCGACGTCATCGCCATCCTCTTTCGCGGGCCGGACGACTACCGCCTCGAACACTTCATCGACGCGTTTTGAGACGATCCCGACCGGCCGGACCGGGCCTAAAAAGCATAAGAGAACCCGGCCCGGAGGTTCCGGCCGGGCTCGACCATGGCGTCGGGGTCAGCCCTGGCGATGTAGGTGGCGTTGAACAGGTTGGCCAGCGTGACGAAGAAATCGAGTCCCCGCCAGACATAGCCGACCCTGAGATTGACAAGCTTCGATGAGGCGACGGCGATCTCCGCCGGCCCGGGGTCGCTCTTGGCCGCGCTGAAGGTCGCGTTGAGCTCGGCCGAGAAGCGGTCCTTCCAATATCTCGTTCCGGCGTAGATACGGAACGGAGGAACGTCGTTCAAGGGATCGCCGGTGGCCAGGCTTCGGCCCCGGATCACGGCGAAATTGCCGAAAACCTTCCAGCCGGCGAGAACGAACGCCTCGGCCTCGAACTCAAGACCCCGGAGGAGGCCCCGCTCGATATTCCCGTAAGTGTATGTGCTGGGGTCGAGCCGGAAGCGCTCGATCATGTCATCGATGAGGTAGCGGAACGCGTAGAGGCCAAGGAAGTAGCGTTTGCCGGGGAGCTTGAGCCCGCCGTCGAGGTTGAAGCTGCTCTCCGGCTTCAGGCCGGGCTGCCCGATGATGAAGCCGCGGCCGCTGATGCCCGTGTAGAACCGTTCGTTGATGCTGGCCAGGCGGTAGGCCCGGGAGACGTTGACGAAAGCGGTGAGCTCCCTGGCCAGCTTGTAGGATACGGCCACGAAGCCCGTCGGCTGGCTGTCCGTGGTCAGGGTCGGCGGTGGAAGAACACCCGGGGGGATCTCCGCGCTGGGAGACTGGGCCTCCATCCGGAGCAGGTCGTAGCGAACGCCGCCGAGGATATCGAGACCTTTGATCCCGGAAAAATCCGCGGAGAGAAAGGCCCCGAAATCGCCCCGGCTGGCGCTGAGGTAAGGGTACTCCTCTTGCACGCCCGTCACCGCACCGGACTCATCGTAGCTGGTGTACTTATTGTAGGCGTGGGCCCCGGCCCGGCCGAAATAATCGAGGCCGCCCTCCAGACGGAGCTCCGGCGCGAGCTTCTTCGAATAGGACGCCTGGGCCCCGAATTCGGTGCTGTCGGTCTTGGCGTAGGACTCCTTGGTCAGGAATCCATCGTAGGTATCGGTCAGCGTCTCGAGGAAGTTGGGATTGACGAAGGCGTGGAAGAGGATCTCCCCGTCCCGGCCGACGTTCTTCTCCTTCCAGTGGATCTGAACGAGGTTCTGATCCTCGCGCGGATACCAGGTCGGCTTGGTCGAGGCGGTAACGCTCGGCTTGCCGATGTCGGTACCCCGGGCGGCCAGGATGCCGATGTCGATCTCGCGCTTGTCCGTCCGATGGGCCGCCTTGGCCAGGAGACTCCCCTGGGTGAACTGGGATTGCAGGATTTTCGTCCCTCCCGGCGCGCGATAGAGACCCGCGTTGTCCCGGTGGAAGGACAGCGAGAAGGCCCACGTCCCGGTCGAGCCGTCGAGGCCCAGGCCGATCCGGTTCTCCCCATTGACCGTCCCGTAGCCCGCGAGCAGCCGGCCGTGGACGCCGGGCTCGAAACGGGGTTCGCGGGTCAGGATGTGGATGACACCGCCGATCGCGTCCGATCCGTAGAAGACCGACGAGGCGCTCCGCAGGACCTCGATCCGCTCGACATCGTCGGGACTCACGAACGAGGCGTTGGGGCCGGTCCGGCGGTCGCTTTCGAGGCGGGCGCCGTCGATGAGGTAGAGGACCCTGCGGCGGGCCAGACCCCGCACGGACGGGACGAGCGAGAACCCCGCCGATCCGAGAGCGCCGACGCCGGGGACGTCCTGGAGGCCCTCGTTGATGTTCGGAACCATCTCTTCGGACAGGGTCTCGCCCGAGATGACCGTGCTGGCCGCGGGGACCTGGATCGAGGGCTCGGGGTAGCGCATGGCCGTAACCACGACCTCCTCGTTCTGTCGGATGAGCGGGACGAGGACGAATACGACCGGCTTCGCCGCCTCCTTGGGCCCGATCTCGAATTCGCGCTCATAATAGTCGGGATGGATGACCTCGAGGACGAAGCGCCCGGCGCCGGGAACGGCGAGGACGAAACGCCCCTCGGCGTCCGTTTCCGCCCTGGCGCCGCTCGCCCGGTGCAGGACGACCGCGGCGGTGATGGGATTATCCAACGCTCCGACGACTTTGCCGTGGATCTCGGCGGCCGAGGCGGCGGCCGCGGCGAGCGAGAGTGACAGTGAGAGGAGGCCGGCGAATAAGGTTTTGCTCATAAATCCCTCCGAGATGAGTTAGACACGCCACAGGGGTAAATTCTTCCCGGCCGTCAGGCTCCAGCCCGCCGGCGTCGAGGCCCGCCCAGCTTTTTCACCTGGCCCGGATCAATGGACTCCCCGGCCAGCTCGGCGACAGTCCGGCCCGAAACAGGATGGCGGAGCCGGGGGGCGATCTCCTTCAGGGGAACGAGAACAAAATTCCTCCGCTCGAGACGGGGGTGCGGGATGACGAGTCCGGGCATCTCGAGGACGAGTCTTCCGGCGAACAGGATGTCGATGTCGATCGTCCGCGGCCCTTTGAGGACCGTGGGCCGCCGCTTCAGATCGGCCTCGACGGATTTCGCCAGGCGGAGGAGCGCCGGCGGATCGAGCTCCGACCGGACCTCGAGGACCTGGTTCAGGAACCAGGGCTGGTCCGGATAATCCACGGGCTCGGTCTCGTAGATGGAGGAGGCCGCGAGCACCTCGACGCCATGCCGCTCGAGAAGCCGGCGGGCCCGGGCCAGGTTCGCCGGGCGCCGCCCCAGGTTGCCGCCGAGGCTCAGGTAATAGATCATGACGCTCCTGTCGAGCCTATTCTAGCCATTTCGGGCCGGCGCGCAATCCGGCACCCGGACCCCCCGGTCCGCCGTTGCCCGGCGGCCTCGGTTCGACTATAATGGATCGATCATGACGAGCGAAAGCATCCTCAAAGCGCGTTTGAACGGCCTTGGACACTGGACCGGCAACACGCCCCTCCTGGCCATCGATTTCAGCTTCGACGGCCGGCCGCGCGTCCTCTATGCCAAGGCCGAGAACCTCAATATGACCGGCAGCATCAAGGACCGGATGGCCTATCACGTCATCCGGCGCGGCTATGAGCGCGGCACCCTGAAGCCCGGCGCCACGATCATCGAGGCGACGAGCGGCAACACAGGCATCTCCTTCTCCGCCTTCGGCCGGGCCCTCGGGCATCCCGTGACGATCTTCATGCCCGATTGGATGAGCCAGGAGCGCAAGGACCTGATCCGCAGTCTCGGGGCCCGCGTGCGGCTGGTCTCGAAGGAGGAAGGCGGGTTCCTGGGCAGCATCCGCCTCGCCGAGGAGCATGCCGCCTCCCTGGAAGGCTCGTTCCTGCCGCGGCAGTTCTCCAACGAGGATAATGTCGAGGCCCACTACCGGACGACCGGACCCGAGATCTGGTGGCAGCTCCGCTGGCAGGGCTTGCGGCCCGACGCGTTCATCGCCGGCGTGGGCACGGGCGGGACGATCATGGGCACCGGCCGTTTTCTGAGGCAGAAGAACCCCTCGGTCAAGCTCTACCCCCTCGAGCCGTCCAACTCGCCGACGATGTCCACCGGCCACAAGGTCGGCAAGCATCGCATCCAGGGCATCAGCGACGAGTTCATCCCGCCCATCGTCGACCTGTCGAAGCTCGACCGGGTCGTGGCCGTCGACGACGGCGATGCCATCCTCATGGCCCAGAAGCTCGCCGCCGAGATCGGCGTGGCCGTGGGCATCTCGTCCGGGGCGAATTTCCTGGGCGCGTTGGAGGTCCAGAACGAGCTCGGCCGCGACGCCGTGGTCGTGACGGTCCTCTCCGACGACAACAAGAAATACCTGAGCACGGACCTGCTTCGAGAGGAACCGGTCAAAATCGGCTTTCTGAGCCCCCGGATCAAGCTCCACGGCTTCCGCGCCTTCAAGCGCGTCTGCCAGACGTGCTGCGACCCGGAGACCTGCGTCGCCGACCACCCGGACGGAGTCCCGGCCGAGGAGTTGGCCCTGTCCCCCTGCCCGTGGCGTCTTTCGCGATAAATCCACTAAGGATCGCCGGCGGGCGGCCTGCGGCGGATGGGCTCTGCCGCTCACGCGAGCGGCAGGCTCACCGTGACCGTCGTCCCTTCGCCCAGCCTGCTCCGGACGGAGACGCCGCCCCCGTGCGCCTGGGCGATGTGCTTGACAATGGATAGTCCGAGTCCTGTTCCCCCCAGCCTCTTCGACCGCGATTTATCCGCGATATAGAACCGCTCGAAAATGTGGGGCAGGTGGTCGGCGTCGATCCCGATGCCCGTGTCCTCGACTTCGAGGAGGAAGCGCTCTTCCCGGGTTCCCAGGCGGATGATCACCGATCCTTTGTCCGTGAATTTCACGGCGTTGTCGACGAGGTTGATGAGGAGCCCCTCGAGCTGGACCGGATCGGCCTGGATCGCGGGCAGACCGGGCGGCGCTTCCAAGGCCAGGGAGAGGCCCTTCTCGCCGGCCCGCCGCCCGAACATCTTGAGGATGTTCTCGGCGATGGCACTGACATCGACGCGCTCTCTGGCAGTCTTCGCGTCGGGGGCCTCGAGCTGGGACAGGACGAGGAGATCCTCGACGATGGCGATCAGCCGGTCGGCGTTCCTGCGGATGATCTCGAGGTAGGTCCGGCTCTCCGCGTCGGCCCGCGGCTCCATCGTCTCGACGAATCCCTTGATCGCCGTGAGCGGGGTCTTGAGCTCGTGGGAGACGTTGGCCACGAAGTCCCGCTTCGTCTTCTCCAGGGCCCGGAATTCCGTGATATCGTAGAGGGTCACGACCAAGCGGTCCGCGGCCGCGAGCCGGAACACGCTGCAGGAATAGACGCGGTCGCCGATGACGACCTCTCCGGAGGATTCCGCCCCGGCGCCGCGGGCGTTCCGCACGATCTCCACGGCGGTCGAGCTCCGCAGGACCTCCCAAAAATGCCGTCCCTCGGGCGCCTCGCTGCCGGCGATGCGACGGAAGCTCGTATTGCACAGGACGATCCGGGCGTCCCCGTCGAGGACGCACAGACCTTCCCGGATGGAGGCCAGGATGCTGCGGATCTCTTCGTTCTGGACGCGGATCTCCCCGAACATGTTCTGGAGGCGGCCGGTCATGGCGTTGAACCCGCGGGCGAGATCCCGGAACTCGCCGCTCCGGCGCGTCGAGACGGCCACGTCGAAATCTCCGCCGGCCACTCGCTTCGAGGCGTCGATGACCTCGCGGAGGGGCCCGGTCACCGATCGCGCCAGGAAGAAGGCCAGGATGAGCGCGACGAGAGTGACGACGCCGACGATCCGGAAAAGCCTGGCGCGAAGGGCGCCGAGCAGGGCTTCGATCTCCCTCATGAAGACACTCAGCCGGAGGGCCCCGACGATGCGTCCCCCTTCGCGGAGGGGGACGCTCATGTACATCATGTCAGCCTTGAGCGTCGAGCTGGGGCGGATGGACATCAGCGTCTCGCCCCGGAGGGAGGCCTGGATCTCCGGGCGGAAGAAATGGTTCTCCATGTCGCGGGGTTCTTTCTCCGAATCGGCCAGAACTCTCCCGTCGGCGCCGATGACGGTGATCCTGGTCCCGGTGTCACGACCGACGGATGTCACGAATCCCTCGAGGTCTCCGCCGGCCGCTCCGGTGACGTGCGGGAGCACTTGGCTTTCGAGAAGCCGGGCCATGTGCTCCAGGCCGGCGGCCCGCTCTTCGATGTAATCCGTCCGCATGAGCGGCGGCGCGAAGATCATCACCGCCGAAGCCAGCAGGACGACGACGGCCGCATATCCCGAAAAGAACCGTAAGAACAGCGTCTTTTTCATTCTTCGAGCTTGTACCCCGCGCCGCGGATGTTCTTGATGAGCGAGGCCGCCGGACCCAGCTTCTCCCTCAGGTTGCGGATGTGCACGTCGACCGTCCGGTCGATGACCGCCTTCTCGCTGCCCCAGAGGCGGTCGAGGATCTGGTCTCGGGTGAAAACCCGCCCTTTCCGGGAAACGAGGAGCTTCAGGATATTGAACTCGGTCGCTGTCAGATCGATTCTCGCGCCGGCCACCGTGACCTCGTGCTTGTCGAGGTCGATGACGAGCGTCCCCACGGAGATCCTCGGCCCGGACTCCCCCGCCGCCGGCCGCCGCAGAACGGCGTGAACCCGGGCGACGAGCTCCTTGACCGAAAAAGGCTTGGTCACATAGTCGTCGGCGCCGAGCTCGAGCCCGACGACCTTATCGGATTCGTCGCCCCGGGCCGTCAGCATGATGACCGGGATGGCGGCCAGGTCCTGCGATCTCCGGATATGGCGGCAGACTTCGAGGCCGTCCGTTCCGGGCAGCATCAGGTCGAGGAGGATGAGAGCCGGCTTCTCCCGGGCCAGGAAGCGGTAGAGGTCTTCCGCTTCCTGGAAGCCCTCGAAGCGGTAGCCGGCCTTCTCGAGGTTGACCTTCAGAAGCTCGAGGATGTCGGCCTCGTCGTCGAGCGCGGCGATCACCGGGGCCATGGCCTCACCGTGAGCCTCTCATGATGCGGTATTATAAACAAAACGCTGCCATTTGGCACCGGTTTTAATCATATCTTAACAATCCTCTTCTGTCTTCGCCCTTCACGCGCTTCTCTCCCGTTGACCGACGGCGCGCATCTGTCCCACGATCCGCGGACGCATTTGCGCGAGTCGGCCGGGCGGATTATAATGAGAAAAAAGCAAGGGAGGGACGCCACATGATCCGATTCACCCTGACCGTTTGTTTTTTGGCCCTGGGGTTGGCCGGCCTGTCCGTTGCCCAGCCCAAGTTCGAGAAGGACGTCATCCCGACGTCCAAGGGCGATCTCGAGATCACCTTTCTCGGCCACGCCTCGCTGATCATGGTCTTCGAGGGGAAGACGATCCACGTCGACCCCTATGGCGAAGTGGCCGATTACAGCGCGCTCCCCAAGGCCGATCTCGTCCTCGTGACCCACGACCATTCCGACCATCTGGATCCCAAGGCGCTCAAGGCGATCCTGAAGAAGGATACGATCGTCGTCGGCTCCAAGTCCTGCGCCCCGAAGCTTCCGTCCGGCGCCTTGATCATGGCCAACGGCGACACGCGGACCGTTCTCGGCCTGGCCATCAAGGCCGTCCCGGCCTACAACATCGTCCACAAGCGGCCGGACGGCGCCCCGTTCCACCCCAAGGGCAGCGGCAACGGCTATGTGATCACGTTCGGCGACAAACAGGTCTATATCGCCGGCGACACGGAAAACACGCCCGAGATGAAAGCCCTGCGGTCGATCGACGTCGCCTTCCTGCCGATGAACCTGCCCTACACGATGACCCCGGAGCAGGTGGCCGACGCGGCCCGGGCCTTCCGGCCGAAGATCCTCTATCCCTATCATTACGGGAATACGGACCCGGCCAAGCTGGTGAAGCTCCTCCAGGGAGAAAAGGATATCGAGGTCAGGATCCGCAAGCTCAGCTGACGGCGACTATTGGCCGCCGGCGCAGCCCTTGAGGCCGGTGGCCCGGCCGGTCTCCTCGATGTGGTGCTTGATCGTCTTGCCCTTGACCATGTAGATGACGTCCTCGCCGATGTTCGTGGCGTGATCGGCGATCCGCTCGAGGTGGCGGCCGACGAGGATGAGGTCGACGGCCCGCGAGATCGTCCCCGGGTCCTGCATCATGTACGTCAGCAGCTCCCGGAAGACCTGGTCGTTGAGCTGGTCGACCTTGTCGTCCCGCTCGCAGAC
>JBAVUQ010000315.1:0-4035 GCA_049696855.1 Candidatus Aminicenantales bacterium
GTCTCGACCCGGGAGCGGGACAGCCGGCAGAAGCTGTCCAGGTCCTCGCCCGTCAGGCCCTTGAGCCCGCCGAACTCGGCCAGGGCCAGGATCATGTCCTTTTCGCCGAGGTCGAGCCGGGCCAGCAGGGCCTTGCGCCTGGCCGGCCTGACCTCCTGCGGTGACGGAGCGCCGGGGAAGAGGCACTTGCCGCGGCCGAGGAGGTCGCCCCGCGCCGTACGGACCTCGAAGGGATCGGCCCATTTGACGTCGACCGGACGGTCCGTGAGGACGCGGACGAACGGGGCCTTTTTCCGCCCCGGGGCGGCGTAGTCCAGGAGCCGGGCGGCGACGCCGCCGCCGAGGAATCCGATCTCGGCCCGGAGCTCCAGGCCGGCCGCACCCAGCGGGAAATCGAGGACGGCGTCGAACGCGGGCGCTCTCATGGCCGGCGCTCCTCCGGGTCCGCCGCCGGAATGAAGCTCATCCGGCGCAGGGCCAGATCGCAGGACACGAGGACGACCCGGACGGAGTCCCCCAGCTCGAACGTCTTCCGGCGCCGTTTCGGCCGCAGCCGCCGGGCCGCGGGCCTGGGCTCGTAGTCGCCGCCGAGCGAGGCGAACGGCAAAAGTCCGGCCACGAAATAGTCGTCGAGCTCGACCAGGATGCCGGCCTTGACGACATCGACGACGATGCCGCTGAACTCGTCTCCGAGACGGTCCTTGAGGAAGCGCAGGATGCGCCACTCGACGAGGGACTGTTCCGCGTCGGCGGCGTTGCGCTCCCGCTCGGAGGCCGCGGCCGCCGTAGGCTCGAGATCGACCGGGTCGGGGGCCGCGCGCCGCAGGAGGGCCTTGAGCAGGCGGTGGACCACGAGGTCGGGATAGCGGCGGATGGGCGAGGTGAAGTGGGTGTAGTCGGTCTTGGCCAGGCCGTAGTGGCCGACGTTCTTGGACGAGTACACGGCCAGCTTCATCGCCCGCAGAACCTGGCGGCCGATGAACTTCTCCCCCGGAAGACCCTTCGCCCGTTCGAGGACGCGCTGGAGGTCCTTCGACCGGACCTTGGCCGGGTCGGGCAGGGTCAGCCCGAAATTCACCAGGATGTCGCGGAGCTTCCCGAGGTCCCCGACGTCGGGGGCGGGATGGACGCGGTAGATAGCCGGCAGGGCCTTCGCGGTGAAGGCCGACGCGACGGCGACGTTGGCGGCGACCATGAACTCCTCGATCAGGCGGTGGGCCTCGTTCCTCTCGGCCGCGGCGACCGCCAGGAGCTTGCCGTTCTCGGAGATGAGCTCCGGCTCGACCAGGTCGAAGTCGAGGCTCCCGTCGGCCAGGCGGCGCGCCCGCAGGACCGCGGCCAGCTCCCGCATCACGAGGAGCCCGGGAACGACGTCGGCATGGCGGGCTCTCTCATCGGCGTCCCCTTCGAAGATCTTGAAGACCGAATTGTACGTCATGCGGTGGGCCGTGCGGATGATCGAAGGGGTGAATTCGGACTTGCGGACGCGGCCGTCCCTGTCGATATCGAGAAGCGCGGAGACCGTGAGCCGGGGCTCGCGGGGGCGCAGGCTGCAGAGCCCGTTCGAGAGGCGCTCGGGGAGCATCGGCAGGGTCAGGTCGGGGAAATAGACGCTCGTCCCCCGCTCGAAGGCCTCGCGGTCGAGGGGGCTTCCGGGCTTGACGTAATAAGAGACATCGGCGATGTGGACGCCGAGAAGCCAGCCGCCGTCGTCGAGCCGCCGGATGCTCACGGCGTCGTCGAAGTCCTGGGCCTTTTCGCCGTCGATCGTCACCGTCGGCCAGTCGCGAAAATCCCGGCGGTCTTCGAGGACCGCGGTGACGTCGAGGTCGGGGATCGCTTCGGCTTCGAGACGGACGTCCTCGGGGAATTCGGACCTGAGGCCGTAGCGCTCGATGACGACCTTGGCGTCGACCCCCGGATCGTCCGGCATGCCGAAGACGCGGGTCACGGCGAGCGTCGCCCGGTCGGCTTCGACGATCATGCCCGGCGCGGGCCTGAGCTTGGACCGCGACTTGAGCGGGAGATCGTCGACGGAGGGCGAGTCGAAGGGTTGGAGGTAGGGCGCGCCGCTCCGCTCGATATAGACGCCGAGGAGCCCCTTCCGTTCCTTGTGGAGGATGCGCTCGATGCGTCCCTCGGGCTTGCCGAACTTGCCCTCTTCGCGGACGACGACCATCACCTCGTCCCCGGGAATGGCCCCGTGGGCGTGGCGGGCCGGGACGAAGATGTCCGCGCCCCCGCCCTCGGGCGTGACAAAGCCGAATCCGGGGCGGGCCGTGACGAACCGCCCGCGCACCACGCCGGTCTTTTCGGCGAGGCGGAAGCGGCCGCGGAACGAGCGGACGTCGCCCTTCGCCTCGAGCCGGCGCATCTCCTCCAGGAGCTTGGCCCGGTCGCGGCGCTTGAGGCCGAGCTCGGACAGGATCTTGTCGAGGTCGAGACCTTCCTTGTGTTTCTTGAGGAGGGCGAGCACTCGGGCAGCGGGCATGGTGTCGGCTTTCAATAATAATGCAAAGAGACGTGGGGGACGCGGCGCCGGAGCCTGGCCGCCATAATAACGCGGCGGCGGACGGTCTCCTCGAGGCCGGCGGATCCTTGGCCTCTCGCCATCTTCGCGGTTTCGGCCGCGGCAGCGGCTTTTTCCGCGGCCGTCGCCCCGGTCCAGAGGGCCTCTTCGATCTCCGCTTCGATCGGCTCGAGCGCGGCGGCGTCGGGCCGGGGCGCGGACAGGACCTCGAGGGCCGATCGGAGCAGGCGGGTCATCTCCGGGTCAGCGGCGGCCGGCGCTTCGAGGGCCTTGGCGATCTCCCGGCGTGCCTTGTCCTTCTTGTCGGACCGGGCCGCGACGTCGGGGGCCTTTTTCCGGCCGGCGGCGCGGTCACGATGCTGGGCGAAGGCGGCTTCGACCTCGCGGTCGCAGAAAGCCAGGGAGACCGGGCGCGTCGCCCGTCCCCGCGCCTTCAGCCGGTCGAACGTCCGGCCGACGCCCTCGAGAACGACGCTCAGGGGGATCCTCTTCTCTTCCCAGACGGCGATCGCCGACTGGTCTTTCGGCGAGAGGACCAGGGCGCCGCCGCGGCGCTCGAGAAAGGCGCGGGCGATCTCCTGGTAGTAGCCGCTCTGGGCGCTGTCGTCGTGCATGGTCGTCCCCGGCGCCGGGATCAATCCCTGGCGTCGCGGTTCCTGTCGTGGATGATCCTCAGCCCCTCGAGGACGAGATCGGGCTCATAGGCGTCGATCTCCGGGAGCTCCGAGGCGACCTGCCCGCCGTAGCCGCCCGTGGCGACGACGCGGGCCTTCGGGCCGAGCTCCTTGCGGATCTCCTCGATCGTCTTCGTGACCAGGCCGATGTAGCCGAAATAGAGCCCGGACTGCATGCTGGACACGGTCGTGCGGCCGATGGCCCGCTTCGGCTTGCGGATCTCGATGCGCGGCAGCTTGGCCGTCTTGAGATAGAGGGCCTCGGCCGAGATCTGGATGCCGGGGGCGATGGCCCCACCCAGGTACTCGCCCTTGGCCGAGACGGCGTCGAATGTCGTCGCCGTGCCGAAATCGAGGACGATGACGGGACCGCCGTATTTCTCGAAGGCGGCGACCGCCGCGGTGATGCGGTCGGCCCCGACCTCGAGCGGGGTCTCGTAAAGGATGGGCATGCCCGTCTTGAGGCCCGGGCCGACGACGCTGGCCGTGGTCGAGAAATAGGTCCGGCAGACCTCCTCGATGACGGGCGTCAGGGGCGGAACGACGCTCGAGATGATGGCCCCCGTGATCTTGCTGGCCGCGAGGCCGGAGACCTGCATCAGGTTGAGGAGGGTGGCGCCGTATTCGTCGCTCGTCTTGCCGCTGTCGGTCTTGATCTTCCAGCTCTTGACGAGCTTGCGGCCGCGGAAAAGCCCGATGGCGATCGTCGTGTTCCCGACGTCGAATGCCAAGAGCATTTCGTTCCCTCCCTCAGGAAATCCGTTCGAGCTTCAGGACTGCCGCCAAGGCGGCGGTCCCGGCCCCGGCCCCGGCCCGCGCGACGACGAGCCG
>JBAVUQ010000316.1:0-4105 GCA_049696855.1 Candidatus Aminicenantales bacterium
AAGGCCTTGGTCGCCTGGAGAACGGCCGCCGAGAGCCCGAATCCGATCATCCCGCCGAGGAGCATGATGACGAACGATTCGCTGAAGAACTGCCAGAGGATCGTCCGGCGGCGGGCCCCGACGGCCAGCTTGACGCCGATCTCGCGGGTCCGCTCGTCCACGACGACCCTCATGATCGAAGCGACGCCGACGCCGCCGACGAGGAGCGTGAACGAGCCGATGACGCCCAGGAAGACGGTGAAGGCCAGGAAGAAGGTCGTAAATTGCTTTTCCCAATCGAGCGTATCCCAGACGCCGAGGGCGTCGGGGTCGGCCGGGGAAAAGCCGATGATCTTCGACAGGTGGACCTTGACGTCCTCCATGACCGCCTTGCTCCGGCCGAGCTCGCGCGGCCTGAAGATGATGTTCGAGACGTACTTTGTGCCGTAGAGCGAGGCGTACGTCGTCCAAGGCATGAAGGCGCAGCGCTCGTCGCGCTGGCCGTTGTAATTGGAGTTCTGGAGCTTGGTCCGCATGACGCCGACGACGGTGAACGGGACGCCGTCGATGAAGACGGACCGGCCCACGGGCTCCTCGGTTCCGAAGAGATCGGTCGCCAGGACGTCGCCGATGAAGCAGACGCGCTTGCGGGCGGCCATGTCCTCGGGATCGAGGAAGCGGCCTTTTTCGGCGATGGTGTTGCGCATGAGCTCGAACTGGGGATTGACGCCGCGGACGGTGTCGCGGAATTCGTTGCGCCCGTAGCGGATGAGGCGGCTGCCGACGAACTCGGGGCTCAGGAGCTCGATGCCCGGGACTTTTTCCGGGATATCCTCGGCCATCTCGTGGGTGATCCGCACGGCCTTGCCCTTGAGCAAGCCCTGCCAGGGCAGCGTCGTCCTCGAGGGAAAGACGAGGACGATGCCCTGGCCCATGCCGTGGAAGCGCTTGATCTGCGCCTTGGACAGGGAATCGCCGAAGGCGAGAAGCAACACGACCGAGAACGTGCCCCAGACGACCCCGGACAGGGTCAGGGCGGTCCGCAGCGGCTGGCGGACGAGGTCCCGGAAAAGGTTGCGGAAGAAGATCCCGATCATTTGATCTCCCGGGGCGGCCGTTCCACGACCTTGTCTCCTTCCTTGAGACCATCCAGGATCTCGATATTGAGTCCGTCGGACAGCCCGGTCCGGACCTCGACCTTCTTCGTCTTCTCGCCCTCGGGGATCTCGACGAGCTTCTTGCCGTCCTCGAAGAGGACGAGCCGCTCGGGGAGGAGGACGACCTGCTTCCGGGCCTGGATCTGGATGCTGGCCGTGGCCGAGAAACCGGCCCTCAGGGTCGCGCCGGCCGCGTCCTTGATGACGATCCAGATATCGAAGAGGGTGGCGTTGCCCTCCTTTTTCGCCTTGGGGAATATCCGGTCGACCCGGCCGGGGATCTTCTTATCGGGCAGGGCGCCGATCTGGATCTCGGCGTCCATGCCCTCGACGATCTTGCCGACATCGATCTCGTCGACGGTGCCTTTGAAGAGAAGGCTGGCCATGTCGGCCAGGGAGCAGAGCTCCGTCCCCGGCTGGAAGTTCGTCAGGGGGACGATGGGGTCGCCCTGGAAGACGTTCTGGGACAGGATGATGCCCGAGATCGGCGATCTCAGCAGTGAGTCGATGTCCCGGTTCGACATCCGGATCCGCCCTTTTTCGAGGAGCTCGAATCGTTCCGAGGAGGTGTGGTATCTCATCTCGGCTTCTTTGTACAGGTTCTCGGTGGTGTCCATTTCGGAGCGCGAGATGAGATTCCCTTTAAAGAGCTCGAGCTGGCGGGCCCAGTCGCTCTTGAGCTTGAGCATGGTCACCTCGGCCAGCTCCATGGCCCGCCGGGACTCGACGTACTCGAGGGGGGTCGGGTTGGGCGAGATCTTGAACAGGGGCGCCCCTTCCTTGACCGGGTCGCCGACCTTGAACAGGACCTCGGCCACGATGCCGGGGATGGTCGACTTGACCTTGATCTCCTTTTCCGGCTCGATGGTCCCCACGGCCAGGGCCTTTTCCTGGATGTCGCCCCGGGAGGCGGCCACGAGCTTGATTTCGACTTTCTTCTGGCCGCAGGCGAAGAGGAAATAGAAGAAAGTCAGGAGCAGGGCGACCGAAAATCCGCGGAAGATCCATTTTTTCATGATTCACCTCAGACTTCGACTCACAAAGAAATAGACGGAATCAGCGGCGGGAAGGTTCCCGGCGAAGGCGAATATCCCGGGATTCTGCTAACTATCTAATAGTAAATATCTTATAGACGGGCTGTCAGGGTCACCGGACGGCCTGGGTCAGGACGACCTCGACCCGCCGGTTCCGGGCCCGGTTGGCCTCGGTGTCGTTGGGCGCGACCGGGTTCTCCGGGCCGAAGCCCTGGTATTTCATGCGCGCGTTCGAGATCCCCTGGGTCATCATGAATTCGTAAACCGCCCGGGCCCGGTCCATGGACAGCCTCATGTTGAGGTCGGAGGAGCCGGTGGAGTCGGTGTAGCCCTCGATGCTCAGGTTCATATTGGGGAAAACCATGAGGATCCCGGCCAGCTTGGCCACGGAGAGCTGGGAGGCCGGCTTGAGGGTGGCCTTGCCGACGTCGAAGAGGATCCCGGAGAGGCTGACGATGACGCCGCGCGCGGTCTCGGTCGTCTCGGCGACGGAGGACAGCGCGCCTTTCAGCATGCCGGCCAGCTCGTCGCGCTCTTTTTTGATCGCCTCACGGTCGGCGGCCACCCTGTCCCGCTCGGCCTTGATGGCATCGCGCTCGGCGGTCAGGGTCTCCGTCTGCTTGGCCAGGTTGGCCGATTCGCTGGCCAGGGCTTCACGCTGGGTCTGGACTTCGCGGAGCTCGCGGGCGATGCGGGCCGACTCGCCTTCGGCCGTCACCGCCCTCTCCTCGAGGGCGGCCTTTTCGGCCAGGCGCCGGGCCTCGACCTCGGCCGCGGCCTTGGCTTCATTGGCCTTGACCGTATCCTTGATCGCCTGCGAGGCCAACTGGACGGCGACGCGGGCCTGGTCGGCCATGAGCTTTTTATCGCCCGTGGATGCCATGGCCTTGCCAAAGGCGATTTGGGCCCCGTCCATGGCTTTGGGATTCACCGCGGCGGCGTTGAGCCGCCCGGCGATCTCGATGGCTTTCGTGGCCTGCTTGACGGCCGCCGGGGTCGGATCGTTGTACTGGATGCCGGAGATCGAATCGAGGGCCGGCTTGTAGCTCGTGGTGAAATCCTTGAACGTGAAGGGCGTGTTGGCGATGCCCGATCCCTGCACCTGGCCGGAGGCGAACATGACCAGCTCGGTTGGCCGCGCGACGGTGGCGAAAGGCTCGGCCGTCACCATCAGGGCGAACGTCTTTTTCCCGGTGTATGCTTGGAGCGAGCCCGAGGCGCTCTTCTTGTCGGCGATCACTTCACCCAGGTTTTCGACGGTGCCGTCCGGGGTGACGGCCCAGAGGACATAGGCGGCGATGTCCCCGGCGAAGAGGACGGCCGGCTCCATCTTCTTGTAGCTGGCCTGGATCGAGGCCTGCCCCTTGTCGAAGCCGATCGTGGCCTGCATCGAGGCCCCGGAGGGGGCCCGGGACGTCTTGGCGAAATTGAGCTCGAATGTCTTTCCGGACTGGAGCGTCAGGGCCGTCAGCCGGACCTCGGCGGCCGCAAGGGCGGACGAGGCCAGAAGGACGGCGAGAGCCAAAAGGGCGGGCAGACGCTTGGACATGGGGACCTCCTTTGCGAATGGATATCGAGAGTTTAGTCGGCCATGCGTGCCGCCCGTCCGATTCCCGGGGCGATCAGGCGGCTTCTCCCCTGTCGAATGGTCATGGCCAGGATAACATCGGGGGGCGGCGAGGTCAATGCCTGACCCTCGATCGCCGGAGGCCGGGATTGAAAACTCGGCCGATTCGGCCTATATTTTGACCCACGCACACTCCATGAACGGGAGGGGATCATGGCCATCGAGCTGAGCAAGCCGGAAAAGGAACTCCTGGCGACCATCTTGGAGAAAGAGCTGGAGGAAGTCCGCTCGGAGCTCCACCACACGCAAGATCACGACTACAAGGACAACGTCAAGGAGCGGGAGAAGCTCGTCCGCGGTCTGCTGGC
>JBAVUQ010000317.1:0-11877 GCA_049696855.1 Candidatus Aminicenantales bacterium
AAGTTCCTGCCCGACTACCCGAACGCCGAGGCCGCGGAGAAGGTCAGCGTGCGCCAGCTCCTCAACATGACCTCCGGCATCGGCGACTTCTTCGGCGAGCGCTACGACGCGACGCCGAAGGAGAAGATCCTGACGCTCCGGGACTACCTGGCGCTCTTCGGCGACCAGCCGCTCGAGTTCGAGCCGGGGACGTCGAACAAGTATTCGAACGGCGGCTACATCGTCCTCGGGCTCATCATCGAGAAGCTGAGCGGCGTCGACTATTACGCCTACGTCCGGGAGAATATCTTCAAGCCCTGCGGCATGGCCGACACCGACGCCTTTCCCCGGGCCGCCGGCACCCCGAACCTGGCCCGCGGCTACACGCGCGAGGGCGAGGAGGCCGGCGGCGCGCGCGTCCTGAATTTCGCCACCCTCCCGGGGCGCGGCAGCTCGGCCGGCGGCGGCTACTCGACGGCCGGGGACATGCTGAAGTTCGCGCTGGCCGTGAAGGACAAGAAGATCGTCCTGCCGGACGCCGACAGCGGCCTCGGGGTCGCCGGCGGGGCGCCCGGGATCAACTCGGTCCTCGAATGGGACCCCCAAAGCGGCTTCATCGTCATCGTCCTAACGAACTTCGATCCGCCGACGGCCGGCCAGGCCGCTCGCCGGATCGCCGCCTGGCTGCCCCAGTAGCCTTCCCGGAGCTGATCGAGAGACCATGCCGACGACGTCCCGCCTTTCCCAGAGCCTCATCATCCCCATCTTGGGCCTGATCGCGACCGTCGCGGCGCCCTTCACGCTCGGCGGCCAGGACCTCAAGGCCGTCCGCGTCGAGGCGGGGCCCCGCATCGACGGGCGCCTGGACGATCCCGCCTGGCAGGCGGCGCCTGTGATCGACGGCTTCCGCATGGTCGAGCCGCGGCCCGGGGAGGACCCGAGCGAAAGGACGGAGGCCCGGGTCGTGTACGACCGGCACAGTCTCTACATCGGCATCTACTGCCACGACAGCGAGCCGTCGCGCATCTCGGCCAATTCGATGGCTCACGACGCCGGGGGCGGCGGCGGGTCCATGTACGGTTACGGACACCACGGCTCCACGACGTCGAGCGACGACGTCATCCGCGTCCTCCTCGACCCCTTCCAGGACAAGCGCAACGCCTATGTCTTCTTCGTCAATCCCCGCGGGGCGCGCGGCGAGGGCCTCGTCTACGCCGGGGAATCGAGCCTCAACTGGGACGGCATCTGGGAAGCCGCAAGCTGCCGCCTCGAGGACGGCTGGTCGGCCGAGTTCCGCATCCCTTTCAAGACCATCTCCTTCCGGCCCGGGCTCAGCGTCTGGGGGATCAATATCGAACGGACGATCGCCCGCAAGATGGAGACGATCCGGCTTTCCGGGACGACCCTCGACAGCAATTTCAACAACCCCAACGAGGCGGCCCCCCTGCAGGGGATCGAGGGCGTCAAACAGGGCTTGGGTATCACCTTCCGCCCCTACGGCCTGGCCAGCGGCGCCAAGGACAACCTGGTCTCGAACCGGTACGACGGCGAGCTCGACGGCGGCTTCGACCTCTATAAGAGCTTCACGCCGAACCTCGTCGGCGTCGTCAGCTACAACATGGATTTCGCCGAGACCGAGGTCGACGAGCGGCGGATCAATCTGACGCGCTTCCCGTTGTTCTTCCCGGAAAAGCGGATGTTCTTCCTCGAGGGGTCCGAGAATTTCAGCTTCAGCTCGAGCATCAGCTTCACGCCGTTCTTCAGCCGCACCGTCGGCCTGTACCAGGGCTCCCAGATCCCGGTCCTGTTCGGAACGAAGCTCTACGGCAAGATCGGCAGCACCAACCTGACTTTGCTCGATGTCCAGACCCGGGCCGCGTCCGTGCCCGACCCCGCCACGGGCGGCTCCATCGACCTCCCCGGCCGCAACCTGCTGGCGGCCCGGGTGACCCAGAACATCTTCGCCCAGAGCAAGATCGGCTGGATCTTCACCAACGGCAGCCCGACGGGCGAGAGGAACTCGCTCCTCGGCATGGACTTCAATTATTCCTCGTCGAAGTTCATGGGCGACAAGAACGTCATGCTTGCCGCCTGGGGCGTCTACAACTGGAACGAGACGAAAGAGGGCCGTCACCACGGCTTCGGCTTCCGGGCCAACTATCCGAACGACCTCTGGAATATCCAGACGACCTACGCCTATTACGGCGAGGCCCTCAACCCCGGCCTGGGGTACATGATGCGGCAGGGGATCCAGACGGGCTTCGTCATGGTGGGCTTTCAGCCGCGGCCGAAAGGCGGGTTCCTCGGAAGCTTCGTCCGGCAGTTCTTCTTCGACACGAGCGCCGATTATTACTGGGACCTTTCGGGCCGCCTCGAAACGAGCACGCTCAGCGCTTCGCCGCTCAGCTTCAGGACGCAGAGCGGGGAGTCGTTCGGCTTCAGCGTCGTCGCCAATCATGACGTCCTGCCCTTCGATTGGCCCGTTTCGGACGGCGTCGTCCTGCCGGCCGGACCGTACAGCTGGACGAGCTGCCGGCTCAACGCGAGCACGGCCGGCCACCGGCCGGTCGTCTTTGACGCGGGCTGGAATTTCGGCGGATACTACGCGGGTCGCTACGACGACGTCACCATGGGGGTGACGATGAAGTTCAAGGGCTATGCCACCCTGGCCTTCGACGCGAACCTCGTCCGCGGCCGCATGCCGCAGGGGCGTTTCAGCGAGAACGTCTACCAGATCAAGGCCGATATCTTCCTTTCGCCCGACCTGGGCCTGATGAACTATGTCCAGTTCGACGACATCTCGAACACGCTGGGCTGGAGCGCGCGGCTGCGCTGGCAGATCAACCCCGGCAACGAGATCTATCTCGTCTACAATAGGAACTGGGAGAGGGTCTGGGACCCCCGGAGCCGGTTCAGCCCGCTCGGCGACCGCGGCGTCATCAAGATCTCGCTCTCCATCCGCCCCTAACGACGAATTCCCGCGCCTGTAAAGCAGCGTGTAAACCGGCTTTACGGCGGCGCCATGGGACGTGCGTCTTTCCAGGGTACAACAGGTTGCGCCGCGACGCCCGGCGCTGGCATGTTCTTTGCACTGCAACCTAATAACCGTCTAAAACGTATTATCTGATGACGGCGGGGATTAAGCGTGGAGGATTCGAGGAGAGCGGTCCTGGGAAGCAAAGCCGGAGACAAAAAGGACAATGGCCACCCTCTGCCCCACGTGCCACACCGAAAATTCTGAGACGGCGAACTTCTGCAACAATTGCGCCACCGTCCTGAGGAGCCGCGAAGGCTCGTCCGGCACTCCGCCGATTTCCATTTCCGCCACCCGGACCTACGAATCCCCGGCCTGGGACCTGCCGAGCGGGACGATCTTCGGCGGGCGCTACCAGATCATCGAGCAGCTCGGCCGCGGCGGCATGGGGCGCGTCTACAGGGCCCTCGACATCAAGGCCCATGAAGAAGTGGCCATCAAGCTCATCCGGCCCGACATCGCCGAGGACAAGCGGACCCTCGAGCGCTTCGTCAACGAGATCAAGCTGGCCCACAAGATCTCCCACCGCAACATCGGCAAGATGTACCACCTCGGCGAGGACGAAGGGCTCCACTACATCACCATGGAGTACGTGCCCGGCGAGGACCTGAAAAGCTTCATCCGCCGCTCGCGCCGCCTCGACATCTCCACGACCGTGACCATCGCCAAGCAGGTCTGCAGCGGACTCGGCGAGGCCCATGACGCGGGCATCGTCCACCGCGACCTCAAGCCCAGCAACATCATGATCGACAAGGACGGCAACGCCAAGATCCTCGACTTCGGCATCGCCCGGGCCGTCGGCGTTCCGGGGGTCACCGCCGAGGGGAGCGTCATCGGCACGCCGGAATACATGTCGCCCGAGCAGGTCGAAGGCAAGGACGCCGACCGGCGCTCGGACATCTACTCGTTCGGGGTCATCATGTTCGAGATGGTGACCGGGCGGCTGCCGTTCGCAGCGGACACGCCCTTCGTCGTCGCCTTCAAGCAGCAGTCCGAGCCGCCGCCCCGGCCGGAGGAGCTGAATCCCCAGACGCCGCCCCAGCTGAGCGCCATCATCCTCCGCTGCCTGGCGAAGGACCGGGACGAGCGGTACCAGACGACCGAGGACGTGTGCCGCGACCTCGGTCAGGTCGAGGAGACGATCCACACGACGCCCCAGCCGTCGCCTTGGGTCAGACCGACGACGCGGAAGACCGCGCTGCTCGCCGCCGTCGAGCGCTTCCCGTGGCGGAAGGCCGTCATCCCCGTCGTCGCCTTCCTGGGCATCATGGCCGCCGGGATCGTCGTCCGCCAAGTTCTCCCCAAGGCCAAGGGGGCCGTCCGCACCGTGGCCATCGTCGGCTTCGAGAATCTGACCGGCGAGGCCTCCTACGAATACCTGAAAAAAGCCATCCCCAACCTCCTCATCACCAGCCTCGAGCAGTCGAAATACCTCGAGGTCGTTTCGTGGGAGCGGCTGAACGATCTGGCCGGGCCGAAGGACAGGGATGTGGCCAGCTCCGCGGACCGGAACCTCTGGTTCGATATCTGCCGTCGGGCCGGCGTCGACGCCATCGTCATGGGCAGCTTCACCAAAGCCGAGAACCTGTTCGCCACCGACGCCAAGATCTATGACGTCCAGACGAAGAACCTCCTCAAGAGCACGGGTTCGCGCGGCGAGGGGGTCGGGAGCATCCTCCGAACGCAGATCGACGAGCTCACCCGGGAGATCGCCCGGGGCGTCGGGCTCTCGGCGACGGCGGCGGCCAAAGGCGCGATGCCCATCACCAAGGTCACGACGGCCTCGATGGACTCCTACCAGCTTTTCCTCAAGGGACTCGAGGACTTCGAGCGTTACTACTTCGACGACGCCCGCGTGTCGCTCGAGAAGGCGGTCGATAAGGACCCGTCCTTCGCCTTGCCGCATTATTACCTGACCCGGGTCTATAACAGCCTGGCCGACGCGCCGCGGGCGGCCAAGGCCATGGAACAATTCAAGAAGCTGAGCAAGGCCAGCCCGGGCAAGGGCAAGGACGCCCTGTACATCACCGCCCTGTCGGCGTTGATGGACAAGGACATCAAGGGCTATGTCCAGGGGCTGCACGAGGTCATCAAGGCCGACCCGCGGGACAAGCGCGCCCATGCCGACCTGGCCTGGTTCTATAGGAACGATAAGAAGTACACCGAGGCGGTGGCCGAGTTCGAACAGGCTTTGGCCATCGACCCGGACTTCGGCTATGCCCTGAACCTGCTGGCCTATACCTACGCCGATCTGGGGGAGAAGGACAAAGCCATCGCCACCTTCGACCGCTATGCCGCGTCCCATCCGGGCGAGGCCAACCCCCTCGACTCCCTGGGCGACCTCTATTTCCTGACCGGCGAATACGACAAGGCCCGGGCCAAGTACCAGCTGGCGCTGGGGGTCCGGCCCGATTTTCCGTCGACCTGGAAGCTGGCCTACCTCTATGCCATGGACGGAGATTATGAAGCGGCCCTGCGCTGGGTCGACGAGATGATCACCCGGGCCCAGACCGACGGCATGAGGGCCGACGGGCACCAGTGGAAGGGACTCTATTATTCTCTCACGGGACGGTTCAATGACGCGCTGGCCGAGCTCGGCACGGCGGAGACCCTGGCCAAGACCTCGGGCAACAAAGAGCTGGCCGACATCATCCTCCGGGACGCCCTCTGGATCTCCTACGACTGGGGCCGCCTCGACCTCTTCAAATCCTACCTTGACAGGCGTTTGTCCTACAGGGTCGAAACGAAGATGGGCACGGACAGCTTGAACAAGATCTATGAGCTGCTTTACGGCGGGCTCTACGACGTCAAGTCCGGGAACGTCCCCGCCGCCAGGAAAAAGCTCCAGGCGATGGACGCGTTGGCGGCGTCGGTCGGCGATAAAGAGAAGGAATTCAACCTGCTCGCCTCGAACCACCTGAAGCGCGAGATCCTCTTCGCCGAAGGGCAATACGACGCGGCCGTCAAGGTTTTTACCGAGGGCCCGAAAGTCAAGATCGATCTCGGCAGCGCGGTGACGGTCGAGAGCAAGAACCTGCCCTTCATGGGGGACTTCGCCGCCCGGGCCTATCTCAAGAAGGGCGGAACGGATCTGGCCATGAAGGAATACGAGAGGCTGGTGTCTCCGGAGGCCAAGGACCGCGAAGGGGCTTTGATCCATCCGTTCAGCCGTCTCCGGCTGGCCGCCCTCTATGAAGCCCAGGGCGACCTGGACCGGGCGCTCGAGCAGTACAAAACCCTGTGGAGCCTCTGGAAGCAGGCCGACCCGGATCTCCCCGAGGTCGCGACCGTCCGGGAAAGGCTGGCCCGGCTCAAGGGCCGGGCGCCCATACCCAAAGGCGGACCGGTCAACGCCTTCTATTCGCTTCCGTTCATCGGCACCCTCTAATTCGGTGACACACAACTAAATACACTTAATTCGGGCTGTCCTTCCAAAAGGGAGGAGATCGGCAATTAAGTGTATTTAGTTGTGTGTCACCGTATTTAATGGCTATCTTCGCCCGGCGTTGACAGAGGTTGGCCCGAGTGGTAGTTTCAGCCCCGGGAGGACAGCATGAACCGTCGAAGCTTCTTGAAGGCCGCGGCCGTGACGGCCTCGGCTCCGGTCCTCGTCCCGTCGTCCGTCTTCGCCCGGCCCGCCCCGAGCGATATACTCCGGTTCGGCTGTATCGGCGTCGGCCGTCAGGGCCAGGCCGACATGCAGGAGCTCATCTACCGCGGCCTCGAGAACGGGGCCAGGGTGACGGCCGTGTGCGACGCCGATTCCCACAGACTGGAGGACGCGCGGTGGCTGGCCGAGAAGATCTATACGGTCGAGACAGGCCGGAACGCCTCGAAGAGCGTCAAAGCCTTCCATGATTTCCGCGAGCTCCTGGCCCGCAGGGACATCGACGGCGTGCTCATCGTCACGCCCGATTTCTGGCACGCGGCCCATGCCGTCGCGGCAGCCGCCGCGGGCAAGGACATCTATCTCGAAAAACCCCTGACCTACTCGATCGCCGAAGGGCGCAAGCTCGTCGCGGCGGTCAAGAAGCACGAGCGCGTCCTCCAGGTCGGCTCCCAGCAGCGCTCCTCGATCCACTTTCTGATGGCCTGCGAGCTCGCCCGCAACGGCCGCGTCGGCAAGCTCCGGACGATCCGCGTCTGGCTGCCCGAGGACCAGGGCCGTGGCGACCCGAGGCCCGAGCCCGTGCCGCCGAACCTCGACTACGAGACCTGGATGGGCCCTTCGGCCGAAGCCCCCTTCACCGAGGACCGCGTCCATCCCCAGATGAGCTTCGAGCGGCCCGGCTGGCTCCAGATCGAGCCCTATTGCCTGGGCATGGTCACCGGCTGGGGTTCGCACATGATGGACATCGCCCAGTGGGGCAACGGCACCGACCTCAGCGGCCCCGTCAGCATCGAGGCCAAGGGCGATTTCCCCGATCGGGGCCTGTTCAACGTCCACACCAAGTTCAAGGCCGAGGCGGTCTACGCGAACGGCGTCCGCCTCATCATGGAGACCGGCGACCCGGCGGGCGTCCGCTTCGAGGGCGACGACGGCTGGGTCTTCGTCGAGCGCGGCGCCATCAAGGCCTCCGACCCGGAGATCCTGAAATGGAAGCCGGGCCAGGGCGCGGTCAAGCTCGTGCAAAGCGGCAACCACATGAAGAACTTCCTCGAGGCCGTGCGCAGCCGGCAGGCCCCGGCCGCGCCGGTCGAGGTGGGCCACCGTTCCAACTCGATCTGCGTCATGACCCACATCGCCATGAAGCTCGGCCGCAAGCTCGCCTGGGACCCGGAGGCCGAGAGGTTCGCCGGGGACGAAGAGGCCAACCGCAGGCTCGACTACCCCCACCGGCGGCCATGGATCGTCTGAGCGTCCGGTCGGCGGCCGTCCGCGCCCTTGTCCTGCTCAGCGCCGCCGCCCTCAGCCTCCAGGCGTCAAAGCCCCGGGTCACGCTCCAGCGCGACGACGCGTCCGGCCGGCTCACGCTCCTCATCGGCGGCCGGGAGGCTCTCGTCTTCCGATACGGCCCCGACGTCGACCTGCCCCACTACTGGCCGATGCGAAGCCCGAGCGGCCGGGACATGCTCGTCGAAAAGACCGAGCCCTATCCCCACCATCGCAGCTTCTGGTTCGCCGATACGGTCCGTCCGGCGGGAGGGGAGAGGGACCTGAGCTTTTACTACGCCCTCGCGAGCGGGGTCAGGACGGAGGCCGGTGATTTCGGCCCGCCCTTCTGCGACCGGATCCGGCTCGAGTCGTTCACCCGGCTCGACGCGGGAAAAGTCCGGGCCGCCGTGGACGCCCGGCTCGTCTGGGAATCGGACGGCAAGCCCGTTCTGGATGAGGCGCGGCGACTCGTCGTCCACAGCCTCGGTGAAGGCGAGTATCTCCTCGACCTGAGCTGGACGCTCACGGCCTCCTACGGCGAGATCTCCTTTGTCAGCGACGACGTCCATTACGCCTGGCCCTTCCTTCGGCTCGGGCCCGCCTGGAGCGGCGGGCAGGGCGGCAAGATCACCTCCGATTCGGGGGCCGTCGGCGAGTCCTCCACCAACATGAAGCCGGCGCTATGGATCGACTATTCGAACACCGTGGACGGAACGACGGAAGGTGTCGCGGTCTTCCAATGGCCCGACGGCCGCGCGCACCGCTGGCTGACACGGGAATACGGCACCTTCGGGCCGCGCCGGCCCGATGACATGAGCGGCAAGCCCTTCGCCCTTCGCAAGGGGGAGTCGATCAGCCAGCGCGTCGGCATCTTCGTCCACAGGGGGGATGTCGCGTCCGGCCGGGTCAGCGAAAGATACGGGCGCTATGTCCAAGGCGGCTGGAAATGACCGGCCCGCGCCTGTTTTGAGCGCCTGCCAACCCCGCGGCCGGTCCGTCCGTCTAACGCAGTGAAAGCCGGATATGGACCCCATGGACGAGAACGCGATCATCGAGGGAATGACCCGAGGCGACCAGCGCGCCTTCCGTGAGCTCGTCGAGCGCTATAAAAAGAAGGTCTATTACCTGGCCCTGGACATAGCCGGGAATCCCGTTGACGCCGAGGACATCTCCCAGGAGGTCTTTCTCAAGGTCTTCCGCTCCTTCGCCACGTTCAGGAAAGGCGCCAAGCTCGGCTCCTGGCTCTACAGGATCACCTACAACGCCTCGATCGACCACCTCAGGCGGAGGGGCGCGGCGCCCGAAGCCGTGGCCGACGAGCTCATCGAAGCCGCGGGCGACTCCGAGACCGGGTTGCCGCGCCGCGGCGCCACCGATCCCGGCGCGGCCTTGGAATCGAGGCAGCTCCAGGACCGGATCGCCCGGGCCCTCGAAAAGGTCTCACCCCAGGAAAAGGCCGTTTTCGTCCTGCGCCATTACGACGATCTCATGCTCAAGGACATCGCCTCTTCCCTGGGACTGTCCGTCGGGTCGGTCAAGAGCTATCTTTTTCGGGCCGTCCGCAAGATCCAGAAGGAGCTCGGCGCCACGGCCCTCATCTCCAACGCGGAGACTTCCCATGAATGAGTGCAAAACTTGCCGGGACCGCATGATCGAGGCCCTCTACGCAGAGCTGGCCCCGGCCGACAAGGCCGGGCTCGAGCGTCACCTCGAGGCCTGCCCGGAGTGCCGGGCCGAGTACGTGGCCCTCGGAGAAACGCTCAGGCTGATGGACAGGCGCGAGAGGCCCGACCCGGGCCCGGAATTCTGGGACGGCTATTGGGACAGGCTTTCGCGGCGGCTGCTCTGGGACGAGACCGAAGAGGGCCGCCGTCCGTCGCCCGCGGCCCTGATCGGCCGTATTCTTTTCCACCTGCCCCGATGGGCCTATCAAGCCGCGGGCGCGGCCGCGCTCGTTCTCGTCGGGATCCTGATCGGCAGCCGCCTGATCGGTCCCCCGGGCCCGACGACGATGCGGACCGCGGCGGCCCGGCCCGCTCCGGCCGGCGCCGTCATCCAGGCGGCGAATTTCGTCGAACGGTCCAAGGTCCTGCTCCTGGGTCTGGTCAACTTCGACCCGGCGACCGACGACGCTTATGCTCTCGACCTGGGCAGGAAGAAAGCCGTCTCCCGCGGGCTCGCCACGGAGGCCGCGGTCCTCCGCCAGGGACTCAGCCAGCCCGGCCAGCGGCGGCTCCGGGACCTCGTCGCCGACCTCGAGGTCATCATGATGCAGATCGCCAACCTCGAATCGGGGCAGGATGTCGACGGCATCGAGCTCATCAAGCAGGGCGTCGACCGCGGCGGCATCTTCCTCAAGATCGACCTCGACCGCATGTCCCGCGATGCCCGCGGCGGCTCCCGCCCGGTCTCGCCGGCCGGGGCCGCCGCTCCTTTCAAGAAAAGCCAAGCGTAAGGAGATAAACCATGAGAAACCGCAACAGCCTGTTCATCCGGGCCGTCCTCATCCTCGTCCTCGCGGCCGGGCTCGCCCAGGCCGCGCTCATCCCGGCCGAAATCCCGACCGGGCAGGAGAAGGACTCGATCGCCTACAAGCAGGCCTACGCCCTCGTCCTCGAAGAGAAGTGGGCGCCCGCCAGAGCGGCGATGGACGACCTGATCCGCCAGTTCCCCAAGAGCGCCTGGGTCGACGACGCCCGCTTCTGGTCGTGCTACTCCCAGGAGAAGCTCGGCCAGCCGGCGGAGTCCGTCTTCCAGTGCTACCAGAAGTTCATCGACGATTACCCGGACAGCGACTGGACCGACGACGCCAAGTCCAACATGATCCGCCTGGCCCAGGGCCTGGCCAAGGCCGGCAAGCCCCAATACGAGACGATCATCAAGACCTTCCAGGCCGAGGACGAGGACGATGTCAAGATGACCGCCCTCTACGCCCTGCAGGACTTCGGCGACGCTGACGCCTTCAAGACGATCATCGGCCTCTACGACAAGGCGACGAGCGCCAAGCTCAAGAGCCAGATCGTCTTCATGCTCGGAGACATGGAAACGCCCGAGGCCCTGGCCAAGCTTCGCGACATCGCCCTGCGCGAGCCGGACCAGGAGGTCCGCCGCAGCGCCCTCTTCGCCATCGGCTCCCGCGGCGGGCCCGAGTCGGTCAAGATCCTGAAGGAGATCCTCGCCTCCGACGCCCCGGCCGAGCTCCGGCGCAACGCCCTCTTCGCCCTGGCCGACACCGATGACCCCGGCCTGGTCTCCCTCTACACCCAGATCGCCCTGACGGATCCCGATAAGGAGATGGCCCGCACGGCGGCTTTCGCCCTCCAGGACATCGAAGGTCAGCCGGCGGCCGATGCCCTGCGCCGGATCCTGAAAGAAGCCAAGGACCGGGAGATCCGGCAGGCCGCCCTCTACTCCCTGGCCGACCGCGACGAGACCCAGTCCCTGCCCCTGCTCAAAGACGTCCTGCTCAATGAAACGGACAAGGACATGGCCCGGTCGGCCTTGTTCCAGATCGCCGAGCTCGAGACGCCCGAAGCCACGGCCGTCCTCAAGCAGTACCTCGCCACCGCCAAAGATGACGGGCTCAAAAGAGACGCCCTGATGGCTCTCTCGCAGCAGGGTGGGGCGGAGGCCAAAGACGCCCTCCTCCAGGCCGCCTTGACGAGCGCCGACGACGAAACAGCCCAGATGGCCGTTTTCGCGCTGGCCGAGATCGAGGGAGGGGGCGGCTCCGAAGCGCTCCTCAATGTGATGAAGAATGCCAAGTCGCCCCGGGCGCGCCGGGCCGTCCTGATGGCCCTCGCCGACGAAAAGGACGAAGCGGCCGTGAAAGCTATAGTCGAGATCCTGAAGACCGAGACCGACAGCGAGCTCAGAGAACAGGCCGTCATGTCCCTGGGGCAGACCAAGAGCGATGAGGCCGTCGCCGCGCTTCTCGAGGTCGCCAGGGGCAAGGACACCAGGTTGGGCCGGGCGGCCGTCCAAGCGC
>JBAVUQ010000318.1:0-13435 GCA_049696855.1 Candidatus Aminicenantales bacterium
AACCCCGGCGGGATCGCCCATCTCGACGCCCAAGCCAAGGACCTCGGCTCGTTCGGACGGATAGCCGAGGTCGCGCGATCGGGCGGACGTCTCCTCTGGTACCCCGGCCAAGTCGACGTTTCCATCCGCCCCGGCTGGTTCTACCACGCGGCCGAAGACAACAAAGTCAAGACGCTCGACCAGCTGTTGGATATCTATTACACCTCGGTCGGCGGCAACGCCCAGCTTCTCCTCAATATCCCACCCGACAAGCGCGGCCGCATTCCCGAGAACGACGCCCGTCGGCTCAAGGAATTAGGGGATAGGCTCAAGGCAACTTTCGCCGATAATCTTGCCGCGAAGGCTACAGCTTCGATGACCTATGTCGTGCGGGCCGTCCATGAAATCGGCCTGGCCCCGGCTGCCGGGTATGAAGGGGAGCCTGGCCATGTTCTTGAATGTGACCTTAAAGGTCCTAAGGTTTTTAATGTCGCCATACTCAAGGAAGACCTCCGCGAGGGGCAGAGAATTGAAGCCTTTGCCTTTGATATTTGGGACGGAAAGGAATGGAAGGAGACGGCCACGGGAACGACCGTAGGCTGGAAGAAGCTTCTGCGTTTCCCAACTGTCGAATCCCCGAAGGTTCGGGTGCGTCTCTTGAGAACACGTGGCGGGAACTTTCTGTGGACGCCTGACCGGTTCGGCCTCTTTCTTGATCCCGGCAGGTGATCCGGCCATGGCCGGCCCTGGGTTTCTCTCCTGGACAAGAGGGACAGCCCCCTTCGGGGACAGTCCCCTCAAGCCGCCCCTCCAGAATGCCCGTCCAAGTGCAGTCCTCAACGGCCTCCTGGATCGCTGCCGTTGAGGGCAGTCCCTATTTGCTGTTGCTGACGAAGGCGATCCTTTTTCCATCTGGCGACCACGAAGGGACGTTGATCGTCCCCTGGCCGCCGTAGACGTAGGCGATGACCTTGGGCCCTGCCGAGCCGTCCGTCGGCATCATCCGGATATAGATGTGCTTATAAAAAGGGTGGTCGTCCGCGGCAACGTCCTTTAGGAACGACAAAAAAACGATGCGCTTGCCGTCGGGGGAGACGTGCGGGAACCAGTCATGATACGTCCCGTCCGTCACGGGTTCCTGTCCGCTTCCGTCCGGGGCCATCCGCCAGATCCTCATATCGCCGGTCCGGGCGGAATTGAAGTAGATGAAGCGGCCGTCCGGCGTGTACTCCGGGCCATCGTCGAGCCCGGGAGCGTCTGTCAGCCGGACTTCGCCTCCGCCCTTGACCGGGATCCTATAGACATCGAAATTCTCGCCCCGGCCGCCCGTGTAGACGAGGAACCGCCCGTCCGGCGACCAGCCGTGAAGATACGACGGCGCTTTCGACGTGACCCGTCTCGGAGTCCCGCCTTTGGCAGGCAGCGTGGAAATGACCGACTCGTCCTTGTCCTCGGCGCTCTGGTAGCTGATGCCGAGCCGCTTCCCGTCGAACGACAGGACATGGTCGTTGTTGTTGGACGTGGCGGCTCCCGTGTCGATTTTCGAGGTTCTCCCGGTGGCCAGCTCGAACCGGTAAAGAAGTCCGTCGACGTTATAGATCAGGAAGCGTCCGTCCTTCGTCCAATTGGGCGCCTGGATGGGCCGGTCCGAACGGAACACGGCCGTGCGCCTTCCCGTCTCGACGTCAAGGAGTTCGATCGTCCCGCCGATGTAATCCTGATACGGGACGAAATTTGCAGGGGTCGGGATGGTGAGGCGGACGTTCGTGAATCTGGCCTTCTCCACGACCTCGGCGTTGTGCGAGCAGACGAAGAGGCCGACGAGGATCTCGTCCCCGAGGTCGATCCCCTCGACGCGCTCGCTCGCATACGGCTCGCCGAAGCGGGCGGCCGACATGACGTAGATGTCGCCCTTGCGCTCGAGCTGGACCTGGTCGACGCCCGACACCGGGAGCTGGATCTCTTCGGTGTCCTTCCCGGACTCTTTCCGGTATTGAAGCGACGTCAGTCCGTCGCCATGGACGACGGCGCTGGCCTGGGCCGAACCGGTGTCCATGGTCGAGCGGGCCATCCAGCCGATCTTGCGGTGGGCCTCGACGCCCTTTCCGAGGAACTCCACGCGGGCGCTGACGACGAAATCCCCCTTGATGCGCTTCCACACGAAATGGCCCTCGTCCGTCGCGAACCACATGTTGGCTCCGGCGCCATCGATGACCAGGGCTCCGCTCGCGGGGCCCTCGACGACCGCTCCGGCCTTCAGGACGCCACCGATATCGCCGTGCCCGTCGAAGAGCGCAAGCGGTCTCTCCAGGCTCGGAGCCGGCGGCAGGGGAGCCGGGCGACAGCTTGCGACTGTCAGGGCGGCCGTCGCCAGCAAGATGGCAGCAGGGGGGCATCCGAGCCTAGCGGAATTTTTATTGTGCATGGCGGCATGATAGTCGCCCTCCTGGGACCGGTCAAGGGGACCTCCCTAAGAGGGACAGTCCACGCACCAGACACCCAGACTGGGGACACGTACCCAAGGTACATGTCCCCTTTTCCTCCCTTTTTCCTGAACTGTGGGGCCCGTTTGACGTATAATATCGCGGAAACCCGCAAGCGGGTTTCACCTTATCCACGTTTCGCACGAGGGAGGTCGGCATGCTCCGAGACATCATCAAGAAAGAGATCCTGGACAACATCACCAGCCCGAAATTCGTCTTCACTTTTCTGCTCTGCACCATCCTTATCCTGCTCTCCGTCTACACCGGCGTGGCCAACTACCGGGCCGAGAAGAAGGAGTACACGGCGTCGCTGGCCCTCAACAAAAAGAACTTGGAGAGCCAACCAAACTACAGCTCGCTCGCCGGGATAGGGGTCAAGGTCAGCAAAGCGCCCCAGGTTCTGGGAACCATGGTCACCGGCGTCGAAGAGGCTGTCGGCCGCGTCGCCCCGGTCAACATCGTCGGCGACCCGAACCTCATCGAGTCCAAGTACAGCAGCAATCCGGTCTTCGCCGTTTTCGGCGAGCTCGACCTGATGTTCATCGTCAAGATCGTCCTCAGCCTCTTCGCCATCCTCTTCACCTATGACGCCATCGTCGGCGAGAAGGAGAAGGGGACGCTGAAGCTGGCCCTGTCGAACGATGTCCCCCGCGACCGGCTCATCCTGGGCAAGGCTATCGGAGGGTACATCAGCCTGCTCCTGCCGCTCCTCGTCCCGCTCCTCCTGAGCCTGCTCTTCCTCCTCATCGTGCCCGACGTCTCGCTCGGCGGGCAGGACTGGGCCCGGCTGATGCTCATCTTCCTGATGTTCTTCCTCTACCTCTCGGTCTTCTTCACCCTGGGCCTGTTCGTCTCGGCCCGGACGTCGCGCTCGTCGACGAGCTTCCTCGTCCTCCTCTTCGTCTGGGTCATCATCGTCATGGTCATCCCCAAGGCCGCGGTCATCACCGCCGGCCAGATCAAGCCGATCCCGTCGGTCCACGAGATCACAGCCAAGAAGGACGCCTTCCTCAACCAGATCCAGGCCGAGGGCCAGAAGGGGTACCTCGACTGGATCAAGAAGAACCAGGCTGACGCGGCCAAGGATGTCAAGGCCTATCAGGAGAAATTCCGCCAGTTCATCCAGGATTATCAGCAGGAGCTGACCTCGAAGATCGACGAGAACAACGCCGCGATCGAGCGGGATTATCAGCAGAAGAAGAAGGCCCAGCAGAACCTGGCCGTCAATCTCTCCCGGATCTCGCCGGCCTCGGCCCTGAGCTTCGGTTCGATGACCTTGGCCCGCACCGGGGTCGACGAGTTCGACCGCTTCCTGGCCTCGGTCCGGGCCTACAAGCCCATCTACACCAAGTGGATCAATTCCAAGCTCGGCCAGAGCATCAATTTCCAGACCGGCGAACAGGCCAAGATCAGCATCGACGACATGCCCCAGCACGTCTACGAGCCGGAATGGCTGAGCAAGTCCCTCGTCCGGACTATTCCCGACTTCGCCTTGCTCCTGATCATGATCATCGTCTTTTTCGTCGGCGCCTACGTCTCGTTCCTGCACTACGACGTCCGCTAAGGAGAACCCCATGCTCGAAGCCATCGAACTGACCAAACGTTACGAGGACGGCGAACTGGCCCTCGACGGACTGACCTTCAAGGTCGAGCCGGGCGAGATCTTCTGTATGTTCGGAGCCAACGGGGCCGGCAAGACGACGACGATCAACCTCTTCCTTGGCTTTATTCCGCCGACATCAGGGGCGGCCCTGATCGAAGGGATCGACGTGGCCAAGGACCCGCTCAAAGCCAAGCGCCACGTCTCCTTCGTCTCCGAGAACGTCATGCTCTACGGCAACTTCACGGCCATCCAGAACCTCGACTACTTCAGCAAGCTGGCCGGCAAGCGGAATCTGTCCAAGAAGGATTACGCCGAAGTCCTCGGCCGCGTCGGCCTGCAGACGGAGGCCTTCGACCGCCGGATCAAGAACTTCTCCAAGGGCATGCGCCAAAAGCTCGGCATCGCCATCGCCCTGGTCAAGGACGCGCCCAACGTCCTTCTCGACGAGCCGACGTCGGGCCTTGACCCCCAGTCGGGCCGGGAGTTCCTGGAGATCCTGGTCCAGATGCGCGACAAGGGCAAGTCCGTCTTCATGTCGACTCACGACATCTTCCGGGCCAAGCTCATCGCCGACCGCATCGGCTTCATGCGCAAGGGCAGGCTGGTCATGCTGAAGACGGTCCAGGACCTGGCCCACGAGGATCTGACCGACCTCTACATCCAGTACATGGAGGAACAGCCGGCGGCGGCGCCCGCCGCTCCGGCCGGGATGTGACGCCCGACGAGCCCGCCGGAAGGCCGCCCCGGACCGTCGTCCTTGGATTGGGGAATATCCTCCTCGGCGACGAGGGCGTCGGCGTCCGCGTGGTCGAGGAGCTCGAGCGCACCGGCGGCCTTCCGGGCGTGGAGCTCGTGGACGGCGGCACCGCCGGATTCAGTCTCCTGTCGTATTTCGACGGCGCCCGTCTCGTCGTCGTCGTCGATGCCGCGGCCGACGGAGCGCCGCCCGGGACCGTGACGCTGACGCGGCCTGAGTTCTCCGGAACCTATCCCGCCGCTCTCACCCCCCACGAGGTCGGGCTGAAGAATATCCTCGACGCGCTCGCGCTGACCGGCGTGCGGCCCGAGATTGCGCTCGTGACCGTCTCGGTCGCGGAGGCGGACCGCGCCTCGCTCGAGCTCTCGCCCCCGGTCGCCGCGGCGGTCCGAGAGGCCGCGGACCGGATCCGGCGCCTCCTCACTCGGCCTGCGGGAAGCTCGACTTCTCGATGAACTTCCAGCCTCCGACCATGGAGGAGATCGTGCCCCGGCCTTCCAGGTAGTCGTGGTACCAGGACAGGTAGATGTGCATGGTCGTGAAGGCGACGAAGACCCAGGTGAAGATGTGGTGCCACTGCCTCAGGCTGTCGAGCCCCCCGAAGAGGGGGATGAGGCCGGCGAAGAGATGGGGGAACCAGCCCGGGCTCATGACGGAATAAAGGGCAAAGCCCGTGAGAATCTGGAAGAGGATGGCCAGATACATGGCCGAGTAAATGATCCCGGCCAGGGCGTTGGCCCCGATCGACAGGACCGGCAGCTTGCAGATCATGAAGATGTCGAGGCAGAGGACCTGCAGGACCTCCTTGCGCTTGGCCTTCGTGCGGGGAAAGAAATTCTTCCAGCGGGCGAAATCGTTCCCGGCGAACCCCCAGTAGAGGCGGCCGAGGAAATTGAACATGAAGATGTAAGCGAAGGCGAAGTGGATGAACCGGACCGACCCGAAGAGATACCGGTGTGAGGCGTCGACGGCCGGTCCTCCCCAGGGGATAGGGGAGCCGATGAGGAGGCCCGTCACGCCGAGGACGAAGACGCAGGCGGCGTTCGTCCAATGGAAGAAGCGAAGCGGCAGATCCCAGACGTAGACCTGATAATATTCGGCATGCCCGCTCTTGTCCATGAGGCCCTCCTAGACGACCCGGACCTGGTGCAGGCGGCGGCCCTGCGGGTCATAAAGATGGACGGCGCAAGCGATGCACGGGTCGAACGAGTGGATCGTCCGCAGGATCTCCAGGGGCTGGTCGGGCCGGGCGACGGGCGTCCCGATGAGGGCCGCTTCGTAGGGGGACCTCTGGCCGCCGGCGTCCCGCGGCGAGCCGTTCCAGGTCGTCGGCACGACGAGCTGGTAGTTCGCGATCTTGCGGTCCTTGATGACGATCCAATGGGCCAGCGCTCCCCGCGGGGCCTCGGACAATCCGGCCCCCTTCGCCTCGTCCGGCCACGTCGCCGGGTCCCACTTCTCGCCGTTGAACATCTGGGTGTCGCCGTTCTTGATGTTCGCGAGGAGCGTGTCGTAGAACCCCTTCATCCAGTGGGCGATGAGCTGGGTCTCGATGCCCCTGGCCGCCGTCCGGCCCAGGGTCGAGAAGAGCGCCGTCGCAGGCACGCCGAGATGGGTCAGGGCGCCGTCGACCGCCTGCTTGATCTCCGGCTGCCCGGCGGCGTAGCCGACGAGAAGCCGGGCCAGAGGCCCGACCTCCATGGCCCGCCCCTTCCAGCGAGGCGTCTTGAGCCATGAGTATTTGCCCTCGACCTCGAGGTTCTTGTAGGGCGGCTTGGGCCCGGTGTAGTTGAAATCGGTTTCCCCGTCCCAGGGGTGAAGGGCGGCCGCGTCGCCGCCCTTGTAGGCGTACCAGGAATGGGCGACGGATTCGCTGATCTGGCCGGGGTCGGCGGAGTCGATCTCGTGGACGCGGCTGAGGTCGCGATCGAGGACGACGCCCCTCGGGAACTTGAATCCCGAAGGGTCGTTGATGCCCCGCGTCGGCAGATCGCCGTAGGCCAGATAGTTCGAGACCCCGCCGCCGATCGCCGCCCAGTCCTTGTAGTAGGAGGCCACGGCGAGGAGGTCGGGGATGTAGACCTGATCGACGATCTGAATGGCGTCGTCGATGAGCTTGCCGACGAGGGCCAGCCGCTCGGCGTTCAGAGTCATGGCGTTATCCGGTCCGATAGCGGAGTACACGCCCCCGACGAGATAATGCGGATGCGGGTTCTTGCCGCCGAAGACGGCGTGGACCTTGACGATCTCCTTCTGCCACTCGAGGATGTCGAGGTAATGGGCGACGCCGAGGAGGTTGACCTCCGGCGGCAGCTTGTAGGCGGGATGGCCCCAATAGGCGTTGGCGAAGATGCCCAGCTGTCCGCTCGCGACGAGGGCCCGGACCCTGTCCTGGACGGTCTTGAAATAGCCCTCCGAATTCTTCGGCCAGTTCGACAGCGAACGGGCGACGACCGCCGTTTTTGCCGGGTCGGCGCTCAGGGCGGACACGACGTCCACCCAATCGAGGGCGTGGAGGACGTAGAAATGGACGACGTGGTCCTGGAGGTAGTGGGCGCAGAACATGAGGTTCCGGGCCAGCTCGGCGTTCGGCGGGACGACGATGCCCAGTGCGTTCTCGACGGTCCTGACCGAGGCCAGGGCGTGGACGGTCGTGCACACGCCGCAGGCCCTTTCGCAGAAGGCCCAGGCGTCCCGGGGGTCGCGGCCCCGGAGAATGATCTCCAGGCCGCGGACCATCGTCCCCGAGGACCAGGCGTCGGTGATGCGGCCGCCGTCGACGTCGGCCTCGATCCTCAGATGCCCCTCGATCCGGGTGATGGGATCGACGACGATCCTGTTGGCCATCACGCACCTCCCTTGGTCTTTTCGGCCGGTTTCGCGGCTTTGATGTCCTTGTCCTTGAGACTGCCTTCGAGCTCCTTCTTGATCAGGCGGCGCTTGCGGATGTTGGTCGCGATCGCGTGGATGGCCACGGCCCCGCCAGAGGCGGCGGCAAGGTAGATGCCGAGCTTGTCGGCCGTCGATTCGATCCCGAAGCCCGGGAACGACGGCAGGGACCTCGTGAAAGGCCCGGCATCATAATATCCGGCTTCGCTGCATCCGATGCACGGCGCGCCCGACTGGATCGGGTAGCTCGTGCTGCCGTTCCAGCGGAGGATGCCGCAGGAGTTGTACGTTTGCGGCCCGCGGCAGCCCATCTTGTAGAGGCAATAGCCCTTCTTGGCCCCGGCGTCGTCGAACGATTCGACGAACAAGCCGGCGTCGTAGTATGGCCGCCGGTAGCAGGAGTCATGGATCCTGGTCGAGTAGAAGGCCTTAGGCCGGCCCTGGGAATCGAGCTGGGGCAGGCGGCCGAAAGCCAAGAGGTGGACGACGACCCCGGCCATGACCTCGGCGATCGGCGGACAGCCCGGGACGTTGACGACGCCCGGCAGGATCTTGTGGATCGGCGTCGCCCCCGTCGGATTCGGAGAGGCCGCCTGGACGCAGCCGTTCGAGGCACAGCTGCCCCAGGCGATGACGGCCATGGCGTGCTCGGCGGCTTCGCGGAGCGAAGCCAGGGCGGTCTTGCCGCCGATCGTGCAGTAGACGCCACCGTCCTTCATCGGGACCGAGCCTTCGGCCGTCAGGATATATTGGCCCGGGTACTTTTTGATCGTCTCCGCCGCGGCCGCTTCGGCCTGCTCGCCGGCCGCCGCCTGAAGGGTTTGGGAATAATCGAGCGATATCTTGTCAAAGAGGATATCGGCTACGATGGGGTGCGTGGATTTGATAAAGGACTCGCTACAACACGTGCATTCCTGGAAATGGTACCAGATGATGGGCGGCCGCGGCTTGGTCTCCAGGGCCCCGACCAGGGCCCTCGCCTGGCCGGCATCGAGCCCCAAGGCCGCCGACATGATGCCGCAGAACTTCAGAAAGTCGCGCCGCGAGCAGCCGCGAGCCTGTGCGGCCTGCCAGATACTCAGGGGTTCTTTGTCCATGGTACCTCCTCGATGAAATCCACCCTTTCCAACAAATAACACCAAGATTCGTGCCATGCCGGGGGATGCCTGAAACGGCGGCCTACTCTGAAGCGCCTCCGCATGAACTTGGACGGCTGTCCCGTCTCCCGGGATAGTTTCCTGCCGGGCCGGATATCCGTCCCCGGGGCGGGACTGCTCCCCTCCGGGCCTTCTCGGGGCGGGGCCGCGTCGCCGCCCCCCGCCAGGCCTTGGCACGCTTTTTGGAGTAGGAGGGGGTGGATCAGACCAAAGACGGTCGACGAGGAGGACCTGATGTTCGGCAAGCCCCTGACCTTGTTCCGCATATTCGGCTTCGAAGTCAAGGTCGATTGGAGTTGGCTCATCCTCGGCGCCTTGATCGTCTGGAGCCTGGCCACGGGATTGTTCCCGGTCTGGTATAAAGGCCTGGAAAAGGCCGATTATTGGGCCATGGGCGTCGCCGGGGCCGTGGGCCTTTTCCTGTCCATCGTCTTCCATGAGCTCTGGCATTCCCTGATCGCCCGCCGCTTCGGCCTGAATATGCGCGGTATCACCCTGTTCCTTTTCGGCGGCGTGTCCGAGATGGCCGACGAGCCCCCGAGCCCCAAGGCCGAGTTCTTCCTGGCCGTGGCCGGGCCGGTCTCGAGCGTCGTCCTGGCGGCCGTCTTCCTCGCCGTGAGCTACCTCCTGATCGGGCCGGGGCCCACGACACCGGTCACAGGCGTCCTGAAGTACCTCGGCTATCTGAATCTCGTCCTGGCCGGCTTCAACCTCATCCCGGCCTTTCCCCTCGACGGGGGGCGCGTCCTCAGGGCCATTCTCTGGGGGGCCTGGAACGACCTTCGCCGAGCGACGCGCGTCGCCTCCTCCGTCGGGGCCGGCCTGGGCGCCGGACTGATGTTCCTCGGCGTCGTCCAGTTCTTCATGGGCAGCTCGGTCGGAGGGATCTGGACGTTCATCATCGGCATGTTCGTGCGCTCCGCGGCCCGCTCGTCCTATCGGCAGCTACTTTTCCGCGGCGCCCTCGAAGGGGTTCCGGTCAGGAAATTCATGGTTGCCGACGCCGTCACGGTGAAGCCGGAGACGACCGTCGAAAAGCTCGTCGACGACTACATCTACAAGTACCATTTCAAGATGTACCCCGTTGTCGAGGGGGAGAACCTCGTCGGGTGTGTCACCCTCGACCAGGTCAAGAACCTGGCCCGGGCGGATTGGGCTTCGCACAACGTCGGCGAGCTGGCCCGGGAGTGCTCCCCCGAAAACACCATCCGTCCTGACGAGGACGTGCTCAAAGCCCTGGCCCTCATGCAGAGGACGGGCCGCAGCCGCCTCCTCGTCGCCGAGGGCGGCAAGCTCGCCGGCGTCATCTCGCTCAAGGACATCATGGGCTATATCGCCCTCAAATTGGATCTCGAGGAGCAGTGAATGGCCAACAACAATCACAATCCCAAGAAGAAAGCGAACCCGGAAGGCGCGGCCTGCCCTGATGAACAGAACCTTCCCCGGCAGAACCGCGAAGAGTATGTCGCCAGCGTCCTTCAGCAGGTCGGCGACTTCGAGGAGAAGCTGGATGAGCTCGAAGGGGACATGGAGTCGTCCGGGTGGGACGATATCTCCGACTACCGCGGCCAGCTCGACGATCTCCGGCTGCGGCTGAAGGGCATCCGCTCGAGATCTGAGGAGCTCGAAGCCGTGACGGATTCCTCATGGCCGGCAGTCTACGAAGAGATGGAGGAGTCTCTGGCCGACGTGGCGGGCAGCGTCGCGGACCTGGCCTCCGGACTCAGCCTGGTCCTGCCCGAATAGCCGCGCCGGGCTCCGCCGACGGGCCCGAGGATGCCGCCATGCTGATCATCCTGACCGGCCTGCCGGGGACCGGCAAGAGCACCGTCGCCGGGGCCCTGGCCCGCGAACTCGGCGCGGCCGTCCTCAGCACCGACAAGATCAGGGCGGAAAAGCGCGGACGGCCGGGCTTCTCGCGGGCGGAAAAGGGCGGCGTTTATGAGCGCCTGTTCGCTCGGGCCGAGCGCGGTCTCCGGGACGGGCGAAGTCTCGTCCTTGACGGGACGTTCTATCTCCGGAGATTGAGAGAGGCGGGAGCCGCGGTCGGCCGCCGGGCGGGGGTCCCGGTCTTTGTCGTCGAGGTCATCTCGCCCGTCGCGGTCGTCAAGCGGCGGATGGAGCGGCGGTCGAGCCGAACCCGCGGGCCCCGGCCGGCGGGCTTCGAGGTCCATCGCTTCATCCGGAGGTCGTACGAGCCCGTCCGAAGCCGGCATCTCACCTTGGATACGACCCACCCGGGGACCTGGCGGAGGGATCTCGTCCCGGTCGCGAACGCCATGCGGGTCGTCGAGAACGACCGCAGGATCGTCGCCCCGCTCCGGCGCTCGCGGGGGATGCGGCTCATCCAGACCCATATCAGCTGGATTCTCCTCGACGGCGCCCGCGCCTACAAGATCAAAAAGCCCGTCCGGTTCAGCTTCGTCGACTACACCACGCCGGCCCGGCGCCTGTTCTATTGCCGCCGGGAGATCGCGGTCAACTCCCGGCTCAGCCCGGAGCTCTACCTCGGGGTCGTTCCCGTGCGCGACGACGCCGGCGTCGTGAGCTTCGGCGGGCCGGGGCGGACGGTCGACCACGCCGTCGAGATGGTCGAGATGCCGCAGGGATCACGCCTGGACCGCCTGGTCGCCCAGGGCCGCGTCGGCCCGGACGACATCATGCGGATCGTCCGCAGGCTTTGCGCTTTTCACGCCGAGGCCCGCCCGGCGGCGCGACGCTACGGTTCGCCCCGCGCCGTCCGTGAAGGCTTCGATCACGCCTTCCGGCTGAAGGCCCTCATCGAGCGGGAACTCGGCGCCGGGGCGGCCCTCGAACGTATCGAAGAGAAGGTCGACGGCTTTCTTCTCTCCCATGCCGCTCTCTTCCGGGAGCGCGTCCGGCAGGGCCGGATCAGGCACTGTCACGGCGACCTGAGGATGAGCAATATCTTCCTCGACGGCGGGGAGGTCCGCATTTTCGACGCGGTCGAGTTCAATCCCGGCCTGGCCTCGACGGACGTCGCCGCGGATGTCGCCTACCTGGCCATGGACCTGAGATACTGCGGGAAGCGCGGCCTGGCCGAACGCCTGATCGATTCCTACGCCGAATGCGCCGGCGATGAGGGGCTTCGGGCCCTGACGGACTTCTACCAATGCTACCGGGCCCTGGTCAGGCTTCTCGTCGAATCGCTGGCCATCGCCGACCCCGCGATCGGAGCCAGGCGAAAGCGCGGGGCCCGACAGGCCGCGCGGCGATACCTCGCCCTGGCCGAAGCATTCGCCCGCCGCCTCTGATCCCCGAAAGGCCCCGGGGATCAGGCCTTTTCGAGCAGGCCCATCTTCTTGAGAGCCATGTCGCCGCGGCTCATCTCCGGCCCGTCGCCCGGGAGGTAGAGCATGACCCCGCCCTTGACCGGGCGGAGGCCGATCTTCCCCAGCCGGGCCAGCTCGCCGGTCGCGTCGATCGGGCTGGCGCCGTCGAAGTAGCTCTTGAACGCGTCGTTGAAGCCGCTGTAGACCGAGTGGATGCCCTTGTAGTTCTCGAGCCGCAAGCGCGCGATGGCCAGCTTGACGAACTCCTCCGGACCGAGCTTGCTTTTCATGAGGACCTCCTTTCCTGTCGTGCCATGAGAGAGGACGCACGGCGCCCGGGGTTTTTCTCATCGGAGTGACACCGGGGACGATCCGCGGCGGTTCGAGCCCAGTCGGATCTACGAAGACTGAGCCCGGCGTCGCGGGGCCATCGGCCGCTACTTGATCTCGACGAGCTCTCTTTCGGGATCGAGCGGACCTTTGGCCCGGAAGAACTCGCTCGCTTCCCAGAGCGACAGCGCTCGGGAATCCGAACGCACGTAGCGGCCGTTGACGAACGCGTAGCGGGAGACGACGGACATGTCGCCGCCCTGCTTCCAGTACGTTTCGAGCCGGGGATATCCGCCGTCGGTTTCGCGGCCGACGAAGATGATGGCCCCGATGACGATGCCGCGGCCGGTCCCCTGGGCCTGATCATAGACGAGCCACTGGTACCCCCCGGCCGCGGAGGGGACGCCGCAGAGGACGAATTTCTCGTCCTTGCCGTCGCCGTTGAGATCGATGGCGACGGACCGGAGCGGGCTGCCGTCGTCCTTTTCGAACTGTTCCCTGAGGGCGGCCGGGACCGTATGATCGGCTACCGCGGAGCGCACGGAAAAGAATGTCCTCATCGGGAATTCGCTCTGGAGAGCGGTCGTCTGACTGCCCGAGGGGAGGTCGAAGAGACCCGCGGCCAGGACGGTCAGCAGGAGCCGGAAGGACGCGCGTCTCATGGTCGTCAGAAAGTATAGTCTCGGGGCGGGAAATGTCAACGGTCCGAGACCGACAGGAACCCCGTTGACAATCGGCGGGCCTCCGTTACAATGGACACTCATTGATTCCGGATGCTGACGATGGGCGCGGCCCCCGGAAAAGAATTCGCGAACGAGGAGGAAAGAATGACGGACACCAAGACCGAGCTCAAAAGACGCGCGTTCCTGAAGAAGGGGCTGGCCGGGCTGGCCGTGGTCGGCGCCGTGCCGGGCGCCGTCAAGGCCGCCGCGGCCGGGGCGGGC
>JBAVUQ010000319.1:0-3714 GCA_049696855.1 Candidatus Aminicenantales bacterium
AGCTCGAGAAGATCGAGGCCGTGCCCTATCCCAAGGTGCCGGCCCAGGGCAAGAGCGATTATTTCATCCTCGACCCGCGGGTCAACGCGTCCTACGCCATGGCCATCGCCCTGCTCAAGGACGGCGCCGAGATCTCGCGAACGAGATCGAAGGCTTCGGTCAAGGGCCGCGATCTCCAGGCCGGCGCCTTTATCGTCAAGAATTCGGCCGCGGTGAAGAAAGCGCTCCCGGCGCTGGCCGAGAAATTAGACCTGGCCGTCCTCGACGTCGACGACGTCTCCGCCCTCGAAAAGGCCCCGGTCAAGTTCCCCCGCATCGGACTTTTCCAGTCGTGGCGCGGTAACGCGGACGAAGGCTGGACGCGCTACGTCTTCGATGACATGGCCATTCCTTATAAGACGCTCCACAACGCCGACATCAAGGGCACCAAGGAGCAGAAGGTCGACCTGAGAGCGAATTTCGACGTCATCATCTTCGCCGACGAGAACACCAATACGATCAAAGGCACCCGGCCCGGGGCGGCTCCTGGCGGCGGACCGGGAGGCGCGGAGTCGCCCATGGCCCGGATGTTCCGCCAGAGCCCGGTCCCTCCCGAATACGAAGGCGGCATCGGGCAGGAAGGCGTCGACGCCTTGAAGGCCTTTGTCGAGAAGGGCGGCATCCTGGTCGCGCTCAACGGCGCCTCGGAGTTCGCGATCAGCGAGTTCGGCGCCCCGGCCCGCAACGCCCTCACGGGCGTCGACCGGACCAAGTTCTTCTGCCCGACCTCCATCCTCAGGATCCTGGTCGACAACGAGACCCCCATCGGCTACGGCATGCCCAAGGAGGCCGCGGCCATGTTCGTCAACAGCCTGGCCCTGAACACCTTCTCGCCGTCCTTCGATTGGGACCGCAAGGTCGTCGCCGCCTACCCCGAGGACGAGGTCCTGCTCAGCGGCTGGCTGCTCGGCGAGGAATACCTGACCCGGAAAGCCGCCGTCGTCGATACGAAGTACAAGGACGGCCGGATCATCCTGATCGGGATCAGATGCCAGAACCGGGCCCAATCCCACGGGACATACAAGTTCCTGCTGAACGCCCTGCTTTATCCCGGGAAGTAGGACGGCTATCGGGCTTTACGCGCCGCCGCCAGCAAATGGGCGCTGAGCCCGGAGAGCGCCGGCTCCGATTCGAGGCGGCGGGCGAGATGGAGCAGGCGTTCCCTGCGCTCGGGGTCGTCCCACCACGCGTCAAAGTCAGGGGCGAGCCAGCCCGGTCCTTCGATGCCGAAAACGCCGTCGACCTCGAAGCCGGCCTCGGCGATCTCTCCCCGAAGCTCGTCGGGGTGGTGGAAGAACGTGTCCATGAAGTATTCGGGCTTCCCGGTGGGATTCCGGTGCTGTCCGTCCGTGAGATCGCGGTCGACGATGGCGGCGAAGGCCGGGTCGGCCAGGTATTCCTCCCGTACGCCGTCAAGCGCCGAGGCGAACCGCGATATCGCCGCCGCCAGAAGGACGCCGCACGGCTTCAGCACGCGCCGGGCTTCACGGAGCGCCCGAAGCCGGTCCTCGCGGGCGGTCAAGTGGTAGAGCGGCCCGAAGAACAGGACCGCATCGGCGCTCCTGTCGGCCCACGGAAGTGAGCGGGCATCCCCTACGACCGCTTCCGCCAAAGGTGTCGCGGGTTGCGCCGCGGAAGCTCGACGGGCCAGCTCGATATGCAGAGGCACGATGTCGAGCAGGCGGACCGAGTAACCCTTCCCGGCCAGCCAGAACGCGTGAACGCCGGTCCCTCCGCCGATGTCGCAAACGGCCGCGGGGGCTATCGGGAGGAATCGCGCCATGAGCTCCCTGACCCGCTCGAGCTCGAGCTTGCCGGAGCCGGTCTTCAGCCTGAGATCCTCGTAACCCGTGTCATAGTGATTCGCGATCTTCGACATCACTCACCTTTGATCGTCATCGTGCTTTCAGCCGGAGCTCACCGCCCGGCGGCATGTCCGATTCGATGATCGGCCCCGCGTTCCGAACGCCGGCCGCTGAGACGCCGGAGGCCTCAAAGGCCCTGTCCGGGAAGGGATTCTCGAGCCGGAGCCGGCCGCCGTTTTCCGAGCGGATCCGGATCTCGACGAGCTTTCCGGCCTTCTTCATGGCTGAGACGAGGAAACCGCCTTCGGCCCTGAGGGGATCGAAGGACACGTCGCGCCAAGCGGCCGGGACCGCCGGGAAGACGCGAATGACGCCCGTATGGCTCTGCAGCAGCATCTCCTGGATGCCCGCGGCGAAAGCGAAATTGCCTTCGAGCGTGAAAGGCCGGTAGGTCAACTTGGACTTGTCGCTCTTCGTCTGATCGCCGTTGGCGTGGAAGCTGTTGGGCAGGCAAAAGCACTCGGCGAACGTCCGCAGGGCTTGAGCGGCCTTTTCGCCGTCCATGGCTCTCGCCGCCAGGTTCCCCAACCAGCTGTAGGAGTAGCCGCACCACCAATCCGGACCGAGGCGGTCGAGCTCGGCGAGCGACGCCCGGATCGTCCTTTGATTGGCCTCTCCCCTGCTCCCATCGACCAGCCCAAGCGGATGGATGGCCATGAGGTGGGAGAAATGCCGGTGTGACTCCTTGAGCGGATAGTCCGGCGCGACGAGGAGACGACCATCGTCTTCGGCCAGGGCCAGTTCGGGCCATTCGCCGAGGATCGTCCGCCATCTGGCCGAATCCTCTGCCAAGCCCAGCTCGTCCGCCATGATCGACGCGGCGCCGTAGAGCCAGCGGATGAGGGCCAGGTCGAAGTTCGTCGTCTCCCGGAACCAAGCGTCGATCCGGTTGTCGTTGATTTCGGGGCTCGAGCTCAGGGGCAGCTTTCTTTTCCCGTCCGGTCGCCGCTCGGCGAAGTTGTCGAGAAATGCGGCCACGCCCTTCAAATAAGGATAAGCCCGCTCCTCGAGGAAGGTTCGGTCGTTGCTGTAGCGCCAATGGAGCCAGAAGTGCTGCGCCAGCCAGGCCGAGACGGTCGGCCCGAGAGAGTACTGGATCCAGCCGCCCATCGGCGCGCCGTCGAGTGTCGCCACGCCGGGAACGTTGAGCCCTTCGACGCCGAAGTACCGCTTGGTATATTCCTCCGAGCGCGGTTTGATGGCCCAGAGCCAGTCGAGGAAAGCCAGCCCCTCCTCGAGGTGGTTGCCGCTGTAGCACGGCCAATAGCTGAGTTGGGTGTTGAGGTCGTTGTGGTAGTCGCCTTTCCACGGCGGGAGGCTTCCGTCATCGGCCGTCCAGACCGCCTGCAGAGTGATCGGCGGCGCGCCGCGGCGCGAGGCCGCCCCGAACTTGTAGATCTCGAGATACCACTGCTTCTCGAGGACGGGATCGGGAAGCCGGATCGTCGACTTGGCCCAGAACGATCTCCACCAGGCCGCATGGGAGTCGAGATCGCGGATGAGCGTTCGCTTGAGCGCCTGCGCGGCCGCATTGGGGGCAAGCCCCGCCGCCGGGCCCCGGACCGCGGGGCCGGCCGCGGTCTCGGGATAGTCGGAGCTGATGCTCCAGACCCCCGTGAGAACGCCGGCGTTGGGCAGGTCCCAATCGACGGCGACATCGTAGCTCATGCCGCCCCAGCCTTCCTGATGGTAGCGAATCAATGTTTCGTCGCCCTCGAGCTCGGGTTCGTGATATCCCAGGCTGGCGAGATACCTCGGGTTTAAGGAATTCTTTTCCGCGTCGGATGCGGGCGCCGCGGCGGCGTACGCG
>JBAVUQ010000320.1:0-1630 GCA_049696855.1 Candidatus Aminicenantales bacterium
ATATCAGGATATTGATTTCTCAAAAAAGACGGCCACTTGGCATATTTCATGCTGTTAAAAGTCGCGGAAGGAGAATCGCAATGACCAGGAAGCTTTGGACTGTGCCGACCGGACTGGCCTTCTTCTCGTTTCTTGCTCAGACGGGCTTCTCTCAGCCCCGGGGGTATCATGGAGGACAGGGCATGATGGGTTGGGGACATGGCTGGGGATGGATGGAAGTCGTTCTTATGGTAATCCTCTGCCTGGCCGTCATCGCAGGAATCATCGCCTTGATCAGGTGGCTCTGGACGGGCGCAGCCCGGCGCGGGATCGATGGCGGCCAATCTCACCTCGACATCCTGAAAACGAGATACGCCCGCGGGGAGATCAACAAGGAAGAGTTCGAACAGAAGAAGAAGGACCTCGGCTTATAATCGGCTAAGAGTCGCGGACGGGATGTCCAAGGCTCCTGCGGATAGCCATGATCGTCAGGTCGTCGCCGGCGGGGACATCCTTGCGGAAGGCGGCCAGGTCCTTCACGCAGGTCTCGATCAGATCGTCGGGCGGACTCCCCTGCCGGGCCAGGGCCAGCTCGCGGATCCGGTCACCCCCGTACATCCGGCCGTCGCGGTCCCTGGCTTCAGAAAGTCCGTCGGTATAAAGAAGCAGGGCCTGTCCAGGCTCGACCCGGATCCGGCTCGTGGCGAACCGCTCGTCGCTGAAGGCGCCGAGGGGCAGCCCGGTCGGCGCGATCTCTTCGACCCCCCTCTCCCTGATGAGCAAGGGCGGGGGATGGCCGGCGTTGCAGACCTCGACTTCGCCGGAATCCGCGGCTCTTCCGCAGACGAGCGTGGCAAAATGGGTCGGCAGGGTGCTCTGACAGAAGATCCGGCTGGCGTGCTCGACGAGCTTGGCAAGAGGAAGGCCCATCGGAATCAGGGTCCTGAACATGGCCTGGAGATGGACCGTCAGCATGGACGCCGCGACGCCCTTTCCCGTCACGTCGCCGAGCATGAAATAGAGATCGCCGCTCGGCGCAAGGACCAGGTCGCAGTAGTCTCCGCTGACGATGCTGGCCGGCTCATAGCGAAAGGCCGCCTCCCATCCCCCATGATGGAGATGCGACACGGGGAGCAATCCTCCCTGGATCCTGGCGGCCAGCTCGAGGTCGCTTTCGAGGGCCCGCTGCTCGCGGGCCGTCAGATGTTCTAGGCAGAACCGGCACAGAGGATCGTGGATCAGCCGTTCGGCCTCGAGGGGCTCATGGCAGACGTCGCAGAGGCCGTAGATCCGGCATCCATGCGGTCGAGGGCGGCGTCGACCTCGCGGATGAGCTTCTCGACCTGAAGGCCTGCCGCGCCCGCCGATAAGGCTCGCTCGAGCCGATCCCGCCGGTCGACCAGCTGTTGTCGGAGGAAGGTGTCAACGCCCTCGGCCATCGTTATGCTCCCGTATTCATCTATGATAATCCCTGCCCCGGAAACTCGTCAAATCCGCGAGGACGGCGCCCCGGACCCGGGGGGAAGGTGCGAGGAGCTGGGACGAGCGGCCGGCGCGTCTCAATCGTGACGCAGGGCTTCGATCGGGTCCAGGCGCGAGGCTTTGACCGCGGGATAGATCCCCGACGCCAGTCCGATGATGGTGCAGACGA
>JBAVUQ010000321.1:0-2472 GCA_049696855.1 Candidatus Aminicenantales bacterium
GGAGCGACAAGTTCAGCTTCCTGCCTCGTCTCTGGGCCGCCCGCCGCATCGGCTATCTCCTCGAGGAGATCCGCCTCCAAGGCCAGAACGCGGAGCTCGTCGACGAGATCCGCCGCCTCGCCCTCAAGTACGGCATCGTCACGCCCTACACCTCCTTCCTGGTCACGGAAAAGGAGCGGCTGACGATCGACGCGGCGGCGCCCGCCGCCCAGGAAGCCATCGTCTCGGGCCAAGTCACGGGTGTGGGCGCCGTCAAGGCAGCCAGGCTTACCCAGGCTCTTGAGCTCGAAGACCGGGCCGCGGAAGCCATCTCCGAGCGCATCCTTTATAAGGACGACAAGACGTTCTACCTCAAGGACGGCGTCTGGACGGACAGCGAATTCCGGGAGGGCGCTTCGACGACCGACATCAAGTTCAATTCCGACGAATTCTATCGCCTGCTCGCCGATAAGCCGGCCATCGCCAAGTATCTCTCTGCCGGCCGCAACCTGATCGTTGTCTTCAATGGAGTCAATTACCGCATCATCGAATAGGCCGAGCCAGCGGGGGGGACGTGTACCTCAGACATGTGTCCCCAATTCTTTCTTCCCGGCCATGCTTCTCTGCTCGAGGTCGCGTTCGGGCGGCGAGGAGGGCAGTCGAACCCGATATTGGAAAAGTTTAGCCGGTCAGCGTGGCGGACGAGGGCAGTTTCAGTGGAAACCGCCAAAACGTGTTTGAGCGAGGCGTAGCGCACGCCGAGCGAGTTGTTTTGGCGCCGAGTCCGGCGCACTGACCGGCGTCTTTAAACTTTTCCCATGAGGGAGAGGCTGGCCTCCGAGCCGACCAGCGACCGACTATCGCCTTGATTTCCTGTCGAGGATTGGTCACAATGGACGGGACTTTCGCCCGAGAGGTTCCTGATGCCGCAAGAGAAGCTGCTCCTGATCCCCGGCCCGAGCCCCGTCGTGCCGCGCATCCTCGACGCCCTGGCCTTGCCGACCGTCTCGCATGTCGGGCCCGAGATGGCCCACGACCTCAAGGAGTCCTGCGAGAACCTCAAGAGGATCGTCTTCTCCGCGGAAGGCGAGCCTTTCATCGTCGCGGGCGCCGGAACGCTGTCGATGGAGATGGCCCTTCTCAATACGGCCGGCCCGGCCGACCGGGTCCTGGTCCTGTCGCAGGGCTATTTCGGCGATCGCATGGCTCAGATCTGCCGGGCCTTCGGGATCGAGCACGACGTCCTCGAGTGCGCGTGGGGCCGGGCGGTGACGCCGCGCGAGCTCGACCGGCGGCTGAAGGCCAAGAACTATAATATCGTCGTCTGCACCCACGTCGACACCGCGACCGGGGCCTGCGCCCCGGTCGAAGAGTACGGCCAGGTCCTGGAGAAGACAGGCGCGATCTTCATCGTCGACGGGGTCTGCGCCACCGGCGGCATCGCCGAGCGCATGGACGCCTGGGGCATCGACGTCGTCCTGACCGCGGCCCAGAAATGCTTCGGGACTCCTCCGGGCCTGGCCGTTCTCGTCCTCTCCGAGCCGGCCATGGAAAAACGCCGCGGCCTCGCTTCCGTCCCGGCCTACTATTCCGATATCCTGCGCTGGCTGCCGATCATGCACGACCCCACGAAGTACTTCTCGACGCCGTGCGTCAATGAGATCCGGGCCTTTGCCGAAGCGACGCGCATCATCCTCGAGGAAGGGATCGAAGAACGGTTCGAGCGGCACGATCTCTATGCCGAGGCCCTTCGGGCGGGCCTGGACGCCCTCGGCTTCTCGTTCTTCACCGACCCGCGTTTCGCCGCCTCGACGCTTTCCGTGGTGAGCTATCCCGACGGCTTCGACGACAAGGCCTTCCGCGCCGGCCTCGCCGCGAACGGCGTCATCGTCGCCGGCGGTCTTGGGCCCACGGCGGGCCGCGTTTTCCGCATGGGCCACATGGGCAACCTGACCTCCGTCCAGGTCCGGTTCGCGATCGAGGCCGTCGAAAGAACCCTCGCCGGCCTGGGCCGGGCCCTCAAGCCCGGCGCGGGACGCGACGCCGTCGACGGCGTCCTGGCGGCTTGACCATGGGAAGGCCGCGCGTGCCCAGCAAAGTCTGCTTCGTCCCCGCCGACGGCAGCGATCCCGTTGACGTGTTGGCCGCGAAAGCGAAGAAGGTCTATCTTGCGACCGGCTTCAACAACCGCATTGCCGAGGGCGATTTCGCCGCCCTCAAGATCCATTTCGGCGAGGCCGGCAACACCGGCTATATCAAGCCCGCCTGGCTCTCCGGACTCATCTGGGAGATCCGGACGAGGACCAAGCACGCCTTCCTGACCGACTCCAATACCCTCTACGTCGGCAACCGGTCGAACTCCATCGACCATCTCCGCCTGGCCTGGTCCCACGGCTTCACGCCCGAAGCGACGGGCCTCCCGGTGATCATCGCCGACGGCCTCATCGGCCGCGACAAGCAGGAGCCGCGGAGCGCCCAAGCAAGGACGGCTTC
>JBAVUQ010000322.1:0-4982 GCA_049696855.1 Candidatus Aminicenantales bacterium
CCATGGACGCGGCCCGCAGCCGAGGCGCCCCGCGTTTCGCGGACGTGGTCGACGGCGGCCCGGGCGTCATAGTCGTCGCTCTCGCGTTCGACCACCTTCAAGGCGCCGGTCGGACAGACATCGAGGCAGGCGCCCAACCCGTCGCAGTAGATCTCCCGGACAAGAACGGCTTTGTTCTCGTGGTCGAGGGCCAGGGCGCCTTCGGCACAGGCGGTCGTGCAGAGGCCGCAACCGTCGCACTTTTCGCGGTCGATCTCGATGATCTTTCTCTTGCCCAAAACGATCCTTCTAACGATTCGTCCCCACTATTATACTGTATCGCGCGAGTGCTTATTTTTTGTTCATCGTGGGCTTGAAAATGCAGATCTTCTCCTCCTCCCCGGGAGATCTCACAGCCGTAAGGAAGATCGGGTCGTTCTTGTCTCCGATGAGGACGAATTGTGAAGCAGATTCCCATTTGCCTTGAACGCCCGCACTAAAAGTCCGCACGACGGCCCCATCACCGAGGTCGATTTCCGCGAATTCAATAACGGGTTTTGCCTTTTTTTCCAAAATGTCCGAGTTCTGCAGAAGAAGATAAAGTGTGTCGTCGGAGATTTGAGCGTCTTCAAAGAGATAATTATCGGGAATGCGGCGCTTGATCTTCTCGATATCAAATCCTTCTTCCAGGAACATTCTGCGGTTCTCGGCTGCCTTGGCTTTTTCATTATCACCCAGAATGTGTGAGATCTCCCAGCTCCCGGTCCTCTTCCCATTTGGGTCGAAGCGCAAGACCTTTCCGAACCTCTTGCTAAGAAAATAAATTGATTTTCCGTCGGCACGCAGAAGGCCTTCGAAAACGAATCTTTGCACTTGAGCCGGAGAGAGCCCGTTGATGATATCGAAACGGATCGGATAGAGCGCGTTCTTATCTTGAAATGATCTCAGCGTCTCGCCCTTTCGAGAATAGACCTGAATCAGGTCTGACTTTGCCGGATCGCACGTCAGCGTAAAGATCTCTTCCCCCGCGAACATCATCGTTTCGGCACACGAGAGAATACGGAACTTGTTCTTGAACTCTCCATCCTGGCCGAAAAATGAGATTCCTGATTGATCCTTCACGGCCAGCGTGTCCGCCGAGATCGATATATCCATAGGAAGGCTTAGGTCCCCGGGACCCTGGCCAGGCCGGCCGATGGCTCGGAGGAATTCGAGCTTGTTTCCTCCGAAGCGATATTCGAGCACTCGGTGGGCAGAATTATCCGTAATGAAAAAAAGATCTCGATTGAGGGCGATAAATGGAATCGTCCTGTAATAGCCTTCCTCTTTGAAATCAATAGTGACGTCAATCCGATCTAGCCTAATGGTTTGGGCGCAGATTGGCCTGGCGGGTCCGAAAAGAATCAGGAGGATGAAGGAGCAGACGATCCCCCTACTGGATATTTTCATACTTGCCCTCCTTCCGCAAACGGGCGGGCTAGACGGCCGGCGGTGGAACTTGGGAAATTCGCTGAGCCGGCCTGAGGGCGCCGAACCAGTCGCGGGCATCCTGGCCGAGAAGTCCCATCAAGGCGATGATCCCCAGGATCGTGCCGACAGGGAAGCCGACAAGCATCAAGATGGCCATGACGATGCCGGCCAATCGGGCCCAGGGCCGGCCTTTGGCGATGGCCGAGGCGATGACGAGGTCGGCGATTCCGAAGACGGTGAAGCCCGCGGCCAGGAAGATCCCCGCCGCTCCGAGAAGGGCGCTTCCGAGGAGGCTCGAGCGCTCCGTGCCCCAGCCGATGAGCGCGGCGCCTGAGAAGAAGATGAAGAGGAGAAGCGCGGCCGTCGCGAACTCGAGCCCGGCGGCCACGACGAACGAGATCCTGGTCGTCTTGATGCTATCCGGCATGGCCCGCCTCCTTCGGTCTCACCGGGCCATTCTACCCGATGCGCGGAATCGAAACAACCGGCGGTTGTGACCAAAGGACACGGCCGGGAATTCCGGAGTATAATGTCCCCGCCATGGACAGGATCATCCGGATCAATCCCCTCATCGAAGCCCTGCGCTCGGCGCCCGAGCGGGTGAACAAGGTCTTCGTCCAGGAGGAAAAGGGCCACGCCCGGATCGGCGAGGTCATCCGGGAGGCCAAGGCCCGGCACGTGCCGGTCGTCTTCGTCCCGGCCCGTCGGCTGGACCAGATCGCGCCCGGCCATCAGGGCGTCATGGCCGAGGTCTCGCCGAAAGGCTATGCCTCCCTGGAAGAGATCCTGGTCCGCTCGGCCAAGCCGTTCGTCGTCATCCTCGACGAGGTCGAGGATCCCCAGAACCTCGGGGCCATCGTCCGCAGCGCCGAGGGTGCCGGGGCGGACGGCATCGTTTTGCCTGAGCGCCGCTCGGCGGGCCTGACGGAGACGGTCGACACGGTCTCGGCCGGCGCCCTCGAGCACCTCCCCGTCGCCCGGGTGACGAACCTCGTCCGGGCCATGGAGGAGCTCAAGGGCAAGGGCCTCTGGCTCGTCGGGGCCGAAGGGTCCGGCGACGAGCCCTGGTACGCGTTCGACTACACCGGCCCCGTCGGCATCGTCCTCGGCTCGGAGGGCAGAGGCCTCCGGCCCCTGGTCCGCAAGACCTGCGACAAGGTCCTGGCCATCCCTCTGGCCGGCAAGGTCGGCTCCCTCAACGTCGCCGCCGCCGCGGCCGTCTTCTTCTTCGAGGTCGTCCGCCAGAGGAGGGGGAAATGACGCCGAGCTCCAGGCCTTCTTGACTTGGTTTGGCCCTGCCCCTAGAATAGGCCTATATTCTGACCTGTTGAAAGAGCGGCGCATGGAAAAATCGGCGGAGTTTTGTACGCTCGAGAAGGGCATCCTGTCCCTCAAGGACCAGATCGACGCCCTGGCCGAGACGGACGACCTCGGCAAGAAGGAGAAGATCGCCGCCCTGCGCGCCGAGATCGAGAAAGAGTGGGCCGCGATCCTGCCCCGGCTCACCACGATCAACATCGTCCAGATCGCCCGCCACCCCAAGCGCCCCTACACCCTGGACTACATCGCCTTCCTCTTCCAGGATTTCATGGAGATGCACGGCGACCGGCGTTTCGCCGACGACCCGGCCATCGTCGCCGGCCTGGCGTTCTACAAGGGCCGGACCGTGGCCGTCATCGGCCACCAGAAGGGCCGGACGACCCGGGCCCGCATCGACCGCAACTTCGGCCAGGCCAACCCCGAGGGTTACCGCAAGGCTCTCCGGGTCATGCAGGAGGCCGAGAAGTTCGGCTACCCGGTCATCACGCTCATCGACACGCCCGGGGCCTATCCCGGCATCGGCGCCGAGGAGCGCGGCCAGGCCGAAGCCATCGCCTTTAACCTCAAGACCATCGCCATGTTGAGGACGCCGATCGTCAACGTCGTCATCGGCGAGGGCGGAAGCGGCGGCGGGCTCGGCATCGGGTTCGGCGACCAGCTGATGATGCTCGAGCACTCGTTCTATTCCGTCATCTCCCCCGAGGGCTGCGCCGCGATCGTCTGGAAGGACCAGAACGCCGTCGAGGAGGCCGCCGAGAACCTGGGCATCCGGGCGACGACCCTGCTCGAGTTCGGCATCATCGACAAGATCATCCCCGAGCCGCCCGGCGGGGCCCACATCGACCCCGAGCAGACCTTCAAGAACGTCGACAAGCACATCTACCAGGCGCTGAAGAAGCTCGAGTCCAAGCCTATCGAAGAGCTCCTGAACGAGCGCTACAGGAAAATCCGCAAGCTGGGGGTCTTCGAGGAACGGTGACCGAAGACGCCTCCGCCAAAAAAGAGATCGCCGCCATCAAGGGGACCAAGGACATCCTGCCCGGCGAGGTCGAGAAGTGGCAGGTCCTCGAGGGCCTGGCCCGGACGACCTTCGAGCTCTACGGCTTCCGGGAGCTCCGGGCGCCCGTCTTCGAAGCCACCGAGCTGTTTGAAAAGGGCAGCGGCTCGACCTCCGACGTCGTCACCAAAGAGATGTACACGTTCACCGACAAGGGCGGCCGGTCCCTGACCCTGCGGCCCGAGTATACGCCTTCGGTCGTCCGGGCCATCATCGAGCACCGGCTCGATCTCGAGGGCGCGCCCATGCGCTACTACTTCATGGGCCCCATGTTCCGCTACGACAAGCCCCAGAAGGGGCGTTATCGCCAGTTCCATCAGATCGACATCGAGGTCTTCGGCGAAAAGGACGCGGCCGTCGACGCCGAGATCATCGAGATGGCCCACGCGCTTCTCGGCAAGCTCGGGGTGAGCGGGACCGAAACCCTGGTCAATTCGGTCGGCTGCCGGGCCTGCCGCCCGGCCTACAGCGCCGCGCTGCGCGAGGCCGCGGCCAAGCGCAGGTCCGAGCTCTGCGTTGATTGCCAGCGGAAGGCCGAGACCAACCCGCTCCGCATCTTCGACTGCAAGGTCGAGGCCTGCCGGGAGATCGCGCGCTCCTTCCCGCTCATCCAGGATTATCTTTGCGACGAGTGCCGGGAGCATTTCCTCGAGCTCCTCGCCTGTCTCGATGTCCTGAAGATCGCCTATCGCGTGGACCCGCGCCTCGTCCGGGGCCTCGATTATTACACCAAGACGACCTTCGAGATAGTCACCGCCGGAATCGGCGCCCAGAACGCCCTTCTCGGCGGCGGGCGCTACGACGACATGATGAAGGACTTCGGCGGGCCGGACATCTGCGCCACCGGGTTCGCCATGGGCATCGAGCGGGTGCTCTCGGTGGCCGAGATCGCCGTTCCGGCCAGGAAGATGCTTTACCTCGCCCACCTCGGCGCAGAGGCCAAGGGGGCCGGCCTGGAGCTGGCCCGCTATTTCCGGTCGAACGGCGTCGAATGCCTGGTCGAGTACAAGGACAGGGGCATGAAGGCGCATTTCGGCCGGGCCAACAAGCTCCAGGCCTCCTGGGTCCTCATCGTCGGCGAGAACGAATTGAAGAGCGGCCGCTTCGGCCTCAAGGATATGGCCGCCGGCACGCAGTCCGAAGGCACCCGCGAGGA
>JBAVUQ010000323.1:0-1989 GCA_049696855.1 Candidatus Aminicenantales bacterium
AAAACCCAAGACCGGCGTTTTGACCCTTCGGGCAAGCCGATCCGGCCGCATCTGCTTCGTTGCAAAGGGTTCGCAGTACTCGGAGTACAGCTTCACCCTTTGACGCCTCGCATCTGCAGCCGCCTCGGCTCGTGAATAATCCAGGCTAGGCGTCCGCCCGCTCACTCGTAGCGGAGCGCCAGGATCGGGTCGAGGAGGGAGGCCTTGTAGGCCGGGTAGTAGCCGAAGAAGATCCCGACGAGCCCCGAAAACCCGAAGGCCAGGATAACCGAGAAGGGCGAGATCACCGTCGACCAGCCGGCCAGGGCCGAGATGATCTTCGAGACGGCGACGCCGGCGATGATCCCCGCGATCCCGCCGATCATCGAGAGCGTCAGGGCCTCGGCGATGAACTGCATCCGGATGGCCTTCGTCTTGGCGCCCACGGCCATGCGGATGCCGATCTCGTGCGTCCTCTCCGTCACCGAGACCAGCATGATGTTCATGATGCCGATCCCGCCGACGAGGAGCGAGACGGAGGCGATGGCGCCGAGGAGGAGCGTCATGACCCGGGACTCCTGTTCGGCCGCTTCCATGAACTGGGTCAGGTTCCTGATGGAGAAGTCGGAATCCTGCTTCTGGACGAGATGATGCCTCTGCCGGAGAAGCGAAGTGATCTGGCGTTGGGCGGCGTCCATCTCCTCGAGGCTCCTGGCCTCGACCATGATGATGCGGACCATGCCCGGGAACAACGTTCCGAACAGCCTCTTCTGAGCGGTCGTCACGGGGATGTAGGCTGTGTCGTCCTGGTCCTGGCCGACGGACGACTGCCCCTTGACAGCCAGGACGCCCAGGACCTTGAAGGGAATGTTCTTGATCCTGACCGACTGGCCCACGGGGTCCTCGCTTCCGAACAGGTTGTCGACGACGGTCTGGCCCAGCAGGCAAACCTTGGTTGCGCTCTTGACGTCCTGATCCGTGAACGCCCGTCCGCTCGCCACGGGCCAGTTCCGCAACGCCAGCATGTCCGGCGTCGTGCCCTGGACGCTCGTCGACCAATTCGTGTGGGCGTAGATGACCTGGGCCACGCCCGAGAGAACGGGCCCGACATAGAGAACGGTCGGACATTCCTTCTTGATGGCCTCCGCGTCGCCCAGGGTCAGGGTCGGCTGCGTCCCCGCGCCCATCCGGACCCCTCCCGACGTGGTCGAGCCGGGCAGGATGATCAGCAGATTGCTGCCGATGCTCTGGATCTGCTCGGCGATCCTCCGGCTCGCGCCCGTGCCCACCGCCAGCATGGCGATCACGGCCCCGACGCCGATGATGACCCCGAGCATGGTCAGGACCGAGCGCATCTTATTCGCCTGGAGGGCCTTGATGGCGATCTTCAGCGTCCAGAGCAGGTTGATCATCGGGACACCTCTTTCGCCCAGGCGGCCGAGGTGCGCTCGGCTCTGGTCCCGGCCGCCTTCTCGTCGCTGACCACCCGGCCGTCACGAAATCTGATGGTCCGGCCGGCGAAGGCGGCGATGTCCGGCTCATGAGTGACGAGGATGAGCGTGATCTGCGACTCCTCGTTGAGCTTGACGAAGAGCTCCATGATCTCGACGCTCATCTTGGTGTCGAGATTGCCGGTGGGCTCGTCGGCCAGGATGATCGGCGCGCCTTTGACCAGGGCCCGGGCGATAGCGACCCGCTGCTGCTCGCCGCCCGACAGCTGGTTGGGGTGATGGGCCTCCCGCCCCGAGAGCCCGACGCTCCTGAGGGCGGCGACGGCCATGGACCTCCTGTTGCGCGGCGGAATGCCGTCATAGAGCAGAGGCAGCTCGACGTTCTCCGCGGCCGAGGCCCGGGGGAGGAGATTGAATCCCTGGAAGACGAAGCCGAGCTTGCGGTTCCGGATCTCGGCGAGCCGGTCGCGGTCCAGGCCGCCGACGTCCTGGCCGTCCAGGACATAGTGTCCGGCCGTCGGCTTGTCGAGACAGCCGAGAAGGTTCATGAACGTGGACT
>JBAVUQ010000324.1:0-3006 GCA_049696855.1 Candidatus Aminicenantales bacterium
TCTACTTTCCCGGCGAGCGCTTCAAGGCCGGCGAATACCTGATCACGCCGCCGATCGGAACCAAGGACGCGCTCCTGCGGATCTTCGGCGGCCGTATCTATCTCGAGCCGGTCACGGTTCCGGAAGGGCTTACGGGGCGGGAGATCGCCGACCTCCTCAGACCGGGCGATCCGGACGGGGCGGCCGCCTTCCGGCGCGCCCTCCTCGACACGGGGCCCATCGCCGATCTCGATCCCCGGGCGAGGGACCTCGAAGGCTACCTCTTCCCGAACACGTACAACATGCCGCGAAAGGCCCCGGAGGCCGACCTCGTCCGGGCCATGGTCGGGGAATTCCGCGAGGTCTTCGACGAGGGACGCCGGCGGCGGGCCGCCGAGCTGGGGATGACCATCCGCGACGTTGTGACCCTGGCCTCGCTCATCGAAGAGGAAACCGCCCTCCCCGACGAACGGCCGCTCGTTTCGGCCGTCTTCCACAATCGACTGAAGATCGGGATGAAACTCGACTGCGACCCGACCATCGTCTATGCGCTCAAGCAGGAAGGCCGCTACACCGGACGGCTCCTCCTCCGCGATCTCAAATTCCCCTCACCCTACAACACCTACCTCCACGCCGGGCTTCCTCCCGGGCCGATTTCGAATCCCGGAATGTCGAGCCTCGACGCCGCTCTCGCCCCCGCTCCCGAGGGTTACCTGTATTTCGTCGCCCGCGGCGACGGCTCCCACCGGTTCAGCAGGACCCTCGGCGAGCACCTGGATGCGGTCAAGAAGTTCAGGGCATTGAAAAATCGCTGAAATTTGCTATATTACTTCTTCTGTCCGCCTTCCGGAGGCCGGTGCGAGATTCGATAGAGCTGTAAAAGTCCTTTACAGGCCCGATCTGATTCCCCCCGACGGAACGAGCGTTCTTGCCTGACGGCTTGGCATGAGAATTGCTCTAAAGGAAAGCGGAAGTGAAGATGTTCCGAACAGGAGGAAAAATGAAAGCTTCCAAAACGATCGTGGCCGCTCTCGCGCTCCTATTCGTCATCAGCGTTCTTGCTCCCTCCGTGCAGGCGGCGCCCGGACCACAGAAAGGCAAACAAGAACCCAAGGCTCCCGGCAAGGCCTCGATGCCCAAAGAAATCGCGGCTGTCATCCAGGAAGGCTTGGCCACGCGCCAGGGGCGGCAGGATATCCCCTTCAGCTTCTTCAAGCAGCTCATCCTTCCGGCCCGGGAGAAGAACCTCTATCCTGTCTTCTTCTTCAAGGCCAAAAACGGGGATCTCGGCTACGCCCCCTCGGCCTCGGGCTCGGGCCAGATGGAGACGACCATTCTCGTCTTTTTCGAATTCTTGCAGGCGGACGCGGCCGGCGCCCTGACGCCGAAGTTCGGCGGCCGGAGCCAGAACGTCCTGACGATCGACGCCGCGGGCTACAGCGCCGACAAGGAGGATTGGTACTCCTTCGGCCTGGCCCTGGGTGCCGGCAAGTACACCCTGGCGCTCGTCCTCGCGACACCCGACATGAAGAAGCTGAGTGTCAGCTACAGCGATATCACCCTGCCCGGACCGGAGGTCTATGAGACGACGCTCTGGCCGACCGATCCGGTCATCGTGACCGCCATGGACCAGGTCGAAATCGACCAGCGGCCGGTGATCCACCGCGGCTGCTTCATCTGGGGCGCGGCCAAGATCGTTCCCAACTTGAACGCCGAGGTCCGCTCCGGCGAGAATCTCGAGGTCTTTTTCTTCGTCCTCGGCGCCTCCGCCAAGGATCCCGCCGTCGAGAGGCCCGTGCTCGATCTCGAAGTCAATTTCGAGGTCCTGGACGAGAGCGGCAAGGCGGCCATCAAGTGGGCGCCTTCGTCCAAGGAGCTCTACCTCGTCAGCCAGCCGCTGCCCCTCACCCTGACCTTCCAGAAGGTGGACGAGAAAGGCACCGTGCTGAGCGAAGAGAAAAAGCCCCTGCCTGCGGGGAAATACAACCTCCTTGTCACCGTCATGGACAAGGTTTCCGGCAAGAAGGGCGAGACGAAGATGGCCTTCTCGGTCATCTAGCTGCTGATATTCCCGATCCGGCCAGGACCGCCCCGCGGGGCGGTCCTTTTTTTTGAGGGCTACTTCTTCAGATATTCGAGGAGCTGCTTGGCGATGCCGGCCTTCTCGTGGTTGGGAGCCAGGGCCAGGAACTTCTCCAGGCTTTCCTTGGCTTCGGGCACCTTGTTCAGGCTGATGAGGATGGTCGCCATCTGATAGTAGGCGTCGGCATAGTCCGGCTTGAGCTCGACGGTTTTTTTGAAGAGGGGCAACGCCGCCTCCGGTTCCGAGAGGTTGATCAGGCAGACGCCGAGGTTGTATTGGGCATCGGGGTCGTCCGGGCTCAGACCGGCGGCCTTTTCGTAGAACGGCTTGGCCGCGGCGAAGTCGCCGGCCTTGGCCAGGGCCTCCCCCGTTTCCTTGTTGGAGCTGTAGCTTTCGGGGTTGAGCTCGACCGCCTTGCGGAACGCGGCCAAGGCCTTTTCGGTCTCGCCCGCCTTCTTCAAGGCCAGGCCGAGGTTGAGCTGGTAGGCCCAGTTCGCGGGATCGAGCCCGATGGCCTCGCCGTAGGCGGCCGCGGCCTCGGCGTACTTCTGTTCAGCGTAGAGCTTGTTGCCGGCGAGGAAGGCCCGGTCGGCCGCGGAATAGCTCTTGGCGGCCGCGGCCTCGGCGGACGTGAGCGTGATCACGATGGATTCATCGCCCGCGACGCCGACGTGGATCTCCTTCGAGGCGGGCACGAAGCCGGTCTTCTTGACGCTGAGCATGTAGTATCCGGGCGTGATCCCGATCTGGATGAAGCGGCCCTCACGGTCCGTTTTGGACTCATAGCGGACGCTCGACGTTTTCTGCGAGACGATCGCCACCTCGGCCTTTTCGACGGGATTCTTGGACGAGTCGACGACGGTCCCGGAGACCTTGCCCTGGTACTGAGGCCAGGCGGAAGCGGCGAGCAGGCAGACCATCAGGGCGACGAACGCGGCCTTTCG
>JBAVUQ010000325.1:0-13552 GCA_049696855.1 Candidatus Aminicenantales bacterium
TCAGAATAGCGGCGGAGTAACTCGGAGCTGCTATTCTGGGAAGTATCTTAATAGAGTAGACTGGCTTCTTGGGACGAGAAGCGCGTTCATGGCCAAAAGAAAGATCATCGAGATCGACCGCGACAAATGTGACGGTTGCGGCCTCTGCACGACCGCCTGCGCCGAAGGCGCCCTGGCCCTCGACCACGAGAACAAAGCCGTCCTGGTCCATGAGATCTACTGTGACGGCTTGGGCGCGTGCCTGGACGTTTGCCCGACCGGGGCCCTGAAAGTGGTCGAGCGCGAGAGCGACGGCTATGATGCCCGGGCCACCGTCGATCACGTCCGCAAAACGCGAGGCGCTTCGGCTGCGGCCCGCGTCCACGGGGCCGGCGGCGGGCCTGCCCGCGCCGGGCATTCGGGCTGTCCCGGAAGCCTGGCCCGGACGATCCCCCATGAGCCGGACGCCCCAGGATCGTCCGCCGCGGCGGCCAAGTCCGAGCTCAGCCAGTGGCCCATCCAGCTCCAGCTCGTGTCTCCGCTCGCGCCGTATTTTGAAGGAAGCGACCTCCTCGTCGCCGCCGATTGCACGGCTTTCGCTCTCGGCGGGTTCCACGAAGGCCTGCTCAAGGGAAAGAAGCTCGTCATCGCCTGTCCCAAGCTCGACGACACCGAGGGTTACGTCGAGAAGCTGGCCGAGCTGATCAAGAGGAACAACCTCCGGTCGCTCACCGTGGCCATCATGACCGTCCCCTGCTGTTCCGGGCTCGAGCGCATCGTCAGGCTCGCCGTCGAGCGTTCCGGAGTTCCTCTCGAAGTGAAAAAGGTCGTCGTGGGGATCGACGGAAAGATCGTTCCGGGCGCCTGACGCTGCTTCTGGCCTGGATTATTCACGAGTCGAGGCGGCTGCAGATGCATTTTTGAATAGTCCAGGCTCAGATGGACAGGGCAATCAGGAGCTGGGCCGGGAAATACGTCCCCAGGATGATGATCTGCGCGATGCGGATCTTCTTGCCGAAACGGTCATAGGCCAGCACGGAATCCGAGATCAGGAACAGGACCGCTCCAGCGAACGCCAGGAGCGGCCGCAAGCCGCCCAGATCGACGAACCGTCCCGCCGCGAACCCGGCCATGACCGTGATGGCCGCGACATAGACGAGGACCGGGAGCTTCAGCTTGCCGAGCCCCGGCGCCAGGATAAAGAACATCAGCAGCCCGTAAAGCATGAAGGGCAGGAAGATCCCCACGGACGCCCGGTGTCCCGGCAACGGCTTGAAGGCCAGGATATAGAAAACGTGGGCCGTGAGAAATGCGGCCAGCCCGGCGGCGAACCATTTTTCCGGGAACATCAGGGCGATGTCCCCGAGGAGCGAGAACGCGAGGCCGGTCACGACGAGGATCTTGTAGGCTGCCGGAACGGGCACGGGAGCGATCACGGCCACGGCGATGATCAGGACCGTCGTCAGCGGCTTGGCCAGGCGGAAGAGACGCTGCCGTCCCTTCGCGTCGGACCAGATGGCCAAACCCGCCGAGGCGAGGGCGCATACCGAAAGGGCGATCGTGGGCGCTGACATGGCCGGGCCTAAACCCCTTCCGCCTTTTCTTTACGCAAGCGCTCACGGGCGTCTTCGAACATCGGCTCGGCGTAGGCGCTCGGCCAGGTGCGCCCCTCGAAAGTCCGCTTCTCGACCATCTTCAAGAACCCCTCGAATTCATGGAAATACGACCCGTAGATGTGGAAGCTGTCGACGAGGTCGGCATAGCGGCCGACCCGCACGGCCCGCCCGGTCTTTTCGGCCACGCGGCCGGCGACGAGGCGCTGGAGGTCGGTCAGGGCGAAGACGTTCATGTAGGCGGCTTTGTAAGCGTCGCGGGACCGCCAGTGGGAATTCATGTTGAGGACGAGCCCGCCCCGCTCGTCCTCGAGCATCCTGAACCAGAGGCGCTGGAGGCAAGGCGGATCGTCCGTGTGAGCGTCGAGCTTGGGGTTCCAGGTGATGGCCTGGGCCCGGCGGGTGTAGCCGGTCCGGGCCAGCCTGTCGACGATGGCGGCGATCTGGTCGACGGTCTCGCCCTCGATGTCGTAAGCGAACAGGCGCTTATGGTAGGTGTAGGTCCACTTGCCTTCTTCGGGGCAGATCCAATGGTCGTGGACGCCCTCGACGACCTCCTGGCGGTAAACCTCGAGGTCCTCGAGGCCGCCGGGGAAGGCCCGGTGGATGCGCGGCTCGGCGAAGGGGTCGTCGACCGTCCAGAGCATCGTGCAATCCCGGCTCGGCGGATCGCCCGGCTTGTCGTATTCCGTCTTGATGGGGACGCCCTCGCGCCAGCAGGCGAGGACGGCCTTTTCCCAGGCCTCCGGGAGGGTCCGGCCGGCGACGGCCAGGGTCGGGATGTTTCCGTTCATGGGCTCACCTCGGTCTTCCCTCCGCTTTTAGCATACGTCGATGGCCTCGTCAAACGCGACCCGATGATGGAACGAAACGTCCCAGTTTTTTTATTCTTCTCCCGATTCCGTGAAGCCCCTCTCTGCGGCTTGGCTCGGGATATGCCTCTAGCTCCCCGGGGATCTTCGAGGCAACATCCCTCGCCGCCGCGAGAAGGGGACCCTGACATGGGAGATGAACACTCTTTTCCCGGCAACGGAGGGGGTTGAAGACTGGGGCCGGATTGTATTATCGTGGCAGCCTGGAGGCGGCTATGTCCGAACCCGACTCATATGCGGCCTATTATGAATCGCCCATCGGGACGATCGAGATCCAGGGCACAGAAGTAGGCGTCTCCGGCCTGAATTTCGTCGATATCAAGGAAGAAAAGGCCGCCCCACGGCTGAAAGGCTCCCCGCCCGGAGCGGTGGCCGACGGCCTGGAGCAGATCGACGAATATTTCCGGGGCGTCCGGACCACTTTCACGGTCAAGCTCGACCTCCGCGGCACGGACTTTCAAAAGAGGGTCTGGGCGAAGCTTCTCCGGGTCAAGTTCGGCCGGACGACGACCTACAAGGCCCTGGCCGCGGCCGTCGGCAATCCGGCTTCGACCCGGGCGGTCGGCGGGGCCAACCATCGCAACCCCGTCTCGATCATCGTCCCCTGCCACCGCGTCGTCGGAAGCGACGGGCGGCTGACCGGCTACGGCGGCGGCCTGTGGCGGAAGGACTGGCTCCTCCGGCACGAAGGGCACGATGGACTTTTCGTTTGACACTCCGCCCGCCGAACAGGATAGAATAGGCACCGCACCGAACGGAAGGAGATCCCGCATGGTCGAAACGATCAGCCAGATATTCCTCAACACGGCCAAGACCTACGTCAAGGACGACCTTCTGGCGGCCAAGGTCGAAGGCCGCTATGTCCCCATCTCCACCGACGAATTCGCCCGCCGGGTCAAGCACCTGTCCCTCGGCCTGGCCGACCTCGGCCTCGCTCCCGGCGAGAAGCTGGTCATCTTCTCCGAGAACCGCCCCGAGTGGACGATGACCGACTTCGCCGCCCTTTGCGCCGGCGGGGTGACCGTGCCCATCTACACTTCGCTCATGCCGGAACAGGTCAAGTATATCATCAACGATTCGGACGCCCGGATCGTCGTCTGCTCCAACAGGGACCTCTGGCTCAAGGTCGACGCCGTCCGCTCCGAGCTCCGCAACGTCCACCACTTCGTCCTCATCGACGAGGAAGGCCCCCAGGGCGTCCTCAGCCTGTCCGAGGTCATGGCCCGCGGCAAGACGATCGCCGCCTCGGACCCCGGGCTCTTCGAGAAGCGGGCCCTGGCCGTGAAGCCCGGCGATGTGGCCTCGATCATCTACACCTCGGGAACGACGGGCGTCCCCAAGGGGGTCATGCTGACCCACGGCAATTTCGTCTCGAACGCCAAGGCCCTCGACGCCGTGACCGAGTTCAGCGCCAAGGACGTCATTCTGTCCTTCCTGCCCCTGTCCCACGTCCTCGAGCGGATGACGACGTTCTCCTTCCTCTACAAGGGCGCCTCGATCTACTACGCGGAAAGCATCGAGACCGTGGGCGAGAACCTGCTCGAGGCCCGGCCGACGATCATGATCAGCGTCCCGCGGCTGTTCGACAAGATCTATGCCAAGGTCATGGACAACGTCCTGACCCAGTCCCCGCTCAAGAGGAAGATCTTCTTCTGGGCCATCGGCGTCGGCAAGAAATACGGCGCCCGCAAGATCCGCCACCAGCCCATCCCCGGGTGGCTCGCGCTGCGGCGAAAGATCGCGGCCAAGCTCGTCTACGGCAAGATCATCGAGAAGACGGGCGGCCGGGCCCACTTCTTCGTCTCCGGCGGCGCCCCGCTGTCGGCCGACGTGGCCGAGTTCTTCTACGCTATCGGCCTGACCATCCTCGAGGGCTACGGCCTGACCGAGACCTCGCCCGTCCTGACCTGCAACACCTTCGACCAGATGAAGTTCGGGACCGTCGGCCCGCCCGTCCCGGGCGTCGAGATCAAGATCGCTCCGGACGGCGAGGTTCTGGCCAAGGGGCCGAACGTCATGAAGGGCTATTACAAGAAAGAGCAGGAGACCCGCGAGGCCTTCGAGGACGGCTGGTTCAAGACGGGCGACATCGGCCATTTCGATAAGGAGGGCTTCCTCGTCATCACCGACCGGAAAAAGGACATCCTGGTCACAGCCGGCGGCAAGAACGTCGCCCCCCAGCCGATCGAGAACCTGCTCAAGACGAACCCCTACATCCAGACGGCCGTCGTCGTCGGCGGCGGGCGGAAGTTCATCTCGGCCCTGATCGTGCCGAACTTCGACAAGCTCGAGGCCTACGCCCGGGCCAAAGGCATCCCCTTCGCCAGCCGCAAGGAGCTCGTCGAGCGGGACGAGATCGCGAGCTTCATGCTGGCCGAGGTCAACCGGACGACGCCCAATCTGGCCTCCTATGAGCGGATCAAGAAGATCGTCCTCCTCGAACGCGACTTCGACGCCGATACGGAGCTGACGCCATCCCTCAAGGTCAAGCGCCACATCGTCGAGAAGGTCTTCAAGCCGCTGATCGACCTCCTGTACAAAGACTGATTTTCGCCGCCGCGAGAGAGAATCGGTCGATCGGGCGTCACTATTAGCAGGACGCCATGAACGAACGACCGACCGGGCCGGAGACCGGAGCACCCGACGGGGCCGGGCACAGGGACCGCCTGAGGCAGAAGTTCCTCAACGGGGGACTGGCCGCCTTCCTGGACTATGAGATCGTCGAGCTCCTGCTGACGCTCGGCACGCCCCGGAGGGACTGCAAGCGGCCGGCCCGCGAGGCCCTCAAGGAATTCAAGACCTTCGGCGGCGTCCTCGAGGCCCGTCCCGAGGACCTGCAGCGCATCCCGGGCATCGGCGCCCGGAACGTCTTCGGCCTGAAGCTCATCCACGAGGTCTCCCGCCGCTTCCTCAAGGACAGGATGATGAGCCGGCCGGTCTGCCACTCGTCCCAGGAGGTCTACGACTACCTCTGCCACGCCCTCCGCGACCTGAAGAAGGAGCGGTTCAAGGTCATTTTCCTCGATCCCAAGAACCAGGTCATCGAGGAGAAGACCCTGTTCGAGGGAACGGTCGATTCGAGCGCCGTCTATCCCCGGGAGGTCATCAAGGACGCCCTGCGCTATGAAGCTTCGGCGCTCATTTTCGCCCACAACCATCCCTCCGGCGATCCCGAGCCGTCCCTCTGCGACCGGGAGGTCACCCGGGACCTCGTCTTCGCCGCCCGGGTGGTCCAGATCAAGGTCCTCGACCACATCATCATCGGCAGCAACCGCTATTTCAGCTTCGCCGACCAGGGCCTGATCGACGATTACGACCTGATGTTCAACGGATTTCCGAGATAGAGGATTGAAAGCCCGGGGCAATCCGGGTAAACTCTGAGAGTTGGGGAGGGAAGCGATGGCCAAGAAAGAGATCGACAAGGAGCAAACGGACATGGTGAAAAAAGACACGGGCCGCGAAAGCGTCACGGCGAAGGACACCGAGGCCGACGAACGGCAGACCTCCCGCCACAAAGCCATCGACGCCGCGCTGTCCCAGATCGAGAAGCAGTTCGGCAAGGGCGCGATCATGAAGCTCGGCCAGAAGGGGGCGGCGGTGGCCGTCGAGGTCATCCCGACCGGCTCGATCTCCTTCGATCTGGCCCTGGGCATCGGCGGCTTCCCGCGCGGGCGGGTCATCGAGATCTACGGCCCCGAGGCCACCGGCAAGACGACCCTGGCCCTCCACGTCATCGCCGAAGCCCAGAAGCGCGGCGGCCAGGCGGCCTTCATCGACGCCGAGCACGCCCTGTCGCCCGAATACGCCGCCCGGATCGGGATCGACATCGACAACCTCCTCATCTCCCAGCCCGACTTCGGCGAGCAGGCGCTGGAGATCGCCGAGGTCCTCGTCCGCAGCGGCGCGGTCGACGTCATCGTCGTCGATTCCGTCGCCGCCCTGGTCCCCAAGGCCGAGCTCGAGGGCGAGATGGGCGACGCCCACATGGGGCTGCAGGCCCGCCTGATGTCCCAGGCCCTGCGCAAGCTGACGGCCATCGTCGCCCGGTCGAAGACCTGCTTCATCTTCATCAACCAGCTCCGGGAGAAGATCGGCGTCTTCATCGGCAATCCGGAGACGACGACCGGCGGCCGGGCCCTGAAGTTCTACGCCTCCCTGAGGATCGACGTGCGCCGGCTGTCCATCATCAAGGACGGCGAGAGCGTCGTCGGCAACCGGGCCAAGGTCAAGATCGTCAAGAACAAGATGGCCCCGCCATTCCGCGAGGCCCAGTTCGATATCGTCTTCGGCGAGGGCATCTCCAAGGAAGGCGACCTCGTCGACGTCGGATTCGACACCGGCCTCCTCGAGAAGACCGGGACCTGGTACTCGTACAAGGGCGAGCGGCTCGGCCAGGGCCGCGAAAACGTCAAGAAGCTCTTGAAAGAGAACAAGAAGCTGGCCGGGGAGCTCGAAGACGAGATCCGGCTGAAGATCGGCCTCGCCGGGGAAGCGGAGCCCGTCGAAAAGTCCGCCTCGAAATAAGGCCGGGGCCGCGGCTTGGCCTTGCCTAAATCCTATTAATTTGATAGGATTTAAGGGAAGGGAGGGATGGAACATGAACTATACGCCCAAAGACTATGCCAAGCTCATCGGCACGCCCGGGTTCAGCGAGACGCTGCTCAAGAACCATTTCACGCTCTACCAGGGCTATGTCACCAACACCAACAAGGTCCTGGACATCCTCGGGCTCATGGCCAAGGACGGGAGGACCGCGAGCCCCGAATACGCGGAGCTCAAGCGCCGGCTCGGCTGGGAGTTCAACGGCATGCGGCTGCACGAGCTCTACTTCGAGAACCTCGGCGGCAAGGCGCCGCTCGATCCGGCGAGCAAGCTCGCCCGGCGCATCGCCGAGCATTACGGCGACCTCGAATCCTGGGAGAAGGATTTCCGGGCGACCGGCGCGATGCGGGGCATCGGCTGGACCGTCCTCTACGAGGACACGGCCAACGGCCGCCTGATCAACTTCTGGATCAACGAGCACGACGTCAGCCACCCGGCCGGCGGCCGGCCGCTCCTGGTCCTGGACGTCTTCGAGCATGCCTTCATGCTCGACTACGGCCTCAAGCGCGCCGACTACATCGAGGCCTTCTTCAAGGCCATCGACTGGGCGGCCGCCGGGGCGCGGCTCAAGTAAGGGACGTCCGCGGGGTCGCTGCCCGGAAGCCGCCTCCCTCGGGCCGCCAATTCGCTGGAAAATCGCTCCGGATCGGTTTATCCTGAGGGAAGAGTCCGCCAGGAGCACGACATGACCAGCGACGAGATCAAACGCTCGGAGAAGGCGGGCCTTTCTCCGGGCACCCTCATGTACGTCGGCGAAGAGAAGGCCGGAAAGCCGCGGATCACGGTCATGGATTACGACGCGACAGGCTTCGTCGAAAAGGAGGTCGCCTCGGTCGAGGAATGCTTCCCCTTCAAGGACACCCCGACCGTGACCTGGATCAACGTCGACGGGGTCCACGACGCCGCGGTCATCGAAAAGCTCGGAGGGCACTTCGGCATCCACCCCCTCGTCCTCGAGGACATCATGACCACGACCCAGCGGCCGAAGACCGAGGACCTGGGGGCGGCGATCTATGTCGTCCTGCGGATGATCGAACTCGACGGCGAGAGCGCCGTGACGTCGGCCGACCAGCTCAGTCTCATTTTAGGTCCCAACTATGTCCTGACGTTCCAGGAGACCCCGGGGGATTGCTTCGATCGGGTGCGCGACCGGATCCGCGGCGGCAAGGGCCGCATCCGGAAGCAGGGCCCCGACTATCTGGCCTATGCCGTCATCGACGCCGTCGTCGACAATTATTTCTTTGTCCTGGAGAAGCTCGGCGAGCGGATCGACGCTCTCGAGGAACAGCTGATCGCCGAGCCGCGGCGCGAGCTCCTGGGGGAGATTCACGGGTTGAAGCGGGAAATGATCGAGCTGCGCAAGTCGGTCTGGCCCCTGCGGGAGGTCGTCAGCGGCCTCGAGCGCTCGGAGTCCCCCCTGATCAGGGAATCGACGGGGGTCTTCCTCCGCGACCTTTATGACCACGCCATCCAGGTCATCGACACGGTCGAGTCGTTCCGGGAGATGCTGTCCAGCATGGTCGAAACCTATCTCTCGAGCCTCTCCAACCGGATGAACGAGATCATGAAGGTCCTGACCATCATCTCCACGATCTTCATCCCGATCACGTTTCTCGTCGGCCTCTACGGGATGAATTTCGTGCATTTTCCCGAGATCAAATGGCGATGGGGATACGCGTTCGTCTGGCTCTTGATCATCGGGTCCGTCGCCGGGATGTTCGTTTTCTTCCGCCGGAAGAAATGGCTTTGAGGCCCTAAGCGGCGAGGGAATCCCGGTCGCCGTCCCCGATCTGATAGCGGCGGATCTTGTGATAGAGCGTCGACCGGGAGATGGCCAGGATCCGGGAGACCTCGGTCCTGTTCTGGCCGGTGATCTCGAGCAGGAAGCCGATATACTCTTTCTCCAGGGCCTTGAGGGTTGGGAAGCCGGCCCGCCGGGCGAAGGCCCGCTCCTCGTCGAGCCCCAGGTAGCGCTGGAGATAGACGTTCACGGCTTGCTCCGGCCTCAGCGGGCCCGCGCTCCCTGGATCAGGCGGAAGTTGTTGGCCACGACATAAGAGAGAAGGACGTTGCTGGCGGTCGTCATGACCCAGGCGACGGTCCTGTTCCGCTTGAAGATGACCTTCATGCTCAGGTAAGACAGGGCCGTCGTCCCGAACTTGAACGCGGCGAAGGCCGCGGGGCTCTTGACGAAGGGCTTCATCAGGGGATTGGTTTCGGTGAGGCCGGGGTACTTGAGGGCCTGGCGCGTGGAAAAATAATCGGCGACGTTCAGGCCGACCATGAGAACGAGGTTGGCGTCGAAAAGGGCCTTGCCGGGCCGGACCGTCGGGCCGAGCGTCGGGATGCGCTGCGGGACCGCCATCTGCGGGAAGAGCGCCGGCGCGGGCTCGGCGGCCAGGATCTCCATGGACACGAGAGCGGGCTCCGGGAGGGGGTTCGGAAGGACAAGGGCCGAAGGCTGGAGTCCCGTCGGAACGAGCACCTCCCAGATGGCTTCGGAAGCCTCGATCGGCCCGGCCATGATGACGCAGGCGGCCAGGATTATAAAGGCGAGTTTGGTCTTCATTTGGCACCGCTCCTTGCTTCTTGACAACGACATCATTAATGGCAAGAACGGTGCCAACCCGGAATATTATAGTTAAGTCTATTATAACGTATTAGTTAGGTGATATTTTACGGAGCCTTGAGGATTATCCAAAGTGTTCTGTAATGATGCACATATATGCGGATAGATGTATTTATAATATTATTATTAAACGAGATAGGATGATATATATGCAAGCGTCCATATACTGGACACAAAGCGCTAATTAGTGTTCGTGTAAAAACACAATATGAACCTTTAGCAAGTGGTCAGTTGCCCAGTTTTGCAACTAGGCGTCCCGCTTCCTTTTTGCCGGCTCGGGCCTTGCGGCCGTTCGCCCGCCGGAGCGCGTCCTTGAGATATTTCGCCGTGACGGAGCCCGCGGTTTGGGCCACTTTCTCCGGCGTGCCCTGGGCGACGATCCTGCCGCCGTCTTCGCCCCCTTCGGGGCCGAGGTCGATGACATGGTCGGCGCTCTTGACGACGTCGAGGTTGTGCTCGATGACGACGACCGTGTGCCCTTCGGCCACGAGCCTCTGGAACGATCTGAGCAGGACGGCGACGTCGTTGGGATGGAGGCCGATCGTCGGCTCGTCGAAGAGATAGAGGATCTTCCTGCCTCTCTCGTGGACGAGGTGATAAGCGAGCTTGATGCGCTGGAGCTCGCCGCCGGAGAGGGTCGTCGTCGGTTGGCCGAGCTTGAGGTAGCCGAGGCCGACCTCGACGAGGGGATAGAGCTTCTTCGTGATCTCGGGCCGCCCGGCGAAAAAGAGGCAGGCCTCGGTGACGCTCAGGCCGAGGACCTCGTCGATGTTCCTGCCGTTCCAGCGGACGTCCAGGATCTCCTTCTTGAAGCGCCGGCCCTTGCAGGCGTCACAGACGAGGCTGACGTCCGACAGGAATTGCATCTCGACGACCTGGACCCCGGCCCCCTTGCAGTCCTCGCAGCGGCCGCCGGCCGTGTTGAAGGAGAAAAAACCGGGCCGGAACCCCATCAGCTTGGCCTCTCGCGTGGCGCTGAACAGGGCCCGGATGCCGTCCATGGCCTTGGTGTAGGTGGCCGGGATCGAGCGCGGCGACGCGCTCAAGGGAGACTGGTCGACCATGATGACCTTGGCGACTTTGTCCCGGCCCCGGATCTCCCCGAACCCGTTGTCGGAGGTCCCTTCGAATCCCTCGTACAAGACGTCGTGGATGAGCGTGCTCTTGCCCGAGCCGGATACGCCGGTGACGCAGGTGAAAACGCCGAGGGGGATGCGGACGTCGATGTGCTTGAGGTTGTGCTTATAGGCGTCGTGGATCTCGAGGAAGGATTTGGCCGGGCGCCGGGCGGACGGCAGGGCGATCTGCTTCTCGCCGCGGATGTACTGGGAGGTGAGCGATTCGCGGCTGCGGAGGAAGGCCGGCCAGGGGCCTTCGAAGACGACCTCGCCGCCGGCCTCGCCCGCGCGCGGCCCCATGTCGATGACGTGTTCGGCGGCGCTGACGATGTCGGGGTCGTGCTCGACGACGACGACCGTGTTGCCGATGTCCTTGAGCGACTTCAGGATCTGGACGAGGCGGAGGTTGTCGCGGGGGTGGAGGCCGATCGACGGCTCGTCGAGGACGAAGAGCGTCCCGACGAGCGAGGCGCTGAGGGCCGCGGCCAGGCTGATGCGCTGGGCCTCGCCGCCGCTCAGGGTGAAGGTCATGCGGTCGAGGGCGATGTAGTCGAGGCCGACCTCCATGAGGAAGCGCAGGCGGCCGCGGATCTCCTGGACGAGCTTTTCGGCCACCTGGCGCTCGAACGGCTCGAGCTCCAGGCCGGCGAAGAAGGCCGAGGCCTCGCCGACGGTCATGCGGACGACCTCGCCGATATTGAGGCCCTTGATGCGGACGCTCAGGGCCCGGGCGTTGAGCCGGGTCTTGGAGCAGGCCGGGCAGGCGACGTACTTCCGGTAGCGGCTGAGCAGGACCCGGACCTGGACCTTGTACTTCTTCGACTGGAGCCAGTCGAAAAAGCCCTTGACGCCGTAATAGCCGTCGCCGCCGTCGAGGACGAAGCGCTGGTCCTTGGGCTTGAGGTCGCGGAAAGGGACGTTGGTCGGGATCTTCCGGCGGCGGGCCTCGGCCAGGAGCTCCTTCTGCATGCCTTTGGACAGCGGCTTGGTCCAGGGCTCGACCGCGCCCTGCTCGAGCGTCTTCGACCGGTCCGGGATGACCTTGTCCTCGTCGATGACGGCCAGGTCGCCGAAGCCATGGCACTCGAGACAGGCGCCGTGCGGGCTGTTGAAGGAGAACAGGTTGGGGTAGGGATCCTCGGCCGGGAGCCGGCAGGCCCGGCACTCGAGCTTCTCGCTGAAGCGGAGCTCGCGCCCGGCCTCGGTCCGGACGAGGACGCGGCCTTCGCCTTTCTTGAGCCCCATCTCGAGCGAGTCGGCCAGCCGCTCGCGCTCGTCGACGCCGAGGGTGATCTTGTCGACGAGAACGTCGAGGGGGCCGTTCGCCTTGGCCGCCTCGTCGAGATCGACGACGGCCCCGGCGGCGACGGCCCGGGTGAAGCCGTCCTTTTTGAGCGAGGCGAGGCTCTTGTCGCGGGGCCAGGAGAAGGTCACGAAAGCGCGGGTCCCGGAGGGCTCGCGCAGGAGCTCGGCGATCATGGCGTCGATCGTATCGCGGACGACCGGCCGGCCGCACTGGAGGCAGTGGACGGTGCCGATGCGGGCATAGAGGACTCGGAGGAAATCGAAGATCTCGGTGACCGTGGCCACGGTCGAGCGGGGATTCTTGGCGGCGCCTTTCTGCTGGATGGCGATGGCCGGGGGGATGCCTTCGATGAGATCGGCGTCGGGCTTGTCCATCCGCTCGAGGAATTGCCGGGCGTAGGAGGAGAGCGATTCGATGTAGCGGCGCTGGCCCTCCGCGTAGAGCGTGTCGAAAGCGAGGGACGATTTGCCCGAGCCGCTGACCCCGGTGACGACGATGAGCTTGTTCAGGGGGACGTCGAGGTCGATCCCTTTCAGGTTGTGGACCTTGACTCCGCGAAGGATGATGCTGTCTGTCGTCGCCATGGGCTTATTTTAATCATCCATTATAGCACGCTTTTTGGGGACTGTCCCGAAGGGGACTGGCCCTCTTTCTTCTGATATAATTGGCGGCTGCGGAGCAACCCATGTCGTTCATCTGGATCCTCGGGATCGCCGTGGCGCTGGCCATGGACTGCTTCGCCATCACCCTGGGGCTGGCCTGTGGGGCCCGGGGGCTGACGATGAGGCAGGCCGTCCGGATGGCCGCCTGGTTCGGCGTGTTCCAGTTCGTCATGCCCGTCGCCGGCTGGCTCGCCGGGGACAGGCTCCTCGGGATCATCGAGCACTTCGACCACTGGGTCGCCTTCGGTCTTCTGGCCCTGATCGGCGGCCGGATGATCTGGGAATCCCTGAAGATGAATGACGATGAGAAGGCCTGCCGGCCCGACCAGACCCGGGGCAAGAGGCTCTTCATCCTCGCCCTGGCGACGAGCATCGATGCCCTGGCCGTCGGCCTCAGCCTCGGCGTCGTCCGCACGGGCATCCTGTTTCCCGCGGCCATCATCGGTGTCACGAGCTTCGTCCTGACGATCGTCGGAGCCAAGCTCGGGCCTATCGTCGGCCGCATCGTCGGCAAGCGGGCCGAGCTCGTCGGAGGGCTCATCCTGATCGGGATCGGCGCGAAGATCCTGCTCGAACATCTCGCCGGCTGAAATGGAGACGTTTCTGTCCCCATTATTTTAAAAGGGAAAAACGACAAACACCATCAGGTCCCAGAGCGTATGGCTGACGATGTTGAGGACCGGAGAGCGGAAGCGGAGGTAGAGCCAGCCCCAGAAGACGCCGCAGACGGCGGCGGCCAGGACGAGCATGATGTTCCCGCTGGCCAGATGG
>JBAVUQ010000326.1:0-5215 GCA_049696855.1 Candidatus Aminicenantales bacterium
CTGCTCCTGACCAGCCGCAAGATCCCGCACGAATTCCGGGTCCGCGACGGCGGCCATGCGTGGAGCTATTGGCGGGCGGGGATCGTCGACGGCCTGAAGTTCATCGGCCAGAGCTTCCACCGATGAGCGCCTCATTCCGCGACAGGCTCCTTCGGGGAGACCGGCTGGTCGGGACGCTCCTCAGCCTGCCCTCGCCTGAGCTGGCCGAGATCGCATCATCCGCCGGATTCGACTGGCTGTTTCTCGACATGGAGCACGGGTCCCTCGGCCCGGGAGACGTCCTGCGCCTGGTCCAGGCGGCGCGCGGACCGTGCGCCTGCCTGGTCCGCATTCCCGAGAACCGCGAGATGTGGATCAAGAAGGCGCTGGACACCGGCCCTGCGGGCATCATTGTTCCCCATGTCAACGTCGCCACAGATGCCGCTTTGGCCGTCCGCTGGTCCAAGTACCCGCCCGAGGGCGAGCGCAGCGTGGGCTTCAGCCGGGCCAATCTCTACGGGGCCCGGTTCCAAGAGAACGTCGATACGGCCAACAAGGAGACCGTCGTCGTCGCCCAGGTCGAGCACATCGACGGCGTCCGGGCCATCGACGCCATCCTCGCCGTCCCCGGAATCGACGCCGTTTTCATCGGCCCCTACGATCTCTCGGCCAGCATGGGCAAGCCCGGACGGATCCAGGACCCCGACGTCCGCGAGGCCATCGGGTCCGTCGCGTCCGCTTGCGCCGCGAAGAGAGTCCCGGTCGGGATCTTCGCCGCGGGCCTCGCCGCCTCCGCCCAAGCCCTCGAGGAGGGCTATACGCTGGTTTGCTCGGGCATCGACGTGGGCCTGTATTCCGAGTCGGCGGCGGCGATCCTCAGGGGGCTCAAGCCAAGAAATCCTTGACAGGCCTAGAGTTATATACTAGATTTTGTGTGGATTTGCATGGGTTGCTACAACTCTTGGGGCCAGACGCTCGTCTTCCGCAACCCGATTTGTTCCCCGGCGACGCCGCCCCTCGAACGACTAAATGAATTTATCCGATTCAGGGAGGCCGGACCCTAGATGGCCCGCGAGAAAATAGAAAAGAGCAAGGCGGGGGCTCCGCCCGTCGTCCTCGTCGTCGACGACGACCTCGCCTATCTCGAGAAGCTCCAGCGGGCCCTGCGGGACAGCTACACGGTTCACACGACGACCAGCGGCGTCGAGGCCATCCATCTGATCAAATCCCTCCCTGAGGTCAACGTCCTTATCGTCAACGAGGACCTGCCCCGGATGAAGGGCACGGAGCTGCTGCGGTTCCTCAACGAGATCTTCAAGAACTCCGACGCCATCATCAAGATCCTGCTGACCGAGTGCGCGTCGAACGGGACGACGATCGATCTCGCGAGCTACGGCCGCATCGACTGCTGCCTGGCCAAGCCGAGCGATCCGGCGGCCATCCGCCGGAAGATCAGCTTCCTCATCGCCCAGCGCTCGCGCGAGAAACGCTCGTCCATGCGCGTGACCCTCGACGGCTCCAAGGACATCCGCATCGAGACCGGCCTGCTTGGAGAGGCCAAGCTGGTCAACCTGAGCGAGAACGGCATGTTCCTCAAGACGCTCTCGTCCTCCCCCGAGGGCTCGGCCGTGCCATTGGATATCGCCCTCCCGGACGGGCGGCAATACAGGGTGAACGGCCGCATCGTCCGCCAGGACGCCGACCAGGGGGGCGTCGCGGTCGAGTTCCTGTCGCTCGACGACACGAGCCGTCTGTCGCTCCTCCAGTTCATGTCGGATTACGTCGCCATCCGCGACCTCGACGAGCTCAAGCTTCGCTACCCGTTCCTCCGGACCGACGAGATGGTCCTGTTCACCGACTCGGTCAAGATCGAGTCCCTCATGCGCGAGGCCCTGGCCCGCAAGGTCGAGGTGGCCGCGGTCCCGGCCAGGTCCGGCAATCCGGAGATCCTGTCGTTCGCGGAAGTCCGGCCGCCTTCGGTCTGCCTGCTCAACGGAGAGAAGCTCGACGTCAAGTTCAAGACCTCGGATCTTCTCTTCGTCTCCTTCCAGATCGGCTACGCCACGTACAATTTCGAAACGATGATCTCGCGGATCGCCTCCGACGGACAGACCCTGGTCTGCCTGTACCCGCGGGTCATGTTCTACTCCGAGAAGCGGGCCGAGCGGCGGATCGCGCCGGCCGGGGACCTCAATGTCGAGATCCCCCTGCCGTCCCCGTTCGACCGCAAGGTCCGGGGCCGCATCACCGACATCAGCCCGAACGGCATGAGCTTCGTGGCCAACGGGGAGATGCCGGTCCTGCTCAAGGGCACGCCGCTCGAATCCATGGCCATCCTCGACGGCGACCAGATCCTCTGGCAGGAGACGGGAGAGGTCCGCCATGTGGTGCGCGCGGAACGGGACGAAGGCGTCGGCTTGAAGTACGGGGTCCAGTTCGGCATCAGCCGCATGAGCATCCAATCGGTCCACGCTCCCGACCCGGACTTCGCCCGGCGCGGCGAGGAGATCATCGACGTCTCCACGATCCGGAACGCGCCAGGGCCTTCGGCAAGCCTGGGCCAAGCCGATCTGGCGACTCCCCGGGTCATCCGGCTGGAGAATTCGCACGGCGAAGAGATCGTCGGCCTGGTCAATTCTTCCTTTCCGTTGGATGAAAACCCGATTCCCGTCGTCATTATCCCGCCTGCGTTCGGGAAAACCAAGGAAGTCCTTTTCGGGCTGGCGCTGACACTGATCCAGAATTTCAGGGCTGTGGGGAGGCCTCTGGCAGTCCTCCGCTACGACGGGATCAGAAGGAAGGGAGAGAGCCACAGGGATCCGGAAGCGTCAGAACCCCCATGGGAAACTCTCAATTCCAGCACGAGCCAGGGCGCAGATGACCTGAAAACCGTCATCGACTGGCTCCGCGTCAATCCGAAGCTCAGAGCGAGTTCCGTCGTCCTGGTCACGTTCTCTCTCGCGGCCCTTGAAGCCCGAGTCGTCCTGAGAGACCCGGCCTATCAGAGACAGGTCCATTACTGGATTTCCTGCATGGGCGCCCTCGAGTTCAGGGATATGATGAACCGTATCAATTGCGGCCTGGACCTCCTCGAACAATTCCAGCTGGGCATCAATCTCGACGTTTATCCCATCCTGGGGAATTACATTAGGCATTTGCCTTATGCGTCGGATATCATTGCCAACGGAGTGGGGACTCTCGAACAGGCCCGCGAGGACATGGGCCATATTGCCCTGCCCATCACCTGGATCTACGGTCAGCACGACAAATGGATCAAATCGGAATTCATTCGCGACGTCATGAGCGTCCAGGCGGAAGCCCCGCGAGAAATCCTCTCCGTCCCGATAGGTCACAACGCCCGGACCTCCCGGGAAGCTCTCAGGATGTTCGGGACGATCACCTCACTCATACACAGATTCATCGAGGGCTCGATGATCCAGCCCATCCTGCCGAGCCGGAAAGACATGGAGGTCATGCGCCGGTCCGAAAAGGACCGGCTTCCGCCTCGTGATCTCAAGAACAGGAAGAGCTATTGGCGTCATTACCTCATCGGAGAAGGCAACCTCCTGGGCTTCGATATCATGGCCATGGCCGACGAATATAAGCAGTTGATGAGCGACCAATTGCACGCCCTTGATATCCATCCCGGCGATCGCTTGCTGGATCTCGGCGGCGGCACGGGGAACTTCGTCGAGCACACTCTCCGGAGCATCGGAGAGATCCCCATCCACGTCACCATCGCCGACCTCGTGCCGGAGGCCATGAAGCAGGCCCGCCAGAAGTTCCTGTCTGAATCCGGACCGAACAAGAATTTCGGCCGTTTCGATCTTCTGGCCCTTGACCTCGAATTGAGCCGATACCTGGCCATCTGCCGCTTCGTGGACGGCGAGATCGGAACGTTCGAAGAGATGGCCGACAAGGTGGAGAACTTGACCCTGGAAAGTGCCAGGAAGATCCAGGAGGACTATTCGCCGCGGCTCCATCGGATCCTGCGGGGAGAGAAGATCACCCCGGACCATGACGATTGGCTGAAAACCCAGTTCGATCTCCAGGAGTATCGGATCATCATCGACTTCAACGCCGCCGCTCGATATGTCCGCCGTCTCGTGGCGGCCCCGCCGTCATTCCGAAGGCTCATCATTCCGGGAACGCTCGAGGGGACTTTCCACCTTCCCATCAAATCGGGATGTTATAATAAGGTCCTCATGAGCTTGGTTCTGTCCTATATCTTCGATCCGGTCGAGACGCTCCGCGAGGTCCGGCGCATCATCGACCCAGGAGGACTCCTGGTGCTATCGAGCATGCGTCCCGATACCGACGCGTCCGGGCCTTTCACACGTCTGCTTGAGAAGATCGAGGCCATGCCCGAAGAGACCCTGCCATCGAGGATGCCAAAGTCCTTCCTTCTGGACTCCCTACGGTCGTTCCTCAACGATGCTCAGGCGTTGACGGAGCTGGAAGAAGCGGGAACGTTCGATTTCTTCGACTCGGAAAAGCTGGAGACCCTGCTGGACGAGGCCGGCTGGGTCTGCCTCCGGAGAATCACGACATACGGTGACCCGCCGCAAGGCTACATCGTGGTCGCCAAACCGAGGGTGGCCCATGACTAAGAAACCCGGCCGGGATCTCGAATTCGAAGAACTCGTCTACCAAGAATATTCGCTGAGAAGCCGGGCTCGCATTGTCATCATCCTCAGCGCCGTCCTCTATGCATCATTCATCTTCCTCGATTGGGTCCACGCCCCGAGGAGGCTTTTCCCCGTATTTCTGGGGATCCGGGTCGGCGTCCTGATCGCCCATCTCATCCTGTTCCTCGTTCTCGGCAGGATGAAAACAAATCGCGGCTACGCCAAGATCGTCATGACCGTAGGCTTCTTCGACGTCCTGGGCATCGCGGTCATGATCTATCTTCTCGGGGGATTCGTCTCGGCCTATGTCCAGGGTCTTTACATCATCATCATGGGTTCGTTCATCGCCTTGCCGCTGTCTTTTCGGGATTCGGCGTACGTGCTCGTCCTCATTTGGGCAAGCTATGTCATCCCCAGTCTTCTCAACCTTCCCAGCGGAAAAACCGGGTGGCGTGACGTCGTCACCAACCTCTATTTCCTAACTTCGATCCTGGTGATCGGCGGTATCGGGGCTTACTATATGGACAAGTTGCGACGTCGGGAGCTCCGCAGCCGCCTCCAGCTCGAGGAGACAACGTCACAGCTCAAGGAATCCAACGTCAAGCTCA
>JBAVUQ010000327.1:0-11508 GCA_049696855.1 Candidatus Aminicenantales bacterium
CCCTCTTCCACGGGACATAGGACAGGACCGAGAGCTCGCCGGACGTCGGGTGAAGGAGCCCCGAGAGCATCTTCAGAGTCGTCGTCTTGCCCGCGCCGTTGGGACCGAGGAAGCCGACGATCTCCCCAGGAGCGAGATCGAAGGTGATGCCGTCGACGGCGCGGACCTCGGATTTGCGGCGATGGACCAGGCCGGCCAGGGCGGCCCGGAGCCCCGGCTCGCGCTCTGTGACGGCATACGTCTTTCTCAGGTCACGGAGACGGATGACGGGGGCGGCGTCCACGGCTCCAGTATAGTGGGGAGCCCGACCGATTTGAAGGGGCCCGCCGCGAGGCCGATCCGCGGAATGGATTCGAGCGGCCTTCAGTGTTCCGGAATGTGATACCGGTTCTCGCGGAATATCCTCAGACAGGCCTGGGCGACGTCGGGATCGTACAATTTCCCCCGGTTTTTCTCGATCTCGTCCAGCGCGACATCGATGCTCATGCCCCGGCGATGGGGCCGAGGGGAGGTCATGGCTTCGACAACGTCGGCCACGCCGAGAATGCGGGCCTCGATGAGGATGTCTTTTCCCTTCAGGCCTCTCGGATAGCCCGACCCATCCCACCGCTCATGGTGCTGAAAGACGATGTCCGCCAACGGCCAGGGTGACGTGATCTTCTTGAGAATGTCGAACCCCTTTTGGGAGTGTTCTTTGATCCGGGCATATTCGATGTCCGTCAGCTTCGCGGGCTTCGACAGGATTTCCGCCGGGACGGAGAGTTTCCCGATATCGTGGATGGAAGCGGCCAGCCGGATGACCTCGAGCTGTTCCACGGAAAGTCCCATCTCCAAGGCGATCGCGAAGGCCAGGCCCGCCACCCGGGTCTGGTGCCCGGACTTGTAGGGATCTCTGACCTCGACGGCGGAGGCCATGACCTGGAGGGTCGCGCTGACCGCTTTATTGAGACTGTCCAAGGCCTGCTGAAGTCGTTCCTCCGATTTCATGCGTTCCGTGATGTCTTCGGAGATTCCCAGAAGGTACCCGGCTTCGCCATTCGCGTTCAGGACCGGGGCCTTCCGGGTGTGCAGGATGCGCTGTCCCTTGTCGCGGGTTTGGAAGGTCTCCTGGGGGATGTCGACAAGCTCCTTGCCGAGTAGAATCGCCCTGTCCCGTTCCATGAAAAATTTCGCCTGTTCTTTGGAGAAAAAGTCCGCGTCGGTCTTCCCCTGCACCTCGTCCCTCGAATGACCGAGCAGGTCCTCGCCGGCCCGGTTCAGCCGGACGTACCGGAGCTCCGCGGCGTCCTTGAGGACGATCATGTTCGGGATATTCTCGACGATCGAATCCAGGAACGCGTTCATCCGGCGCAGCTCCTCCTCCGACCGCCTGCGCTCGGTGATATCGACGAGGGCGCCTCTGAAGCCCACGGGTTGGCCATCCTTCCTGATGACGCTGGTCACGGCCACGGCCGGAAAGAGAGAGCCGTCCAGCCTTTTGATCGTATATTCCGTGCCCTCGAGGCGCTCCCCCTTGAGCAGTCTTTGGACGTTTTTCCGGAACTTGTCGACGCCTTCCGGTGTCAGGGCCTGCCAGACTTTGAAGCCCTTCTCCAAGTCCTTTTCCGTTCCGCCGAAGATCTCGTAGATGGCCCGGTTGGCGGAGGTGACATTGCCTTCCATATCCATTTCATAGACGGGTATCGGCAGGAAATCATACAGCTCGCGATATCTCTTCTCGCTTTGCCTCAGCTCCTCCTCCGCCTTCTTCCGGTCGGTGATATCGCGGGCGACGGAGATCATTCCGACGATCCGGCCGTCGCGAATAATGGGGGACCCGTTGACCTCTCCCCACCTGGCGGTTCCGTCCTTGGCGCTGAACCGATAGATCAGCGCCGAAACGGTTTCCCCCGTCAGGACCCGGCTCAGATCGCCCACGGCCTGCATAAGAGTCTCCGGAGAAAAGATGAATTTCAGATCGGCGACGGACCGGCCGATGAACTCCTCCGGCCTGTACCCGAGGACCTTCTCCACGCTCGGGGACATGCTCATCATTTTGAGGTCCAGGCCGATCGTGTAGATGACATCCGTGACATTATCGAAGCTCAGGCGGTAGCTCTCCTCCAGGAGCTTCAACCTTTGATTCGCGACCTCCAGGTCCAGCATCTTCGCTTCAAGCTTCCGGAAAAGGGCTTCGTCGTGCCGCCGGAAAAACTCCATATCTTCACCGAGCGGTCTGCCCGCGACCGTCTCGACCGCGGGCTTCCCGGCCAGGACCTCGTTCAAAGCGCTCATCAGGACGTCCGGCTCCTGGGGTTTGACGAGAAATCGTTCCGCCCCCAGTCTCAGAGCGAATTCTTCGTCCTTGGGCTCGGTGTAGGTCGCCGTGTAAAAAATGAAGGGAATTCTCCGGAAGCGGTCGTCCGACTTCCATTGCCGGCAAAGGGCGTAGCCGTCCATGACCGGCATGAGGATGTCGGAGATGATCAGATCCGGCGGTTTGAGGCAGGCCTTGTCCAGCGCGACCTGGCCGTTCTCCGCCGTCATGACGTCCAGGCCGTGCCCCTTGAGGAGGCTCTCCAGCAGGTAGAGATTAGCGCTGTCATCATCGACGATCAGGATCTTCTTTTTCACCGCCCCTCCCCGCCCTCGAACTCTTGATGCCACACGTCTCCTCCTGTTGCCGAAAAGGACATCTCCCTTGACCGGCTTGGCCGCCGAGGGCCAATCCGCCCTGACAGGCGTGATCCCGGCGTTGCCCAGATGACGCAGATGATAGTCCCGGAGGAACTTGGTGTCAATAACGCCGCCGGGGCCGGCCCGGGCCTCACCCCCCGCGAGGAGACGCCCATCCCCTGTCCGGGTAGGCTAGGGCCCCGAATCTCGCCCTACAGTTAGCCCCGGAGGGCTATTCCCTTCACTCCTCCGCGGAATCAGAATGACTTGGCTCCCGAATCCGGCTCGAAGGGGGACGTCCGAGAGAGGAAAGGACGATGTCCGAAGTCTTGAGGACGCTCGACGAACGTCAGGCGGAAATCCAGCGCCTGAGGTCCGCCCTGGAAGAGGTCGAAGCGGCCCGGCGGACATCGAACGAATTTCTGGCCGGCATGAGCCACGCCCTTCGGACCCCGCTCAACGCCATCCTGGGATTCTCGCAGATCCTTCGCCAGCAGTCCTTCGGCAGCCTCAGCGAGAAGCAGATCGAATTTCTCGGGGAAATCCAGGCCAGCGGCGACGAGCTGTTGGGGTTGATCACCGACGTCCTCGATATGGCCCGGACCGACCTGAACGGGGCCGGTCTCCGGGTGAGGCCTATCGGCCTGCGCGATTTCCTGGCCCACAGTCAGGCAGCCTTGAAGGATGATTGCGCGAAGTACGGAGGCCGGCTCGTTCTCGAGACCCCGGACACTCCGGACGACGTGGAATTCGAAGCCGATCCTCAAAAGATCAGGCGGGTTCTGTCGGACCTCCTGAGGGATATGGCCAAACAGACTCCGCAGGGCGAGACGATCAGCCTCCTCGTGAGGCGGGACGACCGGCGGCTTGTCTTCAGCATCGGAAGGCCCGGGCCCCCTGCGCCGGAAGCGAGCGACGGCCCGTCCGGGGAACCGGAGAACAAACCCGGAAAAGGCGCGCCCGGATTGAGGGCCGACCTGGCCCTGGCCCGGCGGATCATCGAAATGCACGGCGCGACGCTGCGGGCGGAGAGCCAAGGCCCCGAAGGCCAAAATCGATATCTCTTCGATCTGCCTTTGAAGGCGTCATGTCCGCAGACGCCGGGGCCGGATGATGCCGGCCGCCCGCGAGCAGTCGAGGCCGGCCGGGAAGGCGCTCCGGCACGAGGGGCAGAGGCGGATATCGAAGAGAAGACCGCACCCGAGTCTGAGGAGAAGCCGATGGATCGGAAAAGACAACGTAGACGAGTACAGCGGACGCTCATTGTCGCGCTGTTGGCGCTGGGGCTGGGCGCGAGCCTCCCCGCCCAAGAGAAGACGGATCCGGAAAAGTCCCTGTCCCTGGAAGACCTCCTGAAAACCAAGGTGAGCACGGCGGCCAAGTATGAACAGCTGGCCAGCGACGCGGCCGCGTCCATCTCGATCGTGACCAGCGAGGATATCGAGCGCTACGGCTATAGGACCATCGCGGAGGTCCTGATGGCCGTCCCCGGCTTCTACCTCTCTTATGATCGAAATTACAGTTACGTCGGCGTCAGGGGATTCGGCAGGCCGACGGATTACAACAACCGCATCCTTCTCCTGCTCAACGGGAATCCGTTGAACGAGGGCATCTTCGGCGCGGCCCTGATCGAAACGAGCTTCGGGCTCGATCTCGAGGATGTGGCCCGGATCGAGATCGTACGGGGACCGGGCTCGACGATGTACGGGACGGGAGCGATGCTTGCCGTGATCAACGTGATCACGATGACGGGCAAGGACAGGCCGGGATTGCGGCTGTCCGCGGAGGCAGGCAGCTATGGACGGCTGGGCGGCTCGGCCGCCTACGGTCTCCACTCGGCCCGCGGCCTGGATTTCTTTCTTTCGGGGCGATGGACCGACATCAGGGGCCAGGATCTGTATTTCCGGGAATTCGACGCTCCCGAGACGAACAACGGCTTGGCCCAGGACCTGGACCGGGACAATTCCACAGGCCTTTTCGGATCTCTGAAATATCGCAATTTTTCCGCCCAAGCCTATGTGAGCCGGCGAAAGAAGGCCATCCCGACGGCGTCCTGGGGGACGGATTTCAATGCCCGCGACACCTGGTCGCTGGACGCCCAGAGATTCCTTGAGCTGAAATACCGGCTGGAGCTGAATCCCCGGTTCCAGCTCCAGGCCAGGGCCTTCAGCTTGGGCTATGATTACCGGGAGACGTATCCGTATGACGGCGTCGTTGATAGGGATCGAGCCGATGAGAATGCCCTGGGAAGCGAACTCGAAGGCTTCTGGGATATTTCGTCGAAGAACCGGATGACCTTCGGTCTGGAATATCAGAATCATTTCAATGCCTCCTACAGTTACTCGTCCCCGGACGCGGATATTTTCCACGGCGATTTCCCCTATCGAAGGTATTCCCTTTATGCCCAAGAAGAATTCAGCCTCAATCAGAATCTCATCCTGACAGCCGGGATCCGATACGACCGGCATTCGCGTTTCGGGGGATTCGCCGTTCCCCGCCTGGCTCTGGTCTATCATCTTTCGCGAGCTTCGACCCTGAAGCTCCTTTACGGCGACGCCTATCGATCGCCGAACATCTATGAGGCCGACTATGAGGAAGGCGTCGGCGAAGGCGAGTATGGCCAGAAATTGAATCCCCTCCTGACCTCGGAGAGGATCTCGACGTTGGAGGCCGTCTTCGAGCACCGGTTGAGCTCGAATATCTGGTGGACCGTGTCCCTCTATTCCTTCCGGATGCGGGACCTCATCGAGCTCACGCTCGATCCCGTCGATGAGCTCTGGTTTTACGGCAACATCGCCCGCGTGAGGGCGAACGGCGCCGAAGTCTCCCTGACCGGCCGGTTCAAGAACGGCATCCAGGCGTTCCTCAGCGCCAACTACCAGAACGCCGTCGATCGCGATACGGGCCTCCAGCTCACGAATTCGCCGGCCGTGATGCTCAAGTCCGGCATCTCTCTCAACCTCTTCCGGGGAGTCCGTCTCGGGCTCCAGAATTTCTATGAATCGGGGCGCCGGACGATCTACGAGACCCGCACGAAATCCTTCCTCCTGACGGACCTGAATCTGGCCAGCCGTCAGCTCTTCGGCCATCTCAGGCTGTCCTTGAAGCTGGGCAACCTCTTTGACCGAAGCTATGCTTATCCCGGCGGATACGAGCACCTCCAGCCCGAGATCTTCCAAAACGGCCGAAACTTCATCATCAGGGCGGAGTACCTGTTCTGACCCGGAGTGATGAGTGAATCAGGAAATCAGAGGACGACAGGAATGAAAAGCCGAGCGGCCGGGGTGATCCTGATCCTCTCCTGCCTGATCTCCGCCGGGACGGACCTTTCCGCCGCTCAGAACGTCGTCCTGGATGCCCCGCTCCAATACGAGATCCTGTTGAAGGTCCTGACCTTCGACCGGAATCTCGAGGCCCGCCTCGGCCGGGAGCTGATCATCGGCATCGTTTTCCAGAAGGGGAACCGGGACTCGTCTCTGATGCAGCAGGACATCCTCAAGGCGGCCATCGACTCCAGAATATCCCCCTTCGCCGGCCGCCCGGTCCGCGTGGTCCTCATCGATCTGGACCGCAGCGCCGATCTCGATCAGAATCTCGGCGGGGACAAGGTGGATGTGCTCTACATCGCGCCCCTGCGGGCCGTCAGTCTCGACGGGATCATCGCCTGGAGCCGGGACAGGAAGATCCTCACGGTGACCGGCATGATCGATTATGTGGAGAAGGGCATCGCCGTCGGGATCGATCTGAATGACGATTCCCCGGAGATCCTGATCAACCTGGCGGCCGCCAAGGCCTCGGGCGCCGACTTCGGCTCCAATCTCTTGAAGCTCTCGCGGATCATCTTCTAGGAGACGAGCGGCATGGCCACAGCTCCGAGACTGAAACGGCCGTCGATCCGGAACCGGCTGCTGGTGGGTTCTTCCGCTCTCCTCCTGCTGATGTCCGCGTTCTTTTTCACCTACTTCCCGCAGAAGCTCAAATCACAATCCCTGAGCGCCCATGCCGACAAGATCACCAGCATTGCCGCCATGACCGCCCAGAGCATCTCTCCGGGATTGTACTTTTCCGACGCAAAAGGCATCGAAGACGTCGCCCTGAGCGTCCGGCAAAACAAGGATCTCACCGGCTTTTTCGTTCATGACCGCGCCGGGCGCTTCATCTATAGGTTCGGCACGGAACCGGCGGGACCGGGGCTGTCGGTCAGGAGCGGCCAGCGGCCCTGGCTCTCCGCGGACGGGCGGACGATCTACGTCACGCGGCCGGTCGCCTGGAACAGCCAAAAGATCGGCGAGGTCACGCTGGGATTTTCCCTCCTGGATCTCCGGGACAGGATCGCCCGGACCCGTGACACCTCGATCATCGTCATCCTGGTCACATCCATCGTGGGCGCCGCCTTCGTCTTCGGCCTGAGCTTTCTGATCACGGCGCCGCTGAAGCACCTGTCCGAGACCGCCGGGCTGATCGCCGGAGGGGATATCAGCCTGCGGGCCCGGATCACCACGCGTGACGAGGTCGGACACTTGTCCGAGACGTTCAACATGATGCTCGACAAGCTGGAGAGCGCCCGATGCGACCTCGAGGAATGGAATCGAACCCTGGAGCACCGGGTCCAGGAACGCACCCGGGAGCTGGAGAGGGAGATCGGCGAACGCAAACAGGTCGAGATCGACAAGGCCCGGGCCGAGACGGCGAGCCGGGAGAAGAGCGAATTCCTGGCTAACATGTCCCACGAGCTGAGAACGCCGCTGAACGCCATCTGCGGCTTCGCCCAGGTGCTCGAAGACCGTTATTTCGGGGCGTTGAACGCGAAGCAGGCCGAGTACATGCGGGACATCCGGACCAGCGGCGAGCACCTCCTCGGACTGATCAACGACATCCTGGATATCGCCAAGGTGGAATCCGGAAAGATGGACCTCAAGCTCGCCCCGGTCGATCTCCAGCTGCTTCTGAGTCAGAGCTTCCTCATGATCAAGGAAAAATGCGCCAGGCACAACGTCGCGCTCCGCCTGACCGTCGATGAGGCTTTGGCCGGCCTGACCATCATCGCCGACGCCCGGAAGCTGAAGCAGGTTCTCTACAACCTCCTCTCCAACGCGGCCAAGTTCACGCCGGACGGGGGCGCCATCAGCCTGGAGGCGGCCAGGTCGGCCGACAAGCTCGTTGTCAGCGTGAGCGATACGGGCGTCGGAATCGGCGCCGAGCATCTCGACCGGATCTTCGATGAGTTCTTCCAGGTGAAGGCCGGGATGACGGACAAGACGCCGGGCACGGGACTCGGTCTGTCCATCAGCCGGCGCTATGTCCAGATGCATGGCGGGCGCATCTGGGCGGAGAGCGGCGGCTTCGGCAAGGGCTGCCGGTTCAGCTTTGAACTTCCCATCAAGGAGCGACAACCATGAGCGGGCGCTCGAAGATCCTGATCGTCGACGATGACGACCACAACGTCCGTCTGCTGGAGGCCATGCTGATCCCCATGGGACACGAGATCTTCACGGCCCGGGACGGAGAGGATGGCCTCAAAGCCGTCACGGCGCACTCTCCCGACCTCATCCTGCTCGATATCATGATGCCGAAGATCAACGGCTTTGACGTCGCCCGGATGCTGAAGGAGAGGAACGAAACCCGGGGCATCCCGATCGTCATGGTGACCGCTCTGGACGAGGTGGAGGATCGGGTGAAATGTCTGGAGGCCGGGGCCGACGATTTTCTGAGCAAGCCCGTGGACAAAACCGAGCTGACCGCGCGCGTCCGCTCGCTTCTCGAGGTCAAGGCCTACCACGATCATCAGGGCCGGTACCAGAAGCTGCTCGAAGCCGAGGTCAACCAGAAGACGCGGCAGCTCCGGGAGGCCCTCGAAAAGGCCAAGCTGTCTTCCCTGGAGACCGTCATCAGGCTTTGTCTGGCTGTCGATTCCAAGGATCACGAGACCGGAAGCCATATCCGGCGCATCAGCCAGTGCGCCGCGGCCATCGCCCGGAAAGCCGGTCTGAGCGAGCGGGACGCGGAGCATCTGCTCTACGCGGCGCCGATGCACGATATCGGCAAGATCGGAATTCCCGGGCACATCCTGACCAAGCCGGGCCCGTTGGACGCGGCGGAATGGGAGATCATGAAGCGGCACACGACCATCGGGGCCAAGATCCTCAGCGGCTCGTCCGAGGACTTCATCCAGCTGGCCGAGGCCATCGCCCGGACCCACCATGAACGCTGGAACGGCAGCGGCTATCCGGAGGGACTGAAGGGCGAGCAGATCCCCGTCTGCGGCCGCGTGACCGCGGTCGCCGATGTCTTCGACGCCATGACCAGCGACAGGCCCTACCGGAGGGCTCATTCCGACGACGAGACGTTCGATCATATCCGCGGGGGCGCCGGCGTCTTGTACGATCCGGACATCGTCCGGGCGTTCCTGTCGCTGGGAGACGAGATGATCGGCCTCAAGAACGACGGCCGGGACAGCGAAGTGAATGACATGATCAGCCTGCTCAAGACCTTTCGGGCCGGAGAGGACTGAACCTTGACAAGGGTGGAGGCGCAACGATGACCGAGAAGCCGGAAGCCAAGCGCGCCCTGATCCTCATCGTGGAGGATGAGCCGAAGAATATGAAGATGCTCCGGGATCTTCTCTCCCATTTCGATTATCGGGTCGTGGAGGCCGCGGACGGCCGGAGCGCCGTGGAGACCGCCCTGAAGGAGAGGCCCGACCTGATCCTGATGGACATTCAGCTTCCCATCATGGACGGGATGGCGGCCGCGCAGCTGTTGAAGAGCCTGCCGGAGGTCCAAGCGATCCCCATCGTGGCCCTGACGGCGTACGCCATGACAGAGGACAGGGACAGATTCCTCAAGGCCGGATTCGAGGGCTACATCTCCAAGCCCATCGACATCCGCGCCTTCCTGGACACGGTCGAGGCCTTCCTGACGAAACAGCCGCCCGCCGCGGCGGGGAAGGAAGGCGAAGGGCCGCGGCCCCATCGCTGGCGGCTGCTCGTCGCCGACGACGACCCCGCGACCTTGAAGCTCTATGCGGCCATCCTGCCCGAGGAAACCTACGAACTCCTGACGGCTCGCGACGGATTGGAAGCCCTGGAAAAGGCCCAAGCCGAGCGGCCGGACACGATCTTGCTGGATATCATGATGCCGGGAATCGACGGCCTCGAGGTCACGCGACGGCTCAAGAAGGACGGGAAGCTCAGGGAGACGCCGATCGTCCTGGTGACCGCCTTCGACGAAGGGGAATTAAAATCGACCGGGGTCGATTCCGGCGCCGATGAATTCCTCTGCAAGCCCTTCCAGCCCATCGAGCTGCTGGCCCGGGTGAACGCCATGATCCGGCTCAAGCAGTATAGAGACCAGCTATCCGTCCGGAGGCAGTCCTCATTGCAGTACGGCGATCCCCCCATCGTTACGGGAGCGGTAGGCAAGGTCCAGGAGAGGCCGCTGCTGCTGGTGGCCGAGGACAATGAATCGGACAAACGGACCATCATGGAAGCCCTGCGCGATCAGCCCTACCGTATCGAGGCCGTCAGGACGGGAAAGGAAGCCCTGGCCCGGATCCATCGGGAGAAGGTCGACCTGGTCCTGCTGGATATTCTGCTCCCCGACATCAGCGGCTTCGATGTCCTGCGCCTGGTGAAGGACCGGGAAGACACCCGGGACATCCAGGTCGTCGTCATCACCTGTCTCGAGGGGGAGGATGACCGGGTCCGGGGCATCGAGTCGGGCGCGGACGAATTCCTGGCCAAGCCCATCGTCCCCCGGGAGCTCGTCGCCCGCGTCCGGAGTCTCCTCGAGAACAAGAGCCATCTCGACAAGCTCCGGGCCCACTTGGAGACGGCGGCGGACTCGGCCCGGACCGACTGGCTCACGAGCCTCTACAATCACGGATTCTTCAAGCGCTTTCTCCACCTCGAGGTCAAGCGGTCCTGCCGTCAGCACTATCCCATCGGGCTGATTCTCGCGGATCTGGACGATTTCAAGAGAATCAACGACACGTCGGGACATACGGCCGGAGACGCCATATTGAAGGAGATCGGCCGGATCCTCATCAGTGTGGTCCGCGATGTCGACCTGTCCGCCCGGTACGGCGGGGACGAATTTGCCGTCGTTCTGCCCTACTCCGGCAAGAAGGCGTCCGGTCTCGTGGCCAAGAGGATCCTGGACGCCATCTCGAGTCTGGATCTCCCCGGCGACGGCTTGCGCCCCGCCGGGCACTTGTCCGCGAGCCTGGGGGTCGCCGTCTTTCCTGACGACGCCTCGAGCGCCCAGCAGTTGATCGACAGGGCCGATGAGATGCTCTACAAGGCGAAGAGCAGCGGCAAAAACCGGTTTTTCATCTTCGGATCCGAGTAAGGGCTCCTTCACCGATCCCGGATCGAGGAGACCGCGCTCAACCCGGATGAGCTCTCGAGACGGCCTGAGCAAGTTCACGCGGGACGTAGGCCCCGACGGCGTCTGGACATCGAAGATGGCAAGGCCGCCGCAGGCGACAGAGCTCCCCACGGCTTTTCGTGCTTATTGACATCGCCACGAGGCCGGCGATATAGTCTCGGTCCAGGACGCATCATCGAAGCCGCGACCGGGCTTCGCGGCGAGGGAGGAACCATGAGAATGACGAAGTTTTCGGCAGTTGTCGGGACGGTCGCGATCCTCGCCGGTCTTCTCGTTTTCGCCTCCTGCGGGGGAGGGGAAAAGGCCGCCAATAAGCAGGCCGAGGCGGCCGTTGAGCGGGCTCTGAAGGCGACGACCGGCAAGGACGCCGATGTCAAGATAGACGGCAAGTCGGCCGAGATCACGGGAGAGGGGTTCACGCACGAATTCGCCGAAACGGCCGAGTGGCCGGCCGATATGTTCGAG
>JBAVUQ010000328.1:0-11413 GCA_049696855.1 Candidatus Aminicenantales bacterium
AGGTGCGAGGAGCTGGGACGAGCGGCCGGCGCGTCTCAATCGTGACGCAGGGCTTCGATCGGGTCCAGGCGCGAGGCTTTGACCGCGGGATAGATCCCCGACGCCAGTCCGATGATGGTGCAGACGAAGAACGAGAGCAGCACGGAGGTGATCGTCCAGCCGACCGGCCACCCGGTGAACGCGGAGATGAGCATCGACAGGGCGAAGCCGAAGAGGATCCCGGCCGTCCCGCCGATGGCCGAGATGGTGACCGTCTCGGCGATGAACTGGCTCCGGATATCGAGCTGCCTCGCGCCCAGGGCCCGCCGCAGCCCGATCTCCCGGGTCCGCTCGAGCACCGTGGCCAGCATGATGTTCATGATGCCGATCCCGCCCACGAGCAGGGAGATCCCGGCGATGCAGGCCATGACGATGGTGAAGATGTTCTGGGTCTTGCGGTGCTGCTCGAGAAGGGCCTCGGGCACGATCATCTCATAATCGTCGATCTCCTTGTGGCGGCGCTTCATCAGGTGAGACAGGGTCGCCGCCGCCGAGGCGCTCGAGATCTGCGACTTGAGCTGCACCCGGAATTCATCGAGGTCGGATTCATAGTTCCCGAACCGGAAGACCTTCAGGGCGGTCTGCAGCGGGACATAGATGTTGTTCTGCTCGCCTTTGAGGGCGATCCCCTGGAATTCCTCCTTGAGGAGGTTCTTGTCCCTGAGCACGCCGACCACGGTCATCCAGACATGGTTGATCTTGACCTGCCGGCCGAGGGGGGGCTCTCCCGGGAACAGGACCTGGGCGACGCGCGATCCGATCACGCACACATGGGCATAGACGAGGTCATCGAAGGGCAGCAGGAACCGGCCCGCGCTCATGCTCAGGTTGGCCATTTCGAGCTGCGTGGGCGTTACGCCCGAGACCTCGGCGTCGCTCTCCCTGTCCCCGGCGACGACGGCGAAGACCTTGATCTGCTTGGTGGCGCTGTAGGTGCTGAGAAAGGGCAGCGTTTCCCGGGCCGCGTTCAGGTCCTGCAGCGTCAACCCGGGGCAATTCTCGCGGATCTCCTTGAGCTTGCTCTCTTCGAAAGCTTTCGCCTTGACGATGATGTTGCGCAGGCCCATCGTGTCGATGAGCTGCAGGGCTTCCCGCTCCGCCCCGCGGCCGATGCTCAACATGGCGATCACCGCGCCGACCCCGAAGATCATCCCCAGCAGCGTGAGCAGCGTCCGCAGCTTGTGATGGAGGAGGGATTCCATCGATTCGGCGACATCGAACGTCATCTTCATGACGGCCTGCCCCCCTTGGCCGGGGTCCCGGGATTCCCCAGAAGGATCTGCCCGCCTTCTTCCAGTCCCTTGGTGATGACCGTCTGGGTCAGGCTCCGGGCGCCCATCTCGACCGGCCTCTTCTGGACCTTGGATCCTTTCCTGACGTAGACAAAGGCCTTGTCCCCCTCGAACACGAGGGCCTGGTTCGGGACGGCGATGACATTGTCCAGTCTCTCCACGAAAATGGAGGCCCTCACTTGGACGCCCGGCATCATCAGCCGGGGATCGGTGACGTCGAGACTGGCCCTGACCTCGAAGTATTTCAGCGGGGTGTCTTCGGTGAGCGGTTTGGCGATCGTGTCGATCCCGGCCACCTTGCCGGTGAAGACCCGACCCGGCTCGTAGTCCAGGCTTACCGAGACCGGCAGGTTCTCTTTGAGTCCCGAGGCCTCCGATTCCAGGACGAAGACCTTGGCTTCCATGACGCTGAGCTCGGGCAGGGAGCCCAATTTCAGTCCGCTGTAGGCCGTCATTCCGACCCGGTACTTCTCCCCTCTCCACGTCTTGTCGATGATCAGCATGCCGTCGTGCGGGGCCCGGATCTCAAGATTGTTCAATTGGTCCTGGTACTGCTTGATCTTCACCTGGTGGGCCCGGACCTTGGATTGGAGGAGCTGGAGCTCCGCGGCGATGCGCTTTTCGAGCTGCGCCCGCTCCTGCTGGAAGTACCGCTCGCGGATGGTCTGATAGTTGAGATCGATGGCGTCTTCGATGATCTTGTTGCGGGAATAGATCGTTTCGTCCCTGGCGGCGTAGACATCGGCCAGCTGCCTCTGGATCGACGTGACCGAGATCTGGCCGGTCAGGTCGTTCTTTTCCTTTTCGAGCTGCTTCTCCTTTTGGGCGATCTCCAGGTTGAGCTTGGCCATCTCGGCCTCTTCGGACCGGAGCAGGTCCGGAAGCTCGGTGCTGGCCAGCCGGATGACGACGTCGCCGCTCTTCACCAGGGAGTAGTCAGGCGCCATCCAGGCGACCGTCTGCAAAGCGAAGCGGCTCTCGGGCGAGACGACGATCGGCGTGGACTTGGCCGCCTGCAGCTCGCCAAACGCCGGAATGACGATCTCGAAGGTCCCCTTCCGGACGTTCATGTTGGCCACGGCCGCCCCGCCGGGCCGGCCGCAGGCCGCCGCGAGGAGGATGAGCGAAAGCAACCCGGCGGCAGCGGACCTCGGATTCATCGTCCCGCCCCCGCGCCCGCCGACCGGATGACGACCGAGTCGTCCTGCGCAAGCCCGGTCAGGATCTCCACCATTCCGGACGACCGGGCTCCGAGAGTGACCGGCGTCAGCTCGCTCGAGAGAAGGCCCTTTTTCCACACCGCCGCGCCCTTCTCGCGATAGACGACCGCGGCGTCAGGCACCTGCAGCACGCTGCCCTTGGAGGAGATGGTGATGTTGACGCCGGCCGCCATGCCGGGCCGCATCAGGCCGGGATCCGATTCGGACAGGTCGATCACGGCGTCAAAGACGATCGCCGGCTGGCTGTCCGACTTGACGCGGAAGACGCGGCCGAGGGAGGTCACCCGGCCCTTGTAGACGCGGTCCGGGTTCGAGTCCAGCCGGACCTCGGCCGCCTGCCCGACTTTGACCCGGCCCGCCTGGACCTCGAGGATAACGGCCTTCATCTGCATCCGGCTGAGATCGGGCAGCTCGAGGATGGTTTCGCCCATCCAGCACGTGTCGCCGACGACCTTTTTCTTGCCGTCCCAATCGGGCGTGTAGACGACGAGCCCCGCCTTGGAAGCGAGGACGTTCATCGTCTGCACGTCGCGCTGGAGCCGGTCCACCTGGGCCTTGAGCAGGCTGGCCTTCGATTCCTGGACCTGGATCCGGCTGGCCATCCCCGAGATCTGGTTGGCCAGGCGATTCTGCGCGAGCTTCTCCTGCAGATCGGCCAGCTCGAGCTCCATCTTCCTCTTTTCGAGCTCCATCGGCGCGATCAAGTCCTCCGGGTAGTCCGCCTTCCGCACGGCCTTCTGCTTGTTGACCTTGTCCTGTTCGTACTGCAGGGCCAGGTTCTCCCGGGACTGCCGTTCCGTCAGCTGCATCCTCTCGAGCTCTTTGAGGGCCGTGTCCAGGTCCGATTGCTTGAGCTGGAGCCGCTGCATGATCTCCCGGGCGTCGAAGGCCAGGATCATATCGCCCTCTTTGGCCGCCTTGCCCTCCGGGGCCATGAAGGAGATCGTATATTGCCAGACCCTCTCGACGGACGGGCAGCCGACGAAAACAGACGCCGCCGACTGGAGCTGGCCCGTGGCGTGGACCTTGATATCCAAGGGGGCCTTGACGACTTTGACCACCGAGTCCTTGCCCGACCGGGAGCAGCCGGCGAGCGCGATGGCCAGCGCGAGGGCCGCGGCCGCCGCGAGCAAGGGGACGGCCCGGAGACCCGATGCGAACGAGCTTCGATTATCTGGCTTCACCCGGTTTTGCCTCCACCTTCTTCTTCGGCAGCGGCCCGACCGGCGAGAGGGCCAGGCCCGCCTTGAGAGCGGGATTATCGCCTGGGCTCGCCGCCGCCACGAATTCGTCATAATCCAGGGCGACGAGCTTGAGGGCTTCGCCGCCGGCGGGCCTGATCCAGAAGGATTGCCCGTCAAACGATGTCATCCCCAGCGGGATGAGGAGGACATCCTTCTGTTCGGGCCCGTGGACTTCGCACCTGACGCTCATGCCCGGCTTCATGATGTCCGGCTCGAGCTTCTCCATCTCGATATCGACCCGGAAATAGTTCGACCGGCCCCAGCGCCTGACGGGATCGGCGCTTTGGGAGATCTGCCGGATGGCGCCCGTGTACCGACGATCCGGATAAGCATCGAGATAGAGATCGACGCTTTGCCCGATCTTGATGCGCTGGATGTGGGTTTCGCTGATCCAGGCCTGGACCAGGAGCGATGTCAGGTCCGGGATGGTGGCCACGGAATACGTCGCGAAAACGGTGTCGCCCACCTGGACTTTCCGGCCGCTCCAGTCGTCCACGGCATAGAGTACCGCGCCTCCGGTCCGGGCGACGATGGTCAGATCGTCGAGGCTGTCGTTGAGCTTCTTCAGCTTGGATTGGAGCTCCGCGGCCTCGATGGTGAGCTTCTTGATCTGGCTTTCCGTGTCGGCCCCCTTGACGCTCTGGTTCGTCCGGGCGCTGGCGAGAAGTTGATCGCTGATCTTCTTTTCGAGCTGCTTGCGGTCGTACTCGTACTTGGATTCGATCCCCTCGGGGATCGACGCGTCAAGGGTCTTTTGCCGGTTGTCGTTCTCGGCCTTCTTCACTTCCACGTCCAGCTCGAACTTCTGGTTCTTGTACTCGGCGTCCTTTTGGGTCTTCTCCTCCACTTTGGCCTTCAGGGAATCCTGGGCGGCCTCGATCGACGAGGCCATGCCGGCCGTGTCGAACCTGACCACGGCGTCGCCAGGCTTGACGGTCTCTCCCTCTTTCACCATCCACTTGATCTGGACCCGCCACGTTTCCGTGATCGGGACCTTGATTTCTTCCGACCGGAGGGCGGTCAAGCTTCCCGTGAGGACGACGGTGGACCGGAAGGTCCCTTGGGCCACGCTCGGGACGGACTCCTCGGGGAGGGCTGAACGGTCACTCCGGGCCGGGCGGAAGGCGAAAAAAAGCAGGACGGCCAGGATGGGGACGGCGGCGAAGAGCGCCGCCCGCGGTCTCGCTCTAAGCATTCGGGGAATCATGGATGATCTTCCCGTCCTTCAAGGTGATGAGCCGGCCCGCATAGGCCGCGATGTCGTTCTCGTGTGTCACCATGACGATCGTCTGACCGCGCTCGTGGAGATCCCGCATCAGGGCCATGATCTCGTGGGCGGTCTTGGAATCCAGGTTGCCGGTCGGCTCGTCGGCCAGGATGATATCCGGGTCATTGACGAGGGCCCGGGCGATGGCCACGCGCTGGCACTCCCCGCCCGAGAGCTGGGCCGGCCGGTGATCCATGCGTCCGGAGAGGCCGGCCAATTCCAGCATCCGGGCGGCCTTTTCGAGACCGGCGGCCGGGCGGACCGCGGAATACTTCAAGGGCAGGAAGGTGTTCCGAAGAGCCGTGTAGCGCGGCAACAGATTGAAGTTCTGGAACACGAATCCGAGGTGCTTGTTGCGCGTGAAGGAGAGCTCGTCGTCGTTGAGCCGGCTCACCTCCTTGCCGCCGAGGAGGTACGAGCCCTCGGTCGGTCGATCAAGGCATCCCAGGATGTTCATCAAGGTCGATTTCCCCGACCCCGACGGGCCCATCACGGCCACAAATTCGTTCGTGCGGATGTGAAGATCGATCCCGTCGAGGGCGCGGACCGTCGTCTCCCCCATTTGGTAGAACTTCTTGAGACCGGTCAGCTTGAGCATGACTCGATCAGCAGGCCAATCCCCGGGATCGGCCTCCTACCAAGCATCTTTGACTCATGGCCCAGCTCCCTAAGGCCAGGATAGACGGCCGGCTAAGGCGCGATGATCATGAATCCCCTAAATCTCGCCTGTGCCTGCTGCATATATTATGCCAAGAACCTATTCCCACTTACCCTTGTCGAGCGACCGAGGGCGCGGCGCGACCTGTAAAGCGGGCAAATAACTTTACAGTATCCCTAACCGCCCCTGCCCAAATTTCGTTGCCGACGGGACTATAGCAAAGATCGTTGTCTTTATGCAAGCAGGCCGCAAGGGATGATTTCTTGACGGCCCCGCACGGCCGGAAGTATAGTCCCCGCATGGTCAAGCCGCGAAAAACGCCGCCGATAAATGCCATCCTCGTCCTTCTGCTCCTCCTTTCGATCGCTCACCCGCCGTCACTCCGCGCGGGGGACGGGCCCTTTCCCGCGCCGGCGACGAAGCTGAGGATCGTCGATCTGGCGGGAACGCCCTACCAGATGGGCAAGGTCCACGGCCGGACTCTCAAGGCGGAAATCCAGGAACTCGTCAGGCGCTGGAAACAGGACCTGGAAAAGACCTATCAAGTCCCGGCAGAGGTTTTTATCCGGGAGTTCCTGAAGAAAACGGACTTCAAGCCGGCCATGGAGCGTTGGACGCCGGGCCTTCTCGACGAGGTCCGCGGCATCGCCGACGGAGCCGTGATCGATTTCGACACGATGTACGCTTATCAGCTCATCGACGAGGTCTGGGCCATGGGCGCGGACATGGGCTTCTCCAAATGCACGACCGTCGCGGCCGGGAAGAGGAACGGGAATCCCGCTTATGTCGCCCAAACGCTGGATATTCCGGCCTTCTATCACGGCTATCAGACGGTCCTCCGTATTCGGGACGAACGGGATGGTCTCGAAACCCTCGTCTTCACGATCCCGGGAGTCCTCGCCGCCAACGGATTGAACAGCCGTTCGGTCGGGGTCTGTGTCAACGCCGTCACCCAGCTCGCTTATTCCCCCAAGGGGCTCCCCGTCGACTTCGTCATCAGGGGCCTCCTGCGTCAGAGATCCTACGAGCAGGCGGTGAAGTTTCTCCAGGACATCCAGCCCGCGGCGCCGCAAACTTATGTCATCGGCGGGCCGGGCGAGGCGGCCGTGTTCGAGCGCTCGGCCGGCAAGATGTCCAGGTTCGTCCCCTTCGCCGGGGCCGAGCTCAGCTACCACACGAACCATCCTCTGATCAACGACGATTTCAATCCGAGATTCCCGGAGACGCTGAAGCACAATAAGATGACCCTTGAGAGCTACCAGGCCCTCTGCCCGCGGTTCAACTTCCTCGGCCGGCTCCTCAAGGATAACTCCGTCGCGATCAACCTCGACACCCTCCAGAAGCTCTTCAAAGACCGCGCTTCCGGGATCAATAACGAGGGAACCTACGGCTGCACGGTCATGGTCCTCGGCGAGAGGCCGGAGCTTTACATCTCGCCGGGCCGGCCTGACGAGGCGCCGTTCCAGGTTCTCGGCTTTTCGCCTCGCTCCGAGCGATAGACCTTTCTGGGCGCCGGATTCTGGACGGATTACTTCACGGGCCGAGGGCTATCGGTTATGATAGAAGGGCGTTGGGCGAGATGAAGAAGATCAGCGTCTTGGCCGTGGCCTTCCTGTTGCTGGCCGCCCTCCCGTTCCGGCTCGTCGCCGGGGATCAAGCTTCCCAAGCCCACGGGGACAGCTTATCACGGCTATTCTCGTTATCGCTTTGCGAAGCCCCCCGCGCTGTTCAATCCTGTCTCAACCCGACTGTTCTGCCGATTCTGCCTCCAGCGATTCCTCAGACATCCGGTCCTTCTCCTGCAGCCCCAGCGGCGGGCGGCAGTGAGTTCTCATTCAGGACCATTTCCCGCGATTTCCTGAAAGACGCCGGGCAGATCTGGAGTTACCCGGTCCACATCCGGACCCGCGATATCCTGCCCATCGCGGGCTTGGCGGCCCTCACCGGATTCCTGATCGGGAACGATGAGGCGATCCACCGAGGGCTTATGGATTACCGGGACACCCATGCCTGGGTCCGAGCGGTCAGCCCGGTCATCACGCGGATGGGGACCTACGGAGCCTGGGGGACGGCGGCCGTTATCCTGGGCGTCGGCCTGATCGGCGGCGACAAGAAATCGACCGAGACCGCGGTCCTGGCCACCAGTGCGATAGCCCAGAGCGGGATCCTGGTCATCTTCCTGAAGGGCCTATTCGGGCGGCAGCGTCCGTTCTGGGCCGACGGGGTCGATCACTGGTCCGGGCCGGCCGGGTTTTTCAAAAGATTCGGATCGGGGCAGTCGGGGCGATACGATTCCTTCCCGGGGGGACATTCGATCACGGCTTTCAGCCTGGCCACGGTCCTGGCCATGCAGTATCGGAAGAGCGTCTGGGTGCCGATCGTCGCCTACTCGGTGGCCACAGGCGTCGGGCTGTCGCGGGTGACCGAGAACAAGCACTGGCTCTCGGATACGCTGGTGGGCGGCATCCTCGGCTGCGTCATCGGCCGAGTTGTCGTGCGCAATCACCGCAGCCGCCACGGCACGACGCCCACGCCAAGCTACGCCCTCGGCTCACCCCGCTTGGCCGTCACGTTTTCCTTCTAGCGAGGGAGCATAGGGACAGCTGCGGGACCCCCTGGCTTAACGGTCGAACAGGAACAGAAGGCCGGTCACGATGGCCAGGACCGCCATGATCAACGGCAATCCCTCGAAGCTGAAATGGAGAAGAGGGATCAGCCCGGTCATGATGAGCCAGATGCCGAGCAGGATCATCCCCAGGTTCTTCGGTAGTCCAAGCTTCTTCATTTTGTAAGCCTCCTTTTTTGGTTTCTCATCGCTCATCGCCTATTTGGCGTCCTTGTAGACGCCCTGGATAATGATCTCGTACGGCAAGGGCTTGGTGAGGAGGGTCGGGTCCGTCCGGGAGCCCCTCACCCGCCGCGAAACCTCGGCGAAATCCATCCTCGGCAGACCATAGACATGCAGGCGGTCGCCTCGCTTGAGGAGCCTGACCGCTTGCTCGGGCGGCGTCCCGCTCGCGAAGACCATGCGAAGCCGCTTCACCAGCAGTTTCCCCTTCAGGTCCATGGCCGAAGCGATCACGAACCTTCCCCCCGGCGCCACGATCTGTCGCGCCTCGGTGATCTCCATGAGAAATTCCACATCATTGTAGAGCCCTTTCCGGGTGACAATGGAGACCGTCTTGGGCTTGACCGTGAGGGTACATTCGGCTCTTTCATACATTTCGAAAGTGCTGCCGGCGCCCCCGGGCAGGTACCCCTCGACGGGCCTGAAGGTATCGCGGGTGTCGATATTGTTGATCCTCGTGATGGGATGGATCTCGAAGACATGGCCGGGGTTATTGGACTTCGAGGCAGGGATCGGCTTCCCCTGTTCCTCTGTTGCGGTTGCTGCGTGCTCCGCCCAGATCCTCCACACGCCGGAGATCTTCAAGGGCTTGCCCGTGCCCTCGACGCTGTGGACGAGGTCCGCCGCCTTCTTGGCCATAGCGCCGTTGGCGATCTCCGCGACGGCCGGGAGGCCGATCTCGGGGGCTTGACCCGCCATATGAAGGTCCCCGTCGAATATGCGGGCGGCGGGGTTCTGCATCGCCTGGTCCACTGTGAACGTCGTGGCGATGCTGACCCTGTCCTTGTACTTCTCGAGGAAGGACTTGTTGATCTGGATCTCGATGTCCTTGGCCGAGAACATTTCATTGACGTTCATATAGGCCCTTGTCCCCTCGCGGGCGAGGAACGCGCAGCCGTCGAGGGCGCCCATGAGCAGGACGAGCGCGGCGGCGGCTCGCGCCGATGGATGCCCTGAGGAATGTCTCGTCATGATCCCCTCCGTTTGCTTTCAGACATAAGATCCCTTGGCCGTGGCGCGCCCGGATCCGGACCTGGAGGCTCGAAACCGGAGTCCCCTGTGGCAAGTTGTCGACCCGCCCGGGCAATGCGCTCGACACTCGGCAGTGTCTCATCTTCCAGATGCCGCGCGTACGGAATGGTGGTCCGCGTACAGACCCGCCCGTACTTGAAGTTCACTCCCCCCTCCAATGCCACCGCGGCCAACTCGCCGGATAGGCCAAAACCTTCGTAGTCTTCATCCACAACCAGCATGCGGCCGGTACGGCTGACCTCTCGGCAGAGAGTCTCTTGATCGAGCGGCGACACGGACCGCAGGTCGACGACGCCCGCCGAAATTCCCCGTTGTTCCAGCATGGCGGCAGCCCGCAGGGCGCGGTGCACGCCCACGCCGAGCGTCACTATCGTCAGATCCGATCCGTCCCGGCGTACCGCCGCTGCTCCGACGGGGAGCGGTTCCCAGACATCAGGCGCAAATCCACGCGTTCCTTCGGCTGGAACGTCATAGCTCACTGTTTTGCGTCCGCCCGAACCCAGAAAATCGAGCCAGAGCGACGAAATCAGCTTATGCTCCATGAAAATAACCGGCGATCCCAGCGCCAGGGAACCCAACATCAGCCCGCCCGCGTCTGCCGGCGTCGCGGGCACCACCACGCTGAGCCCGGGGATATGCGCCAGCCAGCCCCATAAGCTCTGTTCGTGCTGACCCCCATCGCCATAGCCGCCGCCGCAAGCGGTCCGCACCACCAGAGGCACCCGCCAGCGCCCGCCCGAAAACCCCTCCACTTTGGCGGCATGATTGAGCAGCGCGTCGACCGCCACGGCAATGAAATCCACCAACATGATCTCGGCGACCGGGCGCAGTCCGGCCATCGACGCCGCGACTGCCGCGCCCAGGAAGGCCGCCTCGCTGATGGGGGTGTTTCTCACCCGCTGTCTTCCAAAACGCACGAATAACCCGGCGTGCAGCCCTTGGACATCTTCACCCAGCAGGATGATGCGCGGATCGGCGGCCATGGCCTGAGCCAAGGCATCATCGATCGCATCCGAAAAGCTGATCCGTCTCATCGCCCGCTTCCCTGAGGTTGGAGCGCGTTGGCCACGCTTAGTCGGATTTCACGCCGGACAACCGATTCGAGCTCCGCGAGCCGCGCCGCGTCCTGCGCAGCCAGCGTCTTCCTGGTCCGTACGAGCGGATCGCTCTCGCCGGTCTTCTGGCCCTGTATCTTGAAGACCACCCCCAGAATCTGCTTCAAGGAGGCCATTCTCTCGTTCCACGGCGCGCCTCCGCTCCTGGGGAAGAATCCCTTCACCACGGGCCAGATTCGCTTGCCGAAGGAATAAACGGGCCTTCTGACCATATCCAACAGCGCATCCCCCAGGAAGTGTCCCTCGGGATGGACGCAATGGGCCCAGAGAAAGACCGGACCGTTCCCGGCGCGGGCGTGACGTAACGCGACCTCTCCCGCCGACCAAACCTCTTTGATCTCCGCCCCGTCCACTTCGATGGCCTTCATCCCGAAGGCCCGTGCGCGGGCCAGCAGGTTTCCGCCTGAAACGGTATCGGCCGGCGTCGTGATCGCCCAGCCGTTATCCTTGCAGACGAATATCACCGGAAGCTTCCAGACCACCGCCAGGTTCATGGATTCCATCAACATGCCCGCATTGGCGGCGCCTTCGCCGAAGAAAGCGACCGAAACCGTCCCCGGACGCAGCATCTGCCCGGCCAGGGCAAACCCGGCGGCGGTCGGGCCGGCGGCGCCGACGATGCCCGAAGAGGCGGCCAGCTTGTCCGGCGCGAACAGGTGCATATGCCCTCCCCGGCCGCCGCACAAGCCATCGGGCTG
>JBAVUQ010000329.1:0-3573 GCA_049696855.1 Candidatus Aminicenantales bacterium
TTGAGGGCGAGGCGGCGGATCTCGTCGACGAGCTCCGCGTTCTGGCCTTGGAGGCGGATCTCCTCGAGGAGATAGCCGATGCGGCGGGCGGCCCAGAGACGAGGCAGGAAGCTGAACTTGTCGCTCCCGGTCAGGGGCCGGCCTTCGAGGACGAACCTCTTCCCCTCGCGCCCGGCCTTTCCGGTCATGACGACGCTCACAGGACCGTCCCCGGAGTATTTGCCGACGAGGACGAGCTGGGAGCCCTTGAAGAGGTCGGGCAGGACGCGCGGATAGACCTGGCTCGTCTCGATCCCCTTGAATTCGAGGGCCAAATCGGCCAGGAGCGGCGAGGAGATCTTTTCGTAGAAGCCCGAGAGGGCCACCTCCAGGTCCTCCGATTCTCCGATATAAACGGAGGCGCCGCGATGGTCGGAGGCGATCCGGTCGAGGAGCTCGGTGTTGACGTCGTCGCCGACGCCGAAGACGAAGATCCGGGAGCGCCGCTCGTTCGCCTTCGCCAGGTTGCGCAGGATGTCGGCCGTCTCCGTCGTGCCGACGGTCGGCTGGCCGTCGGTCAGGAAGAGAACGTAGCTGGGCCTCTCGCCGTCCCGCATCCGGGCCAGAGCGGCGAGGAGGGCGTCGTTGATGTTCGTCCCTCCCGAATCCTCGATGGCGTCGACGAACTTGAGGGCTCGGCCGACGTTCTCGGCCGTGGCCGGGATGAGCGCCTCCGAGAAGGCCGTGACGCCGTCATCGAAGTCGACGAGGGTGAATTCGTCGCGGCGGTCGAGGTGGTTGAGGATGAAGCGGGCGGCCTCCTTGACCTGACGGATCTTGGCGCCGCTCATGCTGCCGGAGCTGTCGAGGACGAGAACGACGTTCTTGTCGACGACCTTTTCCCCGGGAGCGGCGAACCGGGGCGAGGCCAGGAGCATGAAGGTGCGCCCCTCCGGCCCCTCCCAGTTCATGAAAGACAATCCGACGTCGTCCTTGGAAAGCGAATAGTAGAGGAGGAAGTCCTTGTCCGGCCGGACGTCCTTGTCTTCATAGCCGACCCGGGCCAGCCCCTCCCCTTCCTTCCTCACGGAGACCTTGTGGGACGGGGAATAGATGTTGACGAGGGGAACCCGGCTCTCGACGCGGACGGCGATGCTCACGTCCGTCAAGGGGTCGCGGGAGAAGCGCTCCGTGTTCAGGGGATAAAGGTACTTGACCAGGCCGTTCTCGGCCTTGAGGACTTCGGTGTAGGAAATTTGAACCCGCTTCTCGCCATTGGCCGGGATGGGATAGACCCGGGCCCGGAAAAGGTTGCGGCCCATGTATTCGAGCAGGCCCGGATCGCGCATGCGGCGGACGATGTCCTCGTAGATGCGCCGGGCCTCGCGGCTGTCGAGGATCTCGCCCTGGACCCTTACGTTCCCGATGAACATGGCGAAGTCGGAGACCGAGGCGCCTTCGGGCACCGGGAAGATATAGGTCCCCTCGATATCGCGCCCGAAGTGGTTGATGAAGACCTGGTCGACCGACGTTTTGGCGACCTGGTCGACGATCTCGACCTTGACCCGGTGGTACTTGACGCTGAGAGGCGGGACCTGCTCGCCCGGACGGTGGTTGGGGATGATGAAGCCGTCGGCCCGCAGCGCGGGCGCCGCGGCGGTCAGCGCGGCGAGCGCGGCCAGAACGGCCAAACCTTTGAAAAGGGATCCTTGGCTCATGGTATCCTCCTCGACGGTCCTGATGATCGGCTCCCGACACTCCTTAATACAACCGGCCCGGCGTTTTTGTTCCATCGGATCCCGGCCGGGCGGGAACCCGGGGCCGGATCCGGCCAGGGGGAGCGCCTTCTCAGAGCAGGTGTTCGAGCCGGTCCACGAGGACCTCGACCGCCGGGAAGACCTCGACAGGGTAGCCCGCGAACCGCCCCGGATCGTCGGTCAGCAAGAAGATCGAATCGATCCCGGCGTCGAGCGCGGCCAGGATGTCGAAGTGCGTATCCCCGATGACACCGCACTCGCCGGGGTCGAGGTCGAGCGTCCTGAGGACCTCGAGGAAGGGCGCGCCGGACGGCTTCCACAGGCCCCGTTCGCGGGTGATGACGCAATCGAACTCGAGCCCGAACTTGCCCAACAGGAATTCGGTGTTCCGGCGCGAGTTGTTCGTCACGAGCGCGGTGGCGATGCGGCGGGACCGGAGCATCCCGAGAAGCTCGAGGATGCCGTCGCGCAGCACCGAGGCCTGGGTCTGCCGGGCCTCGTGACCTTCGAGGATGGCCCACTTCGCCGACCGCTCGGGCTCTCCGAGCGAATCGAGATAGCCCAGGATGGATGACGCCCCCGTTCCGAGCTCTTCCCGGATCCGGGTCCAGTCATAGTCGTTCTCGACGACCGTGCCGTCGAGGTCGAGAATGACGCCCTTGATCCTCATCGCCGGGTCATCTTTCTTTGACCCGGCCGACCTCGAAGAGCGGCTCGCCTTCGTTGCACGGGGGGGTGCCGATGACATAGAGGAGGATGCCGGTGAAAGGGGCCCTGACATCCTCCTTCTTGGCGCCGGAATAGTCCGTGACGGTCCCGACGATCTGTCCCGCTCTGACGTAGGATCCCATGCCGGCGACGGGCGCGAAGAGCCCGCTCCACTTCGAATAGACGACCTCGTATTTATCGATCCAGACCGGATCGACCGCCGGCTCCGGCCGGCCGTCGATCATGCCGAGATGCCTCAGGACGCTCAGGACTCCCCTGACGTTGAGGCTCACGGACTCCTCGTCGGTGCGCCCCAGGAAGCCGGCTTCGGTCGTAATGGCCGGCTTGCCCCGGAGGATGGCGGTATTGCCGAGGTATTTCGAGTTCTTGAGATCGTTGCCGCGCGTGTCGTCGATGATGATGTGGGGCAGGCCGAAAGCCAGGGCCAGGTCCCGCGTCCCCGCGTCAAAGCCCTTGTTGCCGCTGATCATCCAATAGGTGTAGGGGATGAGGGCCTCGTTGCCGTCCCCGCAGTGCATGTCGATGAGGACGTCGGCGCGGCCGACGACCTCCTCGTTGAGCACGGCGGCGATCCTCTGGCTCATGGTGCCCTGGAGGTCGCCGGGGAAGACCCGGTTGAGGTTCTTCCAGTCGTCGGGGCCGTAGTAGATCGTCCGTTTCTTGAAGCTCGGCAGGTTGGCGATGTGGACCAGGAGCACGGTGCCGCGCAGGGCCTTGGGGTCGATCATCGTCTTCAGCCGGTAAAGGGCCAGGATGGGCGGATATTCGTAGGCGTGCAGGCCGGCGACAAGGGCCAGCACCTTGCCCTTCTTCGCTCCGTTGATGACCGTGTAGGGGATCTCGGTGCCCGAGCTGTCCCGGCCCGCAGGGACAGGGAGCATGCCCGAGACGGTCGTTCCGGCCTTGATTCGGGCCCCGCCGATGACGAAATCATCGCCCGCCCAGGCCGCGGCTCCCAAGCAAAGAACCAAGGAAAGCCCAATGAAGATCGTAAGATTCGTCCGTCTGATCATGTCTGGCCTCCTCATGCTCATCGTCCCGGCTATTCTAATGGAACCGCTTGGCAATTTCTATCACGGGAATCGGGGGACTATTCTCAGAGGAGGCC
>JBAVUQ010000330.1:0-1748 GCA_049696855.1 Candidatus Aminicenantales bacterium
CAGGAATCCGGCCGCGACGAAGAGCCAAAAGGCCCAGAGCCTTACCCGGGCCGGGGTGATGTCCATCTTCCGGATATCCAGGAGGGCCAGGCTCAGGCTGGCCGGCTTCGGGACGGTTATGAATTCGCGGCCCTTGAAGAGAACGATGATTGTCAGACAGACGGCGAATAACGCCCCGGCCATGACGTGGCCGACGAGGGGATAGCCGAACAGCCCGCGCGGGATGAAGATCCCGAAGAAAAAGCCGCTCGCGGCAAGATAAAGAAAGCTCCCGTAAAAGCCGATGTCAAGCCACTTTTCGAGGACCGGCTCCCGCCACAGAGGCAGCCCTTTGACGTAGGCCCACCAGGCCCGCGGCGACGCCCGGCGGGACATCTGCACCGTCCGCAGGGCCAGCCAGGCGAAGAACTTCTTGATGATCTCGCCGTAGAGGATGGTCGACTTGGCCTCCTCCCGGGTCGCCCGGAAGCGGTGGAAGGCGATCACGAGGAACGTCGCCGCGAGGGAGAGGAAGGTGACGATCGTGAACAGCATGGCCTTACCTCTTCTCCATGAACCCGGCGACGCGGCCGAGCGCGACCAGCCCCGCCAGGAGGAGGAGGGATCCGGCGATGAACGCGCAAATGGCCAGAAGGACCTTGAAGGCCGGCCGGACGATGAACGACAGGCCGAAGACGCGCTGGAAAAGCCCGCCGAGGCCCATGAAGGCCGCGGCCGACCGCTTCTCCATGCTCTTCGTCAGCAAGGGGCCCGCGCCCTTGAGCTTGGTGAAGAAAAAGTCCGAGCCGCCGCTGTGGCAATCCGTGCAGGCCTTCCAGCCGAGGGACTGCTGGGCCGGCCGGACATTGTGGGCCAGGGGCCAGGTCACGGGTCCGGCCGCCTTATCCTCGCGGGAGACGAGCTCGCCGCTCCTATCGAGCTGGAACAGCCGGCCGCCGGAGATGTAGACACACTCGCCTTCGCCGCCGGTCTTCGCCAGGGCCCCGAGAACGAGGGTCACCTGCTCTTCGGTCAACGTCTGTTCCGTTCCCGCCTTGGCGGTCACGGTCCGGATATCGAAGTCCGTGGCCAGGGGAACGAGCTTGCCGTCGACAAGCCAGCCGGGGCCGGGGGTCGGAGCTAGCTCGGCCGGAGCTTCGGAGATGTCCAGGAATCCTCCGACGAACCTGTAGAGCGTCTTCCTGACGACGATCGCCGGCTCGCCCGGCTTTGTCGCATCGGTGCCCAGGGCCTGAAGGAATTCCTGGAACCGCGTCTCGATCCCCGGGTCCTTGTCCTCCGCCGCCGGGTCGAAATCGGGCACGAGAGGCGCGATCTCCCCGCCCTTCCGGATCCCCCAGGAGGCTGATGCGTCCGGCTTGGCCGCAGGCCGCTCCGTCGCGTCGAGGCCGCCGTCGACGTTCGGCGCAAAGACGAAACGTCCTGACGCGAGAACAGGCGTCTCGTCCTCGGCCGTGACCTGGCTCAGGGCGATGAGGACCTGGGCGACGCGCTCCTCCGGCCTGAGAAGATCGCCAGCGGCCGTCTCGACATCGGCCGGCTTCAGGGGGAGGATGTCCTTGCCCGAGCGCCGTCCCCAGAAAGCCGGCCAGACAAGCCGCTGCGGCGAGATCTTGTCCCACCCATCCTTCATATAGACGGGCTCGATGATCACGGGCGTGTCCGTCGACCAGGTCGCGACGCCGTAGACGCCGAGCCGGTTCGCCCGCGACGTCCGGACCCGGGTGAAGCCTTCCTTCGGCTTCGGT
>JBAVUQ010000331.1:0-4001 GCA_049696855.1 Candidatus Aminicenantales bacterium
TTCTCGTTGACGAGCTCGGCGATCGACTCGAGGAGGCGCGACTTGTTGACCTGGTACGGGATCTCGAAGACGACGATCTTGTCCTTCTCGCCCTTGGCCCCCCGCTCGATGACGGTCTTGGCCCGGAGGTGGAGGATGCCCTTGCCTTCCTTGTATGCGTCGAGGAACCCCTGGCGGCCGTAGATGATGCCGCCGGTCGGGAAATCGGGGCCCTGGACGTATTTGAGGACGTCCTTGAGCGTGGCCTCGGGATGCTCGATGAGGTGGATGACGCCGTTGCAGATCTCGGTCAGGTTGTGGGGCGGGATGTTCGTGGCCATGCCGACGGCGATGCCGTTGCCGCCGTTGACGAGGAGGTTGGGGAACTTCGAGGGCAGGACCTCGGGCATGGTCAGGCTCTCGTCGTAGTTCGGGACGAAGTTGACCGTCTCCTTGTCGATGTCGGCCATGAGCTCGTGGGCCAGCTTCTTCAGCCGGACCTCGGTGTAGCGCATGGCCGCGGGCGGGTCGCCGTCGATCGAGCCGAAGTTCCCCTGCCCGTCGACGAGGAGGTAGCGCAGGCTGAAGTCCTGGGCCATGCGGACGAGCGTGTCGTAGGCGGCCTGATCGCCGTGGGGATGGTACTTGCCGATGACGTCGCCGACGATGCGTGCCGATTTCTTGTAGGGCTTGTTGTAGTACGTGCCGCTCTCGTACATGGCGTAGAGGACGCGGCGATGGACCGGCTTGAGGCCGTCCTTGATGTCGGGGATGGCCCGGCCGATGATGACGCTCATGGCGTAGTCGAGGTACGACCGGCGCATCTCCTCTTCGAGGCCGACGACCGGGAAGTGCTCTTTCGGCTGTTCGCTGTCCATGGGAACTCCTGCGCGGGACTGCTTCTTGGCGGCGTCGTCAGACATCGAGGTTCAGAGCCTCCAGGGCGTTCGTCTCGATGAACTTCTTGCGCTCATCGACCTCGTCGCCCATGAGGATGCCGAAGATGCGGTCGGCCTCGGCGGCGTCGACGACGGAGACCTTGAGGAGCGTGCGGCGCTCCGGGTCCATCGTCGTCTCCCAGAGCTGGGTCGGGGTCATCTCGCCCAAGCCCTTGTAGCGCTGGATGTTGACGCCCTTCTTGCCGCGCTCGAAGAGGTATTCGAGGAGCTTGTTCTCATTCTCGAGGACCTCCTTCTCCGCGCCGTCGCCGTTGGTTAGGACGGCGTACGGGCCCTTCAGGTCCTCGAGCTCCTGGGTGATGCGGCTGAGGTTCTTGTACTCGGCCGAGGTGATGAGGTCCATGCCGATCTTGCCGTGGACCGTCATGCCGCTGATTTGGTAGCTAAAATCGATTTCGAAGACGCCATACTCCTCGTCCCGGCCGAGCTTTGTCGTGAATCCCTTCTCGGCGACGAGCTTCATGACCTTCTCGACGTTCTTCTTGACGCTCAGAAACTCCTGGCCGTCGACGCCGTTGCGGATGAGGAGGTCGATGAGGAAGAGCGGATAATTCTTGCGCTCGAAGAACGAGGCGTAGCTCTTCTTGGCCATGAGGTTGCGGAAGAACTTGCGGAACTTGTCGCCCTCGAGGATCTCCTTGCGGTTGCCGGCCCGGACCTTGAACTCGTCGGAGATTTTGCGGACCATGAACTTCTCGTACTCGCGCTCGTCCTTGATGTACTGGATGTCCCGGCCCCGGGTGACCTTGTAGAGCGGGGCCTGGGCGATATAGAGGTGGCCGCGCTCGATGAGCTGGGACATCTGGCGGTAGAAAAAGGTCATGAGGAGGGTGCGGATGTGGGAGCCGTCGACGTCGGCGTCGGTCATCATGATGACCTTGTGGTAGCGGAGCTTGGCCATGCGCTCCTCGCTCTCCTCGACGCCGATGCCCAGGGCGGCGAACATGATCCCGATCTCCTCGTTCTTGATGATCTTGTCGAAGCGGGCTTTCTCGACGTTGAGGATCTTGCCCCTGAGGGGCAGGATGGCCTGGAAGCGGCGGTCGCGGCCCTGCTTGGCCGAGCCGCCGGCCGAATCGCCCTCGACGATGAAGATCTCGGACGTCGCCGGGTCGCGGTCCTGGCAGTCGGCGAGCTTGCCGGGGAGCGAAGTCGATTCGAGGACGCCCTTGCGGCGGGCGAGCTCGCGGGCCTTGCGGGCGGCCTCGCGGGCCCGGGCCGCGTCGATGATCTTCATGACGACTTTCTTGGCGACCGTCGGGTTCTCCTCGAGATAGGCCGAGAGCTGTTCGTTGACGATGGATTCGACGATGCCCTTGACCTCGGAGTTGCCGAGCTTGGTTTTGGTCTGGCCTTCGAACTGGGGGTCGTGGAGCTTGATCGAGAGGACGGCCGTCAGGCCCTCGCGGCAGTCGTCGCCGGTGATGTTCTCGCTGAGGTCCTTGAGGAGGTTGTGGCCGCTGGCGTAGGTGTTGAGGGAGCGGGTCAGGGCGGCCTTGAAGCCGATCAGGTGGGTGCCGCCCTCGGTCGTGTTGATGTTGTTGACGAAGGAGAGGATCGTCTCGGCGTAGGACATGTTGTACTGGATGGCCAGGTCGACGCCGACGCCCTCGCGCTCGCCTTCGAACATGACCGGCTTGGGATTGATCGTTTGCTTGCTCTGGTTGAGGTACTCGACGAACTCCCGGATGCCGCCCTTGTACTGGAAATCGTGGGACTTGTTGGTCCGCTCGTCGACGATGGTGATCTTGAGCCCTTTGTTGAGGAACGAGAGCTCGCGCAGGCGCTGGGCCAGGATGTCGAAGTTGTATTCCGTGACCTCGTCGAAGATTTCCTCGTCGGGCCAGAAGGTGATCTTGGTTCCCGTCTTCTTGGTCTTGCCGATCTGCTTGAGCTTGGTGACGGGATTGCCGCGCTCGTAGCTCTGGGTGTAGATGCCGCCCTCGCGCTTGATCTCGAGGTCGAGCCGCTTCGAGAGCGCGTTGACGACCGAGACGCCGACGCCGTGGAGGCCGCCGGAAACCTTGTAGCTCTTCTGGTCGAACTTGCCGCCGGCGTGGAGGATGGTCATGACGACCTCGGCCGCCGACTTATTCTCCTTTTTGTGCAGGCCGACGGGGATGCCGCGGCCGTTGTCGATGACGGTGATGGAGTTGTCGACATGGACGAAGACGTTGATCTCGGTGCAGAAGCCGGCCAGGGCCTCGTCGACGCTGTTGTCGACGACCTCATAGACGAGGTGGTGGAGGCCCTCCGGCCCGGTGCTGCCGATGTACATGGCCGGGCGCTTGCGGACGGCCTCGAGGCCCTTCAGGACCTTGATGCTCTCAGCGGTATATTTTTCTTGTGTCATGTCCGTTCACTTATAAAAAAATGCCGGTTCCCGGCGTGCGGATATCACGGGATCCGGTGGGCATTTTTCAAGATCATATTGTACCAAAAAAAGGGCCTCGAGAGCAAGAAATATCTTCGTTTTTCATGAATTTTAATTCATTTTATATCAACGTCTTAAAGGCACAATCCGAGTCCCGCCGGGGCCCGGACCCCGAGGCCATAGGAAGGGACGCCCGAGGGGGCCGTTTTTTCTCACAGTTAGGAGGGTCTAAGAAGGGGTCAAACCTTAATTCTTATAATTTTCCGGCGCCGCCAAGCCAGGCGTTTCTGACAGGGAATTGGGAGTAGCGCCGGTGAAAATTATAAGAATTAAGGTTTGACCCCTTCTTGTCTTACCGCCCGGCCGTTCGTTTGCTATAATCTTTTTATGCCGGCGAATCTCCCGCCCGAGTACCACAGGATCGAGGCCGAGCTGCGCACGGCCCGGACGCCCGAAGAGAAGATCGACATCTACGAGCGGCTCATCGCCGTCATTCCCCACCACAAAGGCACGGACAAGATCATCGCCATGTACCGGCAGAAGATCGCCAAGGCCCGTGAGGAGGGCGAGCGCCATCAGGCCACGGCCAAGCACGCTCCGACCTACAAGGTCGAACGATCGGGGTCCGGTCAGGTCGTCCTCGCCGGACCGCCCAACGCCGGAAAATCGAGCCTGGTCAAGGCCCTCAC
>JBAVUQ010000332.1:0-6780 GCA_049696855.1 Candidatus Aminicenantales bacterium
GAAGATGCGGGGGCGGGGGGCGGCGGCTCGGCCGGGTGCTCGACGGACGGCGCGGGCGGGACGAGCGGGGCCGTACAGGTCCCGCAGTAGCGGGAAGCGTCCGGATTTGGGGCGCGACACCTGGGGCAGTCCAATCTCCTTGCCTTTCCCCCGCCGGGCTAACGATAACCCAGTTCCGGCCGGCAGTCAACAGGCGTAAAGGGTTGACAAATCCGCAGGGTGGACCATAATGCTTATTCCATCATCGGCAATGCGAGGTATCAGATGCCCGATAAGTACTATTTCACGAGCGAAAGTGTGACCGAGGGTCACCCGGATAAGATCTGCGACCAGATCAGCGACGCCATCCTCGACAACCTGCTCGAGCAGGACCCGGAGACTCACACGGCCATCGAGGTTCTGACGACGACCGGGACGGTGCATGTCGCCGGCGAGATCACGACCAACGGCTACGCCGATATCCAGAAGATCGTCCGGGACACGCTCAAGGAGATCGGATACACGGACCCTCGCTACGGCATCGACTGCGAGGACGCGGGCGTCTGGGTCGCGGTGCACGGCCAGAGCGTGGATATCTCGCGGGGAGTCAAGAAAGCCGAGAAGCACGAGCAGGGCGCCGGCGACCAGGGCATGATGTTCGGGTACGCGTGCAACGAAACGCCGGAGCTGATGCCCCTGCCGATCATGCTCGCGCACAGGCTGACCCATAAGCTGGCCGAGGTCAGGAAGCACAACGCCCACCACAGCCTGGGGCCGGACGGCAAGAGCCAGGTCACGGTGGAGTACAGCGACGGGAAGCCGGTGCGGCTCGAGGCCGTGGTCATCGCCCAGCAGCACATCTCCGACGTCTCGGAGCGGGATCTGAAGAAGCTCATCCTGGAGAAGGTCATCAAGCCGGTGTGCGGCAAGTACCTGGATAAAAAGACGAAGATCTTCATCAACGCGACGGGACGGTTCGTCATCGGCGGGCCCGAGGGCGACACGGGCGTCACGGGGCGGAAGATCATCGTCGACACGTACGGCGGCATGGGCCGGCACGGCGGCGGCTGCTTCTCCGGCAAGGACCCGAGCAAGGTGGACCGGAGCGCGGCGTATGCGTGCCGGTACATCGCCAAGAACATCGTCGCGGCCGGGCTGGCCGACCGGTGCGAGGTCCAGCTGTCATACGCGATCGGCATCCCCGAGCCGATGGCCGTGTTCGTCGACACCTTCGGGACCGGAAGGGTGGCGGACTCGGAGATCGCCGGACTCATCCGGAAGATCTTTCCGCTCAAGCCGAACGACATCATCGAGCATCTGAAGCTCAGGCGGCCGATCTACAAGAAGACCGCCGCCTACGGCCACTTCGGCCGCAACGACCCCGACTTCACATGGGAAAAGACGGACAAGGCGGCGGTTCTGAGGAAGGACGCCAAGGGCCTGAAGACGATCACGCGAGGGAATTCCCTTACCTGCCCCAGATAGCGGAATGGGGTCCAACCCCAATGGGGCAACGTCCGCAGGCGCCTCGCCGCTCCTACTCGTTGATGTCCAGCCCGCGGTTGCGGAGCAGAGCGTCGATCTTCGGCTCGGCGCCGCGGAAGCGCACGTACTGGACCATCGGGTCCTCGGTGCCGAACGGCTCGAGGATGTTCTTGCGGAACGATTCGGCCGTGGCCCGGTCGAAGATGCCCTTCTCCTTGAAGGCCTCGTAGGCGTCGCTGTCGAGGACCTCCGACCAGATGTAGGCGTAGTATCCAGCCGAGTACCCGCCGCTGAAGATGTGGCTGAAGTAGGTCGAGCGGTAGCGGGGCACGATCGCCGGGATGAGCCCGATCGTATCCATGGCGCCCTTCTCGAACGCGCGCACGTCGGCGGCGCCGGGATCGGCGGCCGTGTGCCAGTCCATATCGAGGATTGAGGCGGCGAGATACTCCGCGGTGATGAAGCCCTGGTTGAAGAGACTGCTCTTCTCGAGCTTCGTGACGAGCTCCCCGGGGATCGTCTCACCGGTTTTATAATTCTTGGCGTAGACGGCCAGGAGGTCCGGCTCGAAGGCCCAGTGTTCCATGATCTGCGACGGCAGCTCGACCGAGTCGCGGGCGACGGAGCGGCTGCGGTAACGGCCCTGCGAGAAGAGCGTGGCCAGCGAGTGGCCGAACTCATGGAAGAAGGTTTCGACCTCGTCGGTCGAGAGGAGCGCCGGGGCGTCGGCCGTGGGCGCGGTGAAGTTGCAGGTGAGCGTGGAGACGGGCGGGACGCGCTCGCTCTTTTCGTAGTAGGCGCGCCGGAAGGCCCCGGACCAGGCGCCGCTGCGCTTGCTCGGCCGGGGGAAGAAGTCCATGTAGAGGATGCCGGTGTGGCGGCCGTCCGCCTCCTGGACCTCGAAGACCTGGACGTCGGGGTGATAGCGAGGCAGCTCCGGCTTGGCGATGAACTTCAGGCCGTAGAGCTTGCCGCAGAGGGCGAAGATGCCGTCGCGGACGTTGTCGAGCTTGAAGTAGGGCCGCAGGGCGGAGTCGTCGAGGGCGTATTTTTCCTGGCGCAGCTTCTCCGTGTAATACCACCAATCCCAGGAAGCCAGGGTGGCCTTGGCGGTCTTGCCGGACTGCGCGTCGCGATCGAGGAGGGCCTGGAGAGCGGCCGCTTCCTGCTTCGCCTTGACGATCGTCGGCTTCCAGAGCTGGGCCAGGAAGTCGTTGACACGCGCCGGGGTCTTGGCCATGTTGAGCTCCAGGACGTAGGCGGCGTGGTTCGCATAGCCGAGCAGCTTGGCCCGCTCGAGGCGGAGGGCGGCGATCTTGCGGACGTTCTCCTTGTTATCGAACTCGTTGTCGTTGTCGCCCTTCATGGTGTAGGCGCGGTGGAGCTTTTCGCGGAGGGGGCGCCTGTCCGAGTAGGTCAGGAACGGGGTCATGCTCGGGACCTGGATGGTGAAGAGCCACTTGCCGTCGGCGAGCCCGGCCTGCTTGGCCGTGACGGCGGCCATGTCGACGACCGAGGACGGAAGGCCGGCCAGGTCGGCCTTGTTGTCGATGACGAGCTGGAAGGCGTTGGTCTCGGCCAGGACATTCTCGCCGAACTTGACGCTGAGGAGCGAGAGCTCCTGGTTGAGCTCGCGGAAGCGGGTCTTGGTGACGGCGTCGAGGAGGGCGCCGCCGCGGACGAAATCCTTATAGGTGTTCTCGAGAAGGAAGAGCTCCTCGCGGCCGAGATCGAGCTTGGCGCGGTCGTCATAGACGGCTTTGACGCGGGCGAAGAGCTTCTCGTTGAGGGCGATGTTGTCGCGGTGCGCGGCCAGCATGGGCGCGGTCGTGCGGGCGACGGCCTGAAGGTCCTTGTTGGTCAGGGCGCCTTGGAGGGAGCCGAAGACGGCGTTGACCTCGGACAGAAAAAGGCCGGTGTGGTCGAGCGCGGCGATCGTGTTGGCGAAGGTCGACTTGGCGGAGTCGTTGACGATGGCGTCGACCTCGGCCTGCTCGCGGGCGATGCCCTCCTCGATGGCCGGGAGGAAGTGCTCGGTCCTGATGCGGTCGAACGGCGGGACGTTGAACGGCGTGCCGTAGGGCCTGAAGAAGGGATTATCGGGGTTGTCCTTGGGGAGGGTGTCTGGCGCGACCTGAGCGGTCTGCGGTCCGGTGGCGGGCGCGGTGGGTGAAGCGGGCTTCTCGCTCTTGCAGGCGACGGCCGCGACGATGACGAGCCCGAGCCCGATGACGAGAATGGTCATGGCTTTGCCTTTCATATCTTTCGCACCTCCTGAGGGAATAGGGGCTGGCCTATTATACACTGTCCCCGATTTGTTCTTCTATTTCAAAGCGCTCCAATTCAGCAGCGCGTTCCAGAGGAAGCGGTGGTCGGAGCGGTTGAGGTCGCGGTGGATGGGGTTGAACAGGAACGCGATGACGCGACCCTTGCCGGCCGGGAGGTCGAGGATGGCCGGACGGCCCTCGAGCTCGTCCTCGCCCTTGATCGCGCCGCTGACCAGCATCTTGACCTCTTCCTTCTTCGCCGTGTCCGTCGCCTTCGCGGCGTCGGGCTTCTCCTCTTCCCTGTCCTCGGCCCTGAGCTTCGTGCCGAATTGCAGCACCACCCCTCCCCGCCCCGAACGGGCGATGTCGTAGACAGGCAGCATCGACCGGAAGACCGACGTCACCTCCGGGTAGCCGTAGGCCAGGGGATGATCGGGCCGCGTGAACTTCGCCTTGAGCTCCGACCCGGGCGTGAACACGGCGCCGCCCCGCCTCGAAACGTCCCTGACGAGCCCGCCCTGGAGGGCGATCGCCGAGCCGTTCCCGAGCGTCACGAGCACGCCGCCGGCATTGAGGTACTCTTCGAGCTTGGCCATGCCGGCCCAGCCGATCCCCCCGGTGATGTCGTCCGACGCGTCGGGAACGCCAAGGTTGGGCGTCTCTTTCGTCTTCTTGTAGGCCATCGGCGCCCATTTCCTGTCGATCCCCAGGATCTGGTCCTGCAGGTCGAGATAGTTATGGCCGAAGATGATGACGTCGTAGCGGTCTTTGAGGCGCCCGGCACGCACGTCTTCGTCGCGGATGTACGCGTAAGGGACTTTTTCCCGGTCGAGCACATAGCGGACCCAGCCGACAGCTTCCGTATCCGCCCAGGTGTGCCAGACCGCCAGCCGCGGCAGCCTCGATTCGTGGCGCGCGACATCGGGCGCCGCCGCGGCGCTTTCGAAATCGAGCGCCAGCTCGGTGGCGGCCCGCTTGACCGCATCGGCCAGCCCTTTCTGGTCGGCCATGATCCATGACCCGGCCGGATAATCTTTATCGCCGGCCTTGAACGCCTTCTCGGCGATCTCGACCTTGAACGCGGCGAGACGGGCGCGCAGGGCGAGCAATCCCTCCTGGCCCGCGTCCTTCAGCAGGACGACCGGCCCCGCGCCGCCGCTCACGTTCCCCTCGGTCCCGAAGCCGACCTTGAGCCCCTCGAGAGGCACGTCCTTGATCTTGGCGTCGTCGATGCGCTTGGCCTCGAGCCCGTAGTGGGCCGGAAGCGACCACGACACGTCGTCGTAAGGCTCATACGCGGCGTCCGGCGGGAAGGCCTGGAACGTCAGCAGGTCCACGGCGTAATTCCGATACGGCTGATCGAGCCGCACGACGTACGTCCCCGCGGGGAACTCCCCTTCCGCGACCTTGAACGCCGCCGTCGCCCGCCCGGCTTCGATGCCGTGGCGCATCAGCAGGTCGACCATGTCGGCCACGCGGCGCCGGTCGCCCTGGTCGGCGGGGATGGCGAACGCGTACGGCCCGCCCTTGACGCCCTTCTGCCACGAGTTGTAGCCCTTGCGGTAGAAATCGCGGAGCATCTCCTTGGCGTTCTTGGCCGTGTAATCGAGCGCGGCCAGACAGCCGCTCTCCATGTAATTCGTGTTGTCGCGGAGGGACCACATGAACTTGCGCGGCGGCGGCATGGGCCGGTACCACTCCTGGCTCGTGACCGGCTTCCCCGCGTAGCGCTCCTCGTTCGGCCGCAGGATGCGCTCGACCGTCTCGGCCGTGCCGTTGCCGAACGTCTCGTAGCCGCGGCCGATGCTGTTGTGGTTGACGCCGATCGAATCGAGGAAGACGTGCTCCCAGCCGTCGCTGAAGCCCCACGTCCAGACGCCGGGCATGCCCGCCGACGTCAGCGCGCCGAGCTCGGCCATCGACATGGCGAACCACTCGTTGAGCAGGATCGGGTCGATGTTGAGGTTGAACGGCCCGGTGCCGTTCCAGGTCTGCAGGAGCGGGATCGATTCGTGGAGGTCGTGGACGATCGTCGGGTGATAATCAAAGAACATCCGGCCGACGGCCTTGGACAGCTGCAGGGCCTCCTGATGCGAGTCGCGGTTGTTGTCGTGGAAAACGTAGAAGCCCCAGTACGGCGGCGACTCGGGCGGCAGGTTGTCGAAGTCGGTCCTGCCTTTGAGGTAGCGATAGAACCAGTCGACCTGCTTGTCGCGGCCGTCAGGCTCGGAGACGGGGTTGATCAGGACGAGGACCTCGCCGCGGATCCTGCGGATCATGGGCTGATCGGACACGGCCAGGCGGTAGGCCAGCTCCATGACCATCTCGGGACTGCCGGTCTCGGTCGAATGGAGCCCGGCGTTGAAATAGTAGACGGGGCGCGCGGAGGCCATGATGGCTTCGGCGGCCTCGGGTGTCGTCTTGCGGGGATCGGCCAGCGCGGCGGTCGCCGCCTTGAGGCGGGCCAGGTCGCGGATGCCGTCCTCGTCGGCGATGGCGGCCAGGAGGATCTCGCGCCCTTCCTCGGTCTTGCCGATCGTCTCGACCCGGACGCGTGGCGAGGTCTCGGCGAGCTTGCGGAAGTAGCCGTAGATCTTGGCCGTCGAGGAGAGCTCTCCGGCGCCGCCGACGGCGTGGCCGAGGTACTCGGCCGGCGAGGGCACGGTGGCCGAATCAGGCAGGTAGGCGACCCAGGGATTGCCGAAGCGCGGCTCGGTCGTGTCCTTGGCGATGGCTTCGACCGACCCCGGCTCGACCGTATCCGGCGCGTAGGGGTTCTTGGCCTGAGGTTGAGCGGCGGCCGGCTGGGCCTGCGAGTGAAGGTTGGCTTTAGGGGTGTGGCCTCCCGGGCCGGTCTGGGCCGCGACGCTCAAGACGATCGCGGCGCCGGCCGTCATGGTGATCGCCAGCAAGGCGACATTCAAGCCGGGTCGATGGGCTTTTCTCATGAGGAATCTCCTGTCCATGCTTGGTCGCATAGGTTAGCAAAATCGGGGACACAATACCAATTCCCCATTTCCTTTTCGGCAGCATTGTCGAAAGCGATAAA
>JBAVUQ010000333.1:0-1847 GCA_049696855.1 Candidatus Aminicenantales bacterium
GCCGGCTCCGGGGACGAGCAAGCCCTTGACTTCGCCGCCCACGCCGAGGACGGCCTTGAGGATCTCGGAGGAGCTCGCCCGGGCGACGGCCGTGAGGTCGCGCATCTCGAGGGGCACCCGCAGGTCCGGCTTGTCCGAGCCGTACTTCTCCATGGCCTCGGCATAGGGAAGGCGCCTGAACGGCCGCTCGACCTTGCGGCCGACGAGCGCGAAGAGCGCCTCCATGAGGCCTTCGTTGAGGGCGAAGAAATCCTCGCGGTCGATGAAGCTGGTTTCGATGTCGATCTGGGTGAATTCGAGCTGGCGGTCGGCCCGCAGGGCCTCGTCCCGGAAGCAGCGGACGATCTGGAAATAGCGGTCGCATCCGGCGACCATCAGGGTCTGTTTGAATTGCTGGGGCGACTGGGGCAGGGCGTAGAATCGGCCGTGATAGATGCGGCTCGGGACAAGGAAGTCGCGCGCCCCCTCAGGAGTCGGGTTGGCCAGGATGGGCGTCTCGATCTCGAGATAGCCGTGCCGGCTCAAGTAGTTCCGGGCGGCCAGCGAGGCCTCGTGACGCAGGCGGATGTGGCCCTGCATCTTGGGCCGTCTCAGATCGAGGTAGCGGTATTTCAGCCGCAGCTCCTCGGAGGCCTGGGGCGGATCGGCGACGACGAAAGGCGGCGTCTTCGAGGGGGCGAAGACGCGAAGCTCGAGGGCCTCGACCTCGACCTCGCCCGTGGGGATGTCCTTGTTGATGGAGGAGCGGCGGCGGACGCGGCCGCGGACCCCGACCACGAATTCGCCGCGGAGCTTCTTGGCCTCTTCGGCGAGCTCCGGCCGGTCGGACTGGAAGACGACCTGGGCCAGGCCCTCGCGGTCGCGCAGGTCGACGAAGACGAGATGGCCCATGTCGCGGGTCTTGTGGACCCAGCCGCAGAGGACGACTTCGCGGTCTTCGTCGGAGGCGCGCAGGGCGCCGCAGTAGTCCGTTCTTTTCAGCGTCGCGGCGGTCTTGTCGGAATTGTTCATGGGATCCCCGGGCGGCTAGCTTCTCAGGAGGAGGGCCAGGAGGTCCTCGCGGGTGCCTTCGGACTGCGTGCCGGCGGCCATATCCTTGAGGCCGAAGCGGCCGCTCTTCAATTCGTTCTCGCCGACGATGAGGACCCAGGACGCCCGGAGCTTGTTGGCCCGGCCGAAATGCGCCTTCATGCCCCTGTCCTTGTATTCGACCAGGCACTCGACGCCGTTCGACCGGAAATAGCGGGCCAGGTCCAATCCCGCCAGCTTGGCCTCTTCGCCGAGGTAGGCGAGGTAAAGCATCTTCCTGGCTGGAACGGCGAGCTCGGCCACCGAGAGCATCCGCTCGATGCCCATGGCGAACCCGGTGCCGCAGATATCCGGCCCCCCGAAGTCCTTCATCATGTCGTCGTAGCGTCCTCCGCCGAGCAGGGCGTTCTGGGCGCCGAGGCCGCCGGAGACGATCTCGAACGTTGTTTTGGTGTAATAATCCAGGCCCCGGACAAGTCGCGGGTCCACGCGGTAGGCGATCTTCAGGACGTCGAGGCAGGCGAGGAGCTTGCGGAAATGGTCCCGGCACTCGTCGCAGAGGAATTCCTGGATGAGCGGGAAGGAGCGGGCGATCTTCCGGCAGGCCTCGACCTTGCAGTCGAAAATCCGGAGCGGGTTGGTCTCGGCCTTCCGCTGGCAATCGACGCAGAGCTCGGACTTGCGCTTGGCCGCGGCCTCGCGCAGGGCGGCGCTGTAGGCCGGGCGGCAGGCCCGGCAGCCGACCGAATTGACCAGGGTTTCGGTCCCGCTCACCCCGAGCTTGCCGAGAAGCGCGTGGGCCATCTCGATGATCTCGG
>JBAVUQ010000334.1:0-1514 GCA_049696855.1 Candidatus Aminicenantales bacterium
CCTACGGCGCTCAAATGGCCCTGGCCGGCATCGACTTCGAGGTCCGCGCCGGGGAGGTCTTCGCCCTGATCGGCCCGAACGGGGCCGGCAAGACGACGACGCTCCGCATCGTCGCCACGCTCCTCACCGCCACCGCCGGCGAGGTCACTTTCCTCGAGCACGACCTCTGCAAGGAACCCGATCTCGTCCGGGAGAAGATCAGCTACCTGCCGGAGGAAGCCGGCGCCTACAAGGACATGAAAGGCCTGGATTACCTCCATTTCATGGCCAACTTCTACGCCCGGACCCCGGAGGAGGAAAAGGAGTTCGTCGACCGGGCCGTGGCCATCACCGCGCTCGGCGACCCACTCGGCGACCGGCTAAAGACCAAGGTCGGCACCTACAGCAAGGGCATGACCCGGAAGCTCCTCCTGGCCCGGGCCCTGATGACCAAGCCGGTCTTGGCCATCCTCGACGAGCCGACCTCGGGCCTCGACGTCCTCAACGCCCTCGAGGTCCGGGAGATCGTCCGCCGTTATGTCAAGGAAGGCACCTCGGTCCTTCTCTCCTCCCACAACATGCTCGAGATCGAGTTCCTGTCCGACAGGGTCGCTCTCATCGACAAGGGCCGCATCCTCGACTCGGGGACGCCCCAGGAGCTCAAGGACAAGCACAGCGCCAAGAATCTGGAAGAGGTCTTCAGGAGTTCCGTCCGATGAAAAAATTCGCCAACCTGCTCAAAAAAGAGATCAAGGAGCTGGTGACCAAGCAGCTCGTCTTCACGCTGCTCTTCATGGTCGTCATCTACAATTTCATCGGACAGGTCAGCAAGAAGGAGGTCCAGAAGATCGTCGGCGTCCAGACCATCTCGGCTCTCGACGAGGATGGCTCCGCGGGCTCCCAGGCCCTGCTCAAAGGCCTCGAATCGGCCCGGTACAAGATCATCGACCAGTCGGGCAAGACCAAGGAGCAGGCCATCGAGGCGTCCAAGGCGAACGACTCAAAGCTGCTCGTGGTCATCCCCAAGGGCTTCGGCGATTCCCTGACCGAGCTCAAGCCGAGCGAGATCGAGACCTATTCGTTCATGAGGACGTTTTCTCTCATCGGTGCCCGGGGCCAGATCGTCGTGGACGGGGTCATCTCCGCGTTGAATAACGTCATCTCCAACAACTTCCTCAAGGCCAAGCTTCCGGAATTCGATCCGCAGAGCCTGAAGAAGCCGATCAAGAGCAAGGACTACGTCGTCGTCCGGGACCACGTGGCCGAGGGGAAGGCCATGGACGTGGCCGGTATGATGTCCCAACAGTCCCTGCTCATTCCCATTGTCCTGATGATGATCGTCATCTATTCCTCCCAGATGGTCATCTCGGCCGTAGCCATGGAGAAGCAGAACAAGACCCTGGAGACACTCCTGACCGTGCCCATCAAGCGGACCTCGATCATCACCGCCAAGATGCTCGCGGCGGGGCTCGTCGGCCTGATCTCGGCCGGCGTCTACATGTTCGCCTTCAAGGGCTTTGTCGGCGGCATGACCG
>JBAVUQ010000335.1:0-3607 GCA_049696855.1 Candidatus Aminicenantales bacterium
CCCTTTGTTCCGTAGATACCTGCCTGATATACAGTATTACTGCCGGATATCCAGGTCCATTCAAGGGTTGCCGGATCAAACTTCCACAGGTCATTGAGATAGCCCGTAGCGCCAGCCGAATCATCGCCATATCCCCCGAAAAGCCAGAGTCTGCCACTGGAATCGATCCAGGATACAGCCCCTTCTCTCGCCCCGGGGACGTTGGATGGAGCGGCTGTTCCCTTTGTTCCGTAGATACCTGCCTGATATACAGTATTACTGCCGGATATCCAGATCCATTCAAGGGTTGCCGGATCAAACTTCCATAAGTCATTGAGACAGCCCCAAGCGCCAGCCGAATCATCGCCATATCCTCCGAAAAGCCAGAGTTTGCCACTGGAATCGATCCAGGATACAGCGGCTGATCTTGCCCCCGGGACGTTTGACGGTGCGGCTGTGCCTTTTGTTCCATAGACGCCCGCCTGTTCTCTTATGTTACTGCCGGATACCCAGGTCCATGCAAGGGTTGCCGGGTTAAACTTCCATAGGTCGTTGAGATAGCCTAGACTGCCAGCCGAATCGGGGCCATCTCCCCCGAAGAGCCAGAGTTTGCCACTGGAATCGATCCAGGATACAGCGGATGATCTTGCCCCCGGGACGTTTGACGGTGCGGCTGTGCCCTTTGTTCCATAGACGCCCGCCTGTTCTCTTATGTTATTGCCGGATACCCAGGTCCATGCATTGGCGATGATCGTCACAGTCAAGGAGTACGATATGGCCGGGTCCTCAACCGAAGTGGCCGTGACCGTAATTGTCAGCATTGTGGACGCTGCGCACGGCGCCGTATAGAGGCCCGTTGTCGAGATGGTGCCGCACCCAGTGCCAGTGCAGCCAGGGCCGGAAATGCTCCAGGTTACGCTGCTGTCGATGGCGTTTTGGACTGTGGCGGTGAACTGCAAAGTCGCGCAAAGATCGAGTGATTGATCGGGGGGCGAGACGCTGACCACGACGGCCGGTAGAATGGTGATCGTGGCGCTCGCCGACTTAGAGGCATCGGCAACGGAGGTAGCTTTAACCGTCACGGTAGCGGGGTTGGGGACACTCGCGGGGGCTGTATAGAGGCCGGTGGTGCTGATCGTGCCACAGGTGGCGCCGCTACATCCGGAGCCGCTAAGGCTCCAGGTCACTGAACCATTCGTGGAGTTGTGCACGGCGGGAGTCAACTGTAAAGTATGGGTGACGTGCACGCTGGCGGCATTGGGACTCAGCGTCACGCTAATTGACGGGGGGGGTGTTGTTTCCTTACTCCCGCAGGTAGAAAGCAACGCTAAAAGCGAAAAGGCTAATATTGCAGGCTTAAACACATTCTTCATAGGCCCACCTTTATTTCCGTTGCGATTTCTAGAAGCGCGAATGATCCCTTGATCAAAACAAATCCCATCAGAAGTTCCCGTTGAGCTAAGCATAAATATTTTCGGCTCTTTGTCAAGCTCCATCTGAAAAGTCAATCCGCTACGTGAAATCGTTTCTTCCCAGCTTGGCTCAATTATGAGTTTCGTGACGTCCTACTAATGGTGTCTAAAAGGGGAAAAACGCAATTTCCGGATTATCAGGGGAAAATGAGGGAGAAGAACTGGCTGGGAAGCAAGGATTCCAACCCCCCTGTCGCCTTTGCCTTGAGCGCCGTCACGACCTCGGCAGCCCGTTCGTTAAGCGACCTGATGGGGTTTTGCCCGCTCTTGAGCTAGAATTTCTATCTTATTTCCTTCATAAAAATGGCATCCCAAAGGGATATCGTTAGTGGTACCGAGTCTGGCCAACTGGGCTGGCGATACCACTATCGCAAGAGATATCTTGACATGATGACGACTGTCATTTATAAAGATGATGTCATCTGTCATCATAGAAGATTGAAAGAGGTTTTCATGATGAAAAAGGGCGGCAGGATCTCCGATGCGAACCTGGAAATCATGAACTATATCTGGGAAAAGGGGGAGGCGACCATCAGCGAAGTGCTTGAGGCTGCGAACGCGCGGCGGCCGAAGAACCTAAAGAGAGCGACGATCCAGGTTCAAGTCCGGCGTTTAGAGAAGTATGGTTGGCTTTCTCATCGAGAAGTGAACCGGACATTCGTATATTTCCCGATAAAGGACGGGGAGACGGCGAAGGTCGACATCATGAAGGGTATCCGAAAGCGGGTTTTTGACGGTTCCTGCCTCGACCTTGTCAAGTGCTTGATCTCTGGAGGGGATATCAGCAATCGCGAAATCCATCGGATAGAGGAGTTCCTGAGAAGCGAAAGAGAAAGGTAACCCATGTTATTCGAAGGGTGGTCGGGGGATCCCAGAATCGTTTGAGGTCCAGATTCGCGAGGTTAGGTGAATTCGGGAGAAAGCATCCTTAGGAGAGTCCAATGAAAAGACTGAGATGGAGCTGGGAAAAAACAGCCGCAGGGTGCCTTTGCGTTCTGTTTATCGGTATCAGTTACCTGACCGCGCAAAAAACCGCTGTTGGGAAAGAGGACGGTGTGGCAGTCATCCGTAACCCCACCAAGCCCGTGGCGAATCAGGGGCCTTCGAAACTGACTCTTGAGGAAGAGCTGACGATAGGACTCTTTGAAAAAGAGAGCGGCTTCCACTTCGAAGATATCGGAGCGATCCAAAGCGATAGCTCAGGCGATATTTACGTTTTGGATCGGAGAGCTTGTCAAATCAAGAAGTTCAACGGGGCGGGAGAACCGCTGAAGAGTTTTGGCCGAAAGGGGCAGGGACCCGGGGAGTTCGGCCCGCCGAACGGCATGCATATCATCTCCGACAAGGAAGTGTTGGTCTCCAGCTTAGGGCGTCTGTCCTATTTCGATCTTGACGGGACGTTTATCAGACAGAAGACAGCGATGTTTTGGGGAGCGCCCATCCCCGACTCAAAGGGCAATCTCGTTGCCGAAACGAACATGCCGAACGGCGGACCTCCGAAATTCGTCAAGGAACTCAGAGTCTATGATCCCTCATTAAATATCCTTTCTCTGATACGCCGCCATGAATACGTCATGCCCTCGGATTCGGATATCCTGAGTCCTTTTCCCGCGATCACGTTCTATGCCGTTCAATCTGATGATTCCGTGGTCTGGGGGGTCACAGACCGTTATATCCTGACGGTCTCGGACATAAATGGACTCGTCAAACGAAGGATCCTCAAGGACTTTCGCCCTCTCCGAATCTCCGATGCAGATAAAGAGACCATTCTCAGCCAACTTGCACCGGAAGCTAAATATGATTTTCCTGATAACTACCCGCCTTTTCGGGCTTTCCATGTCGATGATGAAGGACGGATTTTCGTCCGGACCTACGAAAGGGACAAGAACGGAAATCCCCTCTACGATGTCTTCAATAAAGAAGGCTATTTCTTCGCAAAGGTTGTCCTTGAGGGCGCGCCACTCTCATGGCGGAAAGGAAAGCTCTATAGCCTGGCTGAGGATCGGGACGGGTTTCTTCAGGTCAAGAGATATCGAGCTCGTTGGGAGTAAACGTCATAGACAGAAGATAAGGCCCTGGAACTATAACGTTTTCAGAGCAGAGAAAATCCATAAGTAGAGGGTAACATGGCAAGGCTACACGGTCGTTTCTTCTAC
>JBAVUQ010000336.1:0-13657 GCA_049696855.1 Candidatus Aminicenantales bacterium
GGGCCGCCCTCGCCGGGCGCCTTGACGCTCTGGCCCGCGAGCACGGCTACAGTCCCGGGCGCCTGACCGTCCGGTGCCAGGGCACGCTCTGGGGCAGCGCCTCCCGCACCGGCCGCATCCAGCTCAACGCGTTCCTCGCCGTCGTGCCGCCGGACCTCTCCGACTACGTCATCCTCCACGAGCTCGTCCACACCCGTGTCCGGGGCCATGGCCGGGCCTTCTGGACCGAGCTCGAGGGCCGCATGCCGGACGCCCGGCGCCGCCAGGCCCGCCTCAGGGAATATTCCCTGGCATTATTCTGAGCTTCCGCGGCGGCGGATGAGGACGGCACGGCGAGTTGACTTGGCCCGGGCCTGTGCTATGATTCCGCATTGCCGGGCCGCAAGGCCCCGGTGTTTATCGAGGCCACTTCCAGGCGAGGCGCCTTCGGAGACCGACACTCTGGAAGCGAGGAGAGAGGATCATGGGGGATCGTTCTTCAAAAAAAGGGGCATTTCTATCGATCTTGGTCCTGGCCGTATTCGCCCTGTTCCAGGATACGGGACAAACCCAGGATAGGATTGGCAAGGCGCGAATCCTCCCGCCTCCGGGACGGTCCGCCAGCCAATCCGATACCCGGGACGAGGACTCCGTCGTCCACCGGCTCGGCCTGAGATTAAGACATTTCCGGTCGATCGGGGACCTCGAGAGCGCCGCGCGGATCTTCGCACAGCTATTCCCCACGGACGCGGCCGACGATCCCGCGATCGCGGTCAAGATCGCCGCGTCCTCCCTTTCGAACCAGATCGAAGGCGCCGTTCCGTATGCCAAGGAGTTCGGCGGGAGCGAAGGACCAAGTCCTGTCTTCATCTCCCCAGAGCACGAGAAGAATCCGTCCGCCGAGGTCCGGAGCTCGGACACCGGGAATATGACGATCTTTTCGGCCGCCGAGCAATGGGCGGGCGATTGGCCGCGGGATATCCGCGTCCGGAAGAGCTCCGACCGAGGCCTGACCTGGCCCGACACGATGGTCATGGGGGACGGCCGGGCCTGGACGCATCCCTCCCTTCGGCAGGTCTCGGACCATTCGTTCGGCATGGCTTTCGTGAAAGATTGGGATGCCGGGGATGGCGACATCTTTTTCGCCCGCTTGACCGAGGACCTGGCCACGGATGCCGAATTCCCCGTGGCGCTCAGCCGTGCCGATCAGAGGAATCCGTCCGTGGCGACCGATCGCACGGCTTATCCCGCTCCCTACGTCTATATCGTCTATGCCGAGCGGGACGGTCAGGTCCGTTCGGTCCAGTTCAGGGCCAGTCAGGACCTGGGCACAACCTGGAGCCGGGCTATGACCATCGGCTCTTTTTCGGGGCCGGGAGAAGAGGTCGTCGAAACGGCGATCGCCTTCGATCCGGACCTGAATGCGTTGCACGTCGCCTACTCATGTCCCCAGGGGCTGTCCACCGGAATCGCGGTCGCGACATCCTCGAATTTCGGCGCGTCCTGGTCTCGGCCCGTCTTCGTAACGCATGCGGACGACCGGTCCGATTCCTCTCCCCGGATCGCGGCGAAGAACCGCACGGTCATCGTCGTCTACGAACACGGGGACGCGGAGTCCGGCCGTGACATTGGACTGGCCGCCTCCACCGACTCGGGGAGGAGATGGACGATGGGCATGAGCTTGGCCTCGACGGCGGCCGAGGAGAGCTCACCCGACGTGCGGGCATCGGACGGGATGGGCACGGCGACGTTCTTCGCGTCCTACATCGAGGAGAACGCCCGGGTCCTCGTGCTGAGCTGCAAGGCCTCCGAACCCGGCGCCTGGACGACAGAAAGCGCCTATCAAGAGGACGCAGGCTCGGTGGCGCTCGGGCCGGTCGTCGTCCTGCCGATGCGAGGTCCGGACGGAGCCGAGTTCGCCGGTGCCATCTGGGCAAGAAGGATCACCGACTCGGACATCTACTTCGGAGCGGGACCGATCCCGCTCATCCCGGCCTCCCTGACCGTAACACCGCAGGACCAGGAGGTTCCCTACGCGGCAGGAACCGCGACTTTCGCCGTAGCCAAGAGCGGCACGGGCAGGGTCGATTGGACGGCGACTGTGACCTCCGGACAAGCTTGGCTATCGATAGCATCCGGGGCGAGCGGGAGCATCGCCGGAACGATCACGGCCGCTTTCCCGGGCAATCCGGACCCGGCCCCGAGGACGGGATCGATCCAGGTCAATCCGGCCGATACCGGAATCCCCAGCGTCGTTGCTACCGTCACCCAGGCGGGCGCGGCTCTGCTCGCCGGGGTGCTTTCGGTGACCCCGACCGGCGGGTTAGTCTCGACGGGCCTTGCAGGCGGGCCGTTCACTCCTTCGAGCAAGGCGTACACCCTCCGGAACTCCGGCAATGCGTCCATCTCCTGGACGGCCGCGAAAACCCAGGCCTGGACGACGCTGTCCTCCGCCTCCGGCACGCTCAGCGCCGGCGCTTCAACAACGGTCACCGTGTCCATCAACGCGGGGGCCAACGCCCTGGCGGCGGGTGCCTATAGTGACACGGTGACCTTCACCAACGCGACCAACGGCAACGGAAACACGACCCGTGCTGTGACCTTGACCGTCACGGCGCCGGGGGCGCTCTCGGTAATACCGACCGGCGGGTTAATCTCAACGGGCCTTGCGGGCGGGCCGTTCACCCCTTCGAGCCAGGCCTATACCCTCCAGAACACCGGGGGGGTGTCTATCTCATGGACGGCGGCAAAAACCCAGACCTGGACGACGTTGTCAGCCGCCTCCGGCGCTCTGGCCGCCGGCGCTTCGACAACGGTCACGGTATCCATCAACACGGGAGCCAACGCCCTGGCCGCGGGGGCCTACAGCGACACGGTGACCTTCACCAACGCGACCAACGGCAACGGCAATACGACCCGCGTGGTGAGCCTGACGGTCACCGCGCCGGGGGTGCTTTCAGTGACCCCGGCCGGAGGATTCGTCTCGTCCGGATACGTGGGGGGACCGTTCACCCCATCGAGTCAGGACTACACCCTTCGGAACACGGGGGGGGCGGTCATCTCCTGGACGGCGGCAAAAACCCAGACATGGACGACCTTATCAGCCGCCTCCGGCACCCTGGCCGCCGGCGCCTCGACCACGGTCACGGTATCGGTCAATAATTGGGCGAACGCCCTCTCGGACGGGACATATAACGACACGGTGACCTTCACCAACACCACCAACGGCAACGGGACGACGACCCGGGCGGTCGGTTTGACCATTCGAACGAGCCCCGCTCTATCCGTCACCCCGGACAACCGGGACGTCCCATTCCTCGCGGGGACGACGACGTTCGCCGTCTCCAACTCGGGCGGAGGGACGATGGGTTGGACGGCCGCGGTGGTCGCGGGCGGGGACTGGCTGACGATCTCGTCGGGCACGAGCGGTACGAACGCGGGGACGATCACCGCGGCCTTCTCGGCCAACCGGACGGCCTCGCCCCGCGTAGGGATCATCCGCGTCACCGCCGCCGGAGCCCTGGGCAGTCCCAAAGACGTGACCGTCACGCAGTCCAAGGGCTCGATAACCCTGGGCCTCAGCGCCGAAAGGCTCGTCGAAAAAGCCTGGATCATCCAGAGGCCGTACGGAAAGCTCACGGTCACTGTCGTCAACCCCGCCTCGGTCCCGGTTGACAAGTACGTTATCTATAGAAAGGTCGGAGCCCTGGATTACCAGGTCCTGGCGCAAGTCGCCGGATCGGCGGCCGACGGATCCAGCTGGACTTACAACGACGCCTTTCTGGAGAACGGGACGGTCTATTCCTATCGGGTCGCCGCCCTCGACGCCTTGGGCAACGTGATCAGCGAATCGAACGCCGTCACGATCTAGGGGAGATGCCATGAAAAAGTTGCTCATCGTTCCGGCCGTTCTCGTCCTCCTGACCACGGCGTCCGCCGAGAGCCGTCTCTTTCTGTCCATCGGTGCGAGCTACCTCCGCCCCGCGGACGAAAGCTATCGGCTGACCTATGGGAATCAGGCGATCTATCCCGAGATCTCCGGGGCCATCCGGTTGTTCTCCGGGCTCTGCCTGACGGCGAGCGCCGCGAAGTTCACAAAGTCCGGGACGACGCCTCAGCTCGAGCTCGATACCCGCGCCACGCAGAGCTATGTCTCCGTCGGTCTCGGTTACCTCCTGAGGGTCTCCCGGATGCTGTGCTTCGAAGCGGGGGCAGGAGTGGCTGGCCTGAACTTCCGGGAGGATGCGTTGGACGGCTGGATCAAAGGACAGCAACGGGGATTCGCGGCGGATGGCGCCATCCTGCTCGCCCCCGAAGACGAGAGGGTGTTCTTCGGAGTGAGATTCGGTTACGTTTTCGCCCGCGTCTCTGACCTGAGCTCCGACCTGACGGGACCCCAGCCCATCAAATTGGGCGGTGCCCGGGTCATGGTTTGTGTCGGCATCCAGCTGTTCGGAAACGATTGACCGGACGGCATTCTGTTAAGTTCCCGATTTTGCTATAATCGCGGTCTTGCCCGATCCCCGAAGGAGGTCCTATCCATGCGTCCATGCATCTACGGTCGAAACGTCATCTCTCTGGCGGCGGCACTCTTGTTCGTTCTGGGTTTCGCGTTGGTCGTTCCCGCCAGCGCCGCCGGACCCGAGGCCAGGAAGGCCAACTACGACCTGGCTTCACGCTGGACGCCGGCCAAGGTCGGCAAGCTCGTCTTTGACACGGCCGTGTCGCCGCACTGGCTCGAGACGGGCGACCGCTTCTGGTACAGCTACGAGACGAGCCAGGGCCGGAAGTGGACGATCGTCGATCCGGCCGCCAGGACGAAGAAGCCCCTGTTCGACAACGCCAAGATGGCCGCCCAGCTGACCCGTATCCTCCTCTCCCCCTATGACGCCCAGCACCTGCCGATCAAGACGATCAGGTTCATCAAGAAGGACACGGCCCTCCGGTTCGAGATCGAGGTCCCCAAGGACAACGACATCTCGGTCAACGGCAAGATCGTCAAGGCCTCCGAGATCGCCAAGGAGGAGGTCCAGGAGAAGGACAAGGAGAAAGAGAAGGAAAAGGAGCAGGATACCCAGAAGAATAAGGATAAGGAGGCCGAGAAGCCCAAGGAGGAGCCGAAGACCAAGACCCTGGGCTTCACATACGATCTGGCCTCAGGCAAGCTCGCGCTCATCGAGGACTACAGGGCCCCTGACAAGCGGCCGCGCTGGGCCTCGGTCTCTCCCGACGAAAAGACGATCATCTTCGCCCGGGGGGAGAACCTGTTCATGATGGACGCCGAGAGCTTCAAGCTGGCCCAGAAGAAGGCCGACGACAAGGCCGTCAAAGAAGAACAGCTGACGACGGACGGCGAGGAGCATTATTCCTACGCCCGGTACCTCAACGGCGAGGAGATCAAGGAATACCAGAAGGACGAGAAGGACCGCAAGGACTTCCGCCGGCCGGCCGGCCTGATCGTCTGGTCCAAGGACTCGAAGAGAATCGCCCTCGAGCGCAGCGACGAGCGCAAGGTCGCCGACCTCTGGGTCATCAACTCGCTGGCCGATCCCCGGCCGACCCTGGAGACCTATCGCTACGAGATGCCCGGCGAGGAGAACCAGCCCCAGCCCGAGATCCTCGTCTTCGACCTCGCGACCAAGGCCAAGGTCAAGGTCAAGGCGGAGAAGTTCAAGGACCCGACCCTGAACATCTTCATGGCGCCGCGCCGGGCCCTCGACCGGGAGCGCGAGTTCCCGCCGCCGGCCCGGTGGCTCTCGGACACCCCGGACAAGCTCTATTTCGGCCGCCAGACGCGCGACCTCCACGGCTACGAAGTCTGCGTCGCCGATACGGCCACGGGCGAGGTCAAGGTCCTCATCGAGGAGCGGCTCAACACCTATGTCGAAATCCAGGACCTGCAACTCCTCGGCGGCGGCCAGGAGATGATCTGGTGGTCCGAGCGCGACGGCTGGGGCCACTACTACCTCTACGACGGCGACGGCAAGCTGAAGGCCCAGCTCACCTCGGGCGAGTTCGTCGGCCAGGGCATCGAAAGGGTCGACGAGAAGGCCCGGGTCCTCTACTTCGCGGCCTGCGGCCGGGAGCCCGGCGAGGATCCCTACGACACCCGCCTGTACCGGGTGGCCCTCGACGGGACGGGTCTCAAGCCGCTCGACAAGGGCGACGCCTCGCACAACGCCGACATGAACGACGGGGCCCGGTTCTTCATCGACAATTACTCGCGGGTCGACCAGGCGCCGAGGTCGGAGCTCCGCGACGCGGCCGGCAACCTCGTCCTCGAGCTCGAGGCGACCGATGTCTCGGCCCTCCTGGCCGCCGGGTTCAAGTATCCCGAGCCGTTCAAGGTCAAGGCCGACGACGGCGTCACCGACCTCTACGGCGTCATGTACAAGCCGTTCGATTTCGACGAGAGCGCCAAGTACCCCATCATCGCCTACGTCTATCCCGGGCCCCAGACCGAGAGCGTTTCCAAGACGTTCGTGCCCCGCAACGCCAACGTCGCCCTGGCCCAGCTCGGCTTCGTCGTCATCGAGGTCGGCAACCGGGGCGGCCACCCGTCGCGGTCGAAGTGGTACCACAACTACGGCTACGGCAACCTCCGCGACTACGGCCTGGCCGACAAGAAGCGGGCCGTCGAGGAGCTGGCGACGCTCCATCCCTACATCGACATCGACCGGGTCGGCATCTACGGCCACTCGGGCGGCGGCTTCATGTCCACGGCGGCCATGCTCGTCTACCCCGATTTCTTCAAGGTGGCCGTGTCCTCCTCGGGCAACCACGAGAACAACATCTACAACCGCTGGTGGAGCGAAAAGCACCACGGCGTCAAGGAGGTCGTGGACAAGGACGGCAACGTCAAGTACGAGTATTCGATCGAGAAGAACTCCGAGATCGCCAAGAACCTGAAGGGCCATCTCCTCATCACGACCGGCGACATCGACAATAACGTCCACCCGGCCAACACCCTGCGCCTGGCCGCGGCCCTGATCAAGGCCAACAAGCGCTTCGACTTCTTCATCTTCCCCGGCCAGCGCCACGGCTATGGCGACATGGGCGACTACTGGTTTTGGTTCCGCGCGGACTACTTCGCCAAGTGGCTGTTGGGCGATTTCTCCCAGACGGTCGACCTCATCGAGCTCCAGCGGGAGAAGGAGCAGTCCGGCGATAAGAAAGCCCGTTAATCCCTGAAAGGCGGAGGCAACCCATGAACGACAACACGCCCTCGACCCCGGCGAGCCCGGCCTCCCGGCGCTCGGTCGGCCTGGTGGCGCTGGTGATGCTGATCTTCTTCGTCATCTCGCTCCTGACCAACATCGTCGGACCGCTCGTCCCCGACATCATCAAGAGCTTCAGCCTCAGCCTGACCCTGGTCGCCCTTCTCCCGTTCGCCTTCTTCATCGCCTACGGCGTCATGTCCATCCCCTCGGGCATGCTGCTCGAGCGCTACCGGGAGAAGCCGGTCATGATCGGGGCCTTCGTCCTGGCCTTCGCCGGGGCGCTCCTGTTCGCCACCCTGCCCCGCTACCCGACGGCCATCGTCTCGCTCTTTCTCATCGGCGCGGGGATGGCCGCTCTCCAGGTGGCCATCAACCCCCTGTTGCGCGTCGCCGGCGGCGAGGAGCATTACGCCTTCAACTCCGTCCTGGCCCAGCTCATCTTCGGCGGGGCCTCGTTCCTCAGCCCGTTCATCTACACCTACTTCGTCAGGAACATGGGCCAGCCCGGCGGCGCGGGGAAGCCCCTGATCGGGTTGATGTCGAAGCTCGTCCCGCCGGCCCTCCCCTGGGTCTCGGTCTACTGGGTCTTCGCGGTCCTCGTCATCGCCATGATCGTCGTGCTGGCCGCCGTCCGCTTCCCGGTCGTCGTGCGCAGCGAGGACGAGCGGGCCGGCGCCTGGGAGAGCCACAAGGCCCTGTTCAAGAACAGGACCGTCATCCTGTTCTTCCTCGGCATCTTCGCCTACGTCGGCACGGAGCAGGGCATCGCCAATTGGATCTCGCAGTTCCTCCTGACCTACCACAAGTACGATCCCCAGACGGTCGGGGCTCACCGCGTGGCCCTGTTCTGGCTGCTGATGACGGTCGGCGGCGTCCTCGGCCTGGTTCTGCTCAAGTTCATGGACAGCCGCAAAGTGCTCTTGGGATTCACGGCCGCGGCGCTCGTCTTCCTGACCCTGGCCCTGTTCGGGTCCGGGCCGCTGGCCCTGGTCATGTTCCCGCTCATGGGCTTCGCCGCGTCGGTCATGTGGCCGGTCATCTTCTCGCTGGCGCTGAACTCGGTGACAAGCCACCACGGCTCCTTCTCCGGCATCCTCTGCACGGGCATCATCGGCGGGGCCATCATGCCGCTCATCATCGGCCGCCTGGGCGACATCCTCGGCCTGCGGCAGGGGATGTTCGTCCTCTATCTCACCCTCGGCTACATCCTGTCGATCGGCCTCTGGGCGAGGCCGCTCATCACCAACGAGACGATCGCCATGAAGAAGAAGAAGGAGGCCGCGTGAGCGGCCCGGCCGTCATCGGCGTCGACCTCGGCGGGACGAACGTCCGGGCCGGCCTCGTCGTCGAGGGCCGGCTGGCCGGTGTCCGCTCGGTCCCGGTCCGGGGCCAGGGCGCGGAAGGAGACGTCCTCGAAGACCTGTTCAGCGCCGTCGACGCGATCATCGGCCCGGACGTCGCCGGCATCGGCGCCGGGGTGCCCTCGATCATCGACCTCAAGACGGGCACGGTCTATGACGTCCAGAACATCCCCTCGTGGAAGAAGGTCCCCCTCAAGGCCATCCTCGAGGAGCGCTATCGCCTCCCCGTCTATGTCAACAACGACGCCAATTGCTTCGCGGCGGGGGAAAAGCACTTCGGCAAGCTCAGACCGTACGACAACGCCGTCGGACTCATCGTCGGGACGGGGCTCGGGGCCGGGATCATCGCCAACGGCCGGCTCTACTCGGGCGTCAACTGCGGCGCGGGGGAGTTCGGCATGCTCCCCTATCTCGACCGGAACTTCGAGGCCTACGCCAGCGGCCAGTTCTTCCGCCGCGTCCACGGCACATCGGGACGCGAGGTCGCCGAGCGGGCCGGGCGCGGGGAGGCGAAGGCGCTCGAGATCTTCGGCGAGTTCGGGCGGCACCTCGGCGAGGCCGTCAAGGCCATCTGCTACGCCGTCGATCCGGAGATCATCGTCCTCGGCGGGTCGGTCAGCAGATCCTACGGTCACTTCCGGGCCGACCTGTGGCGGGCCTTCCAAAGCTACGCCTATTCCCTGGCCAGGGAGCGGCTGAAGATCGAAGTCTCGGAGACGGAGAACATCGCCATCCTCGGGGCCGCCGCCCTGTATTTCGACGCCGCGCGCGGCTAGCCAAAAAAAGTTCCGCCCGGAACGGAAAAAGGCTTGACAGAGTTTTTGCCGCTGGACTCTAATGGTTTGTCAAGGCCTTCCTCAAAGGAGTCTTTTCCATGGGCAAGACAGCTTCGCGCTCGACCCTCCGGGGCACGGCCCTGGTCATCGGACTGCTGGCCCTGCTCGTCGCCGGGCCGGCCGCGGTGAACGGCCAGGAAAAAAAGAACGGGCTTTTCCACCCGTGGGCGGCCACGGCCGAGGTCAGCTATGTCGTCACGGGCGGCAACACGGCCACCTCGGCCCTCAGCCTCGGAACAACGTTCTCCCGGAAGTGGACCAACGATGCGCTTCTGTTCAGGGGCTATATCCTGACCAGCAACGCCACGACGACGACGCGCACCGCCCAGGGGACCGAGACGGATTTCACCATCATCGAGAACAAAGTCACGCGCCAGGTCGCCGAGAACTATCTCCTGGCCGGCCAGTACGACCGCCGCGTCTCCAAGAGGCTTAACGGCCAGGCCGGCCTGAGCTGGGACCGCAACCGCTTCGCCGGCGTCGACGACCGGGTCATCGTTACGACCGGCTTCGGCTACGGCTGGGTCGGCCGGCCCCGGACCCAGGTCAAGACCTCGGCCGGCCTGACCTACACGATGCGGCAATACGTCGGACAGAGCGCGGAGTCCTTCGCCGGGTTCCGCTTGACCGTCTCCGGCGACCAGAAGATCCTCGAGAGCTCGTTCCTGTCGACCCAGTTCCTTTTCGACGACAACCTGAACCGGTCGGCCGACTGGCGATTCGATTGGGCCAACTCGGTGACGGCTTCGATCTCCAAGTCGCTGGCCCTCAAGGTCATCCTGCGGACCCTCTACGCGAACATTCCGGCCCTCCAGTCCCTGTCCCTCATCGACCCTCTCGGCGATCCGACCGGGCTGTTCGTATCCGTCCCCTTGAAGAAGCTCGACACCTTCCTGACGACCTCCCTCGTCATCAATTTTTAACAGGCCTCCTCATGTTTGACCCCTTCTTTATTTCCTAGTATTATCGTAGAGAATAATGGCCGGAGGGATCTGATGAAAAAACGATACTGGCGCTGTTACGTCTGCAACGACGTCCATTACGGGGTCGCCCCGCCCGAGCTCTGCCCCACCTGCAAGGTCCTCCACGCCTATGTCGAGATCACGGCCGAAGAGGCCCGCAAGCTCCTCGGCGGCGGGCCGGACACGGCCATGGCCACGGAGGACTTCCGGACGGCCATCGAGCGGTTCACCGTCGGCAACGAGTTCGAGGTCAATCCCGACGCCGACAAGGTCAACCTGCTCCTGACGGGGATCTTCGAGAACGAGAAGAACCATGGCTTCAAGTTCTGCCCCTGCCGCCTGCGCACCAAGGACTGGGAAGAGGACCTGAAGCTCATCTGCCCCTGCAATTTCCCGATCCATGAGACCTACAAGGGCATCAAGGACGGGGAGTGTTGGTGCGGACTCTTCGTCAGGAGGAAATAATGGCCCACCTGGTCATGTTCTTCGGGCGTGAATGCCCCCACTGCAGGAAGATGCTCCCGCTCATGGACAAGCTCGAACAGGAGACGGCGGTCCGTTTCGAAAGGCTCGAGGTCTGGCACGACGAGAAGAACGCCGATCTCATGCGCAGCTACCGCGAAGCCATCGCCCCGAAGTGCGGCCAGCAGCTCCGCGTCCCCACGTTCATCAACACGGACACCAAGGACGCCATGTGCGGCGAGGTCGAATTCGAGAAGCTCAAGGACTGGGCGCTGCAGCAAGGCTAGCGCCGGTCCGGGTCCAGGCCGTGCCCGCCCAGCGGGGGGACGGCATCCCGCGGGGAGGTCGTCGATGATCGAACGGTTCGATCCCCTCAAGGGGGAACGGCTCCGCATTCTCGATGAGGACGGCCGGGCCGCGCCCGACCTCGACCCCAACCTGCCCGACGACACCCTGCGGACGCTCTACGAGCGGATGGCCCGGTCGCGCGCCGCCGACGCCAAGGCGCTCAAGCTCCAACGCCAGGGCCGCCTCGGCACCTATGCGCCGAGCCTCGGGCATGAGGCCGCGCAGGTCGGCCTGGCCTCGGCCATGTCCCCGGACGATTGGTTCTTCCCCTATTTTCGCGACCTCGGCGCGTTTATCACGCTGGGCTATCCCCTGGCCGATTATTACCATTTCTGGATGGGGAACGAAGCCGGGATGCGAACGCCGGACGGGCTGAACATCTTCCCCATCTCCATCCCCGTCGCCTCCCAGGTCCCCCAGGCGGTCGGGGCCGGGATGGCCGCGAAGTTCCGGAAGCTCGGGATCGCGATCGTCACGACCTTCGGCGACGGCGCGACCTCGGAAGGCGATTTCCACGAGGGCCTCAATTATGCGGGCGTCTTCCGGACGCCCAACGTCTTCGTCTGCGTCAACAACCAGTTCGCCATCTCCGTGCCGCGGACGCGCCAGTCGGCCGCCCCGACCCTGGCCCAAAAGGCGCTCGCCTACGGCTTCTCCGGCGTCCAGGTCGACGGCAATGACGTTCTGGCCGTCTTCGCCGCCGCCCGCGACGCCCTGACGATCGCCCGGAGCGGCGGCGGTCCGACCCTCATCGAGGCGTACACCTACCGCATGGGCGACCACACGACCTCGGACGACGCCGCGCGGTACCGGACCAAGGACGAGGTCCGGCAGTGGGAAGGGCGCGACCCCCTGGCCCGCTTCCGGCTGTACCTCGGTCGCAAGGGGCTTTGGGACGACGCCTACGAAAAGGAGGTCCAGGCCGCGGCCTCGGACCTCGTCGAGAAGGCCGTCGCCGACGCCGAGGCCCGCCCGCCCGCCTCGGTGGACGACATCTTCGCTTACACCTACGCCGCGGCGCCTCCGGACCTCGAGGCCCAGCGGGCCGCGCTCAAAGCCTCCCTCCCGGAGGGACGCCGATGATCATGACCATGGTCCAGGCGATCAACCGGGCCCTCGCCGGCGAGATGGAGCGGGACGGCCGGGTCGTCGTGTTCGGCGAGGACGTCGGCCGCGACGGCGGCGTCTTCCGGGCGACCGAGGGGCTCTTCGACAAGTTCGGGCCCGAGCGGGTCATGGACACGCCGCTCGCCGAGTCCGCGGCGATCGGCGCGGCTCTCGGCATGGCCGCGCTCGGCCTCAGGCCCGTCCCCGAGATCCAGTTCATGGGCTTCATCTACCCGGCCTTCAACCAGATCATCTCCCACGTCGCCCGGATGAGGAACCGGACGAGGGGCCGGTTCACCGCGCCGCTGACCATCCGGACCCCTTACGGGGGCGGGGTCAGGGCGCTCGAACATCACTCCGAGAGCACCGAGGCTCTTTTCTGTCATATCCCCGGTCTCACCGTCGTCGTGCCTTCGAATCCGTACGACGCCAAAGGACTCCTCGCGGCCTCGATCCGCAGCGACGACCCGGTTCTCTTTCTCGAGCCGACCAGGCTCTATCGGGCGGAAAAGCAGGATATTCCCGAAGCGCCCTATGAGGTGCCGCTGCGCCGGGCCGCCGTCGTCCGGGAGGGCCGCGACGTGACCATCGTCGCCTGGGGGGCGATGATCCCGGTGGCCCGCGAGGCCGCGTCCGTCGCCGAGTCCGGCGGCCTCGGCGTCGAGATCATCGACCTGCGCACGCTCAGCCCCATGGACCGGGAGACGGTCCTGGCGTCGGTCCGGAAGACGGGCCGGGCGCTCGTCCTCCACGAAGCGCCGAAGACCTGCGGGCTCGGAGCGGAGATCGCGGCCACGATCGGCGAATCGGCCCTGCTGAGCCTGAAGGCGCCGGTCGTCCGGGTCACCGCGCCGGACATCACGGTGCCGCTGCAAAAAAGTGAGGACTTCTATTACCCGAACGCGGAGCGCGTCCAGCGGGCCATCCGCACGCTCATGGAGTACTGACCATGGCCAAAGAATTCCGCTTCCCCGACGTCGGCGAGGGCATCACCGAGGGCGAGATCGTCCGCTGGCTGGTCAAGGAGGGCGACCAGGTCCAGGCCGACCAGCCCCTGGCCGAGATCGAGACCGACAAGGCCATCGTCGAGATGCCATCCCCGTACGCGGGGACGGTCCTCAAGCTCCATTTCAAGGAAAAGGACCTGGTCAAGGTCGGACAACCGCTCGTGACCATCGGCGAGAAAGGCGAGAGCCTGGCCGCGGGCCCGCCCGAACCGCAGCCCGCTGTCCGACCCGCCACCCCGGGCGCCGCTCCCGTGCCGGCACCGACCGGGACCGCAGCAGCGCCGGGAGGGCCCGGCGAGGTCCTGGCGACACCAGGCGTCCGGGCGTTGGCCAAAGGACTCGGCGTTGACCTCGGCGCCGTCCGCGGCACGGGCC
>JBAVUQ010000337.1:0-3780 GCA_049696855.1 Candidatus Aminicenantales bacterium
CGGCCGAGGAGTTCATCGGCGGACTGCCGCCGGGCCTTCGCGGCAACTACCTGCTCATTCCGGCCGCGGCCCGTCCGGCCATCCCCGCCGAGGTCATGGAACGGCCCGGCGTCATCGGTCAGCTCAAGAGCCTCATCGAGCCCGACGAGCGGCTCAAAGGCCGTTTGGCCGGCCTCGAGGACGCCGTCATCGTCAGGGACGCCGGCGAGGCCGTTCGCGTCTGGCTGGACCACCCCGAGCTGAATTTTCTGACACCGACGGGAGACCTGCTCCTCTCCTCCGGCCTGCTCAAGCTCGGCCAGAAAGCCGAGGGCGCGGTCGCCTTGGCGTCTGAGATCCGGAAGCTCGAGGCCGAGGCCGTCCGCTTCGAGATCGACGCCGCCCCGGTCGTCACGGAGATCGAGGAGAAGACGAAGGCCCTCGAGGCCCTCGAAGCCGATCTGGCCGCGGTCCGCGAGGAGATCGACCGGACCGAGCGCGTCCTCCAAGACCGCGAGCGAGAGCACCGCTACGGGCTCGGCGAGGGCGAGAAGATCCGGACGACCCAGTCGATCATCGCCCGCGAGCTCGAGGTCCTGCGCGGTGAAAAGGAAAGGCTCCAGGAAGACTTCCAGGGCACGGGTCAGGGATTGGCCATCCGGGAGTCCGAAGCCCGATCGCTCCGGGAGCGGATCGAGGGCCGGGAGCGCGACCACGCCGGACTGGCTTCCCAAGAGGCGTCGCTCGAGCGGCGTTTCTTCGAGGCCAAGTCGGGCCTCGATCTGGTCCGGGAAAAGATCAACGGGCTCGGCGATCAGGTCCGCGCGGCGGAAAAGCGGAAGGAAGCGGCCGCGGCCAAGATCCAGCTGCTCGAGGCGGACATCCTGCGGAGCGACGAGGACCAGACCCGCCTCCGCGCGGAGATCGCGGCCCTGCGTGAGAGCGCTAAGACCTTCGGCGAGGAACGGGCCGCCGCAGAGAACGGCCTCGAAGCGACCGAAGCCGAGCTCGAGATGGTCCGCAAGGCCGTCGAGGGCTTCGAGACGATCGTGAGGAAGAGCCGGGAGGAAGAGGAGGCGGCCAAGAACGAGCGGGTCCGGCACGAGATCCGGAAGGCCGAGGTCGACCGCGACCTGGTCAACCTGGACGAGATGTGCTGGCAGGAGCTCAAGAAGACCCTCGCCGAGCTCCGGGCTGAGGCGCCGACGGCCGGGGCCGGAACGATCCCCTCCCCCGCCGCGGAAGAGTCCGAGACGGAGGATCTGGGCGAGGACGAGACCGAGGAGAACGGCGCGGTCGAAGCCGCGGGTGAGACCGACGGTGAGACTGAAGCCGCGGCTGCCCCCGAGGCCGGCGGCGGGCCGCCCGCCGAAGCCATCAAGCCCCGGCGGACGACGAAGAAGTGGCGGCCCCTGGCCGAGATGACCGACCAGGACGTCGAAACGGAGCTCGAAGAATCCCGCGAGACGATCAACCGCTTCAAGGCCGTCAACCTGATGGCCGAAGAGGAGTTCATCGAGCAGAAAAAGCGGTTCGAGTTCCTGTCGCAGCAGCGTCAGGACCTTCGCGACTCCATCACCTCGACCGTCGAGGCCATCCGCAGGATCGACGAAGAGAGCAAGGGCCAATTTCTCATGGCCCTGGATCAGGTCAACAAGAACTTCGCCGACCTCTTCACCGCGCTCTTCAAGGGCGGCAATGCCGAGGTCAAGCTCCTCGAGCCGGAGAATCCTCTGGAGAGCGGCGTCGAGATCGTCGCCCAGCCCCCGGGCAAGCGCGTCCAGAACCTGAGCCTGCTCTCCGGCGGCGAGAAATCACTGACCAGCCTGGCCTTCCTCTTCGCCCTGTTCCGCTACCGGCCCTCGCCCTTCTGCTTCCTGGACGAGGTCGACGCAGCCCTCGACGATGTCAACCTGGCCCGCTTCCTCGACCTCCTGAAGACGATCAAGCACCAGACGCAGTTCATCCTCATCACCCACAACTACAAGACGATGGAAGTGGCCGACTACATCTACGGCACGACCATGGCCGAGCCGAACATGACGCGGCTGCTCTCGGTCAAGCTCGAAAGAAAGGGCGGCGCGCTGCCGCCCGATCTCGAAGTCTAGCGCCGGTCACCCCGGCCCGAAGGAGGGCGGATGTCGACCTACCTCATCATCATCCTCGCGTATCTCGTCGCCTTGACGGTCCTCAACTTCATCCGTTCGCGGCGGATCAAGAGCCAGGAGCAGTTCATGGTCGCCGGCCGGAGCCTCAAGTGGCAGGTCATGGTCTTCACCCTGATCTGCACCTGGATCGGCTCCGGGACTTTCATCAGCGGCGCCGAGTTCGCTTCGAAGGCCGGGTTCTCGGCCCTGTGGCTGGCCGGCGGGGCCTGGGTCGGGATCATCCTCATCTACTTCCTGGCCGCCAAGATCCATACCTTCGGGCAGTACACGGTCGGCGACGTCCTCGAGGTCCGCTACGGGCCGGCCGCGCGCCTCTTCGGGGCCATCGCCCTCATCCTGTCGTTCGTCTCGATCGTCTCCTATCAGTTCGTCGCCGGCGGATTCATCCTCAACGTCATCACGGACGGCAAGATCTCGGAGGCGACGGGGACGCTCATCGCCGCCGTCTTCGTCATCCTTTTCACGGCCCTCGGCGGCATGGTGGCCATCGCTTACACCGACCTGCCGAACGGCATCATCATCGTCCTGGCCTGCCTGCTCGCGGTGCCCTTCGTCGTCACGGCGGCCGGCGGCCTGCCCGCGGCCAAGGCGGCTCTCGAGCCGGGCTATTTCGCCGTCGTCAACAGCCAGTTCGGCGTCCACCCCTGGCTCAAGGCCATCGGCTACTTCCTCTCGACGATGTTCCTCCTGCTCGGCGTGCAGAGCATGTATCAGAAGTTCTACAGCGCCAAGTCGGGGAAGGACGCCAAGAAGGCCGTGGCCTGGTGGACCGTCGGGACGATCGTCGTCGAGACGATCGTCGTCGTCATCGCCGTCTTCGCCTACAGCAAGCTCCAGGGACAGATCGACCTGAGCGTGCCCAAGGCGGGCGGCAAGGTCGTCCTGATGGCGGCAAAACAGATGGTCCCCTTCCCGGTCGGCGTGCTGCTTCTCGGCGCGGCCTGCGCCGTCGTCATCTCGACAGGCATGAACTACCTCCTCTCACCCTCGACGACGCTCATGCGCGATATCTACCAGCGCTTCATGAAGAAGGACGCGGATCCGAAGAAAATGGTCGCCCTGCAGAAGGTCCTCATCGTCGCCATCGGCGTCGTGGCCTTCCTGCTGGCCACCCAGCTCAAGTCCGTTCTCGAGATGAGCTTTTTCGCCTACACGATCTACGGCGTGGCCATCACCCCGGCCCTCATCGCGGCGCTCGCCTGGAAGCGGGTGACCAGGGCCGCGGGACTGGCCTCGATCATCTCAGGCACGGTCGTTTGCCTCGTCTTCTTCGCCCTGTCGAAGATCCCGGGTATCCCGGCGCCGGACGGCGACCCCTGGGGCATCCCGCTCATCTACCCCTCGCTCGTGGCCTCCCTGGGCGCCCTGGTCATCGTCAGCCTGCTGACCCCGAAGCCGAAGCCTGAGGAGCTCGAGCGGTTCTTTCCCAAACAGGCGAAGGCTACCGCCGAAGAGGGATGTCCCGGATCCATCACTCCCTAGGAAACAAGAGATAAGATGAAGCCGGGCGTGGTCATCGACAGGCGATACATGAACCACGACATGGGCGCACATCACGTCGAGTCGCCGGCCCGCATCGAGACTCTCCTCCGGATGCTCGAGAACGAGCCGCCGGTCCCCTATCTGGCCATCC
>JBAVUQ010000338.1:0-4548 GCA_049696855.1 Candidatus Aminicenantales bacterium
CGCCAGGTCGGGTTCCGCGAGAGGGACCTCCGGCCGGAGCTCCATGTCCTGATCCGGAAAGCCTGCGACGTCGTCCTGGACCCGCCCGGCTCTGCCGTCGCGCTCAAGGCGCAGCTGGACATCCGGATCAAGCGCATCTTCGACCTGCTGACGCTCATGTATCCCCGCGAGGACGTCGTCAACGATTATCAGAATATCCTCCAGGGCGCCCCCAAGTCCGTCGACTACGCCCTGGAACACCTCGACAACCTGCTTGGCCGGGAGGACAAGGAGCTTCTCTTCCCGCTCATCGAGGACCTCCCCGCCGGGGAGCGGGCGCTGCGCCTGAGGAAGGCGCTGAAGTTGAAATGATGCGGGACCTCATCTAGAATGAAGGCGGACGGCGTGCCCATGGCCAATCTTTACATCTACCCGAAGACCGGCGAACCTTCGACCTTTCCCCTGGCCGGGCAGCGGGTGGCGATCGGCCGGGCGTCGACCAACGACATCGTCCTGTCCGACCAGTTCAGCTCCAGCTGCCATGCCGTCGTCGTCCCGACCGAGCGCGGCTACGCGCTCGTCGACCAGGGCAGCAAGAACGGGACTTTCGTCAACGGCCGGCGCGTCAGCGGCGAGATCGACCTGGCCCGCGGCGACGAGATCCTCATCGGCTCGACCCGGTTCTACTTCGACCGGGACTATCAGCCTTCCGTCGAGACGGTCGAAGGCACGACCTTCACCCACAGCTCGAACACGATCATCCAGGTCAAGGACCTTCTCAAGAAGCCCGCGGCGGCCGGCGTGATCGTCAAGACGCCGGGCGGCGGGCTCGACCTCGAGCGCTTCCAGCATGACCAGAAGATCATCGCGGTCGTGGCCGAGGTCAGCCAGGCCCTGATCTATCACATGTCCCTGGACAAGCTCCTCGACCACGTCATGGACGTTCTCATCCAGCACCTGCCGATGGACCGGGGCGTTCTGATGATCAAGAACGAGGCCACCCAGGCCCTCGAGCCCAAGGTCGTCCGGGTCCAGAACGCGGCCCTGCGCACCCAGAGCATCTTCGTCAGCCAGACGATCGTCAGGACCGCACTGGAGCGCAACTCGGCCATCCTCATCTCCGACATCCAGGCCGACGAAGGGCTGCGGGCCCAGGTCAGCGTCGTCCAGGCCCAGATCCATTCGGCCATGTGCGTGCCGCTCTGGAACAACCAGGACATCATCGGCCTCATCTACTGCGACCGGGCCTCGCTCCTCGAACAGTTCACGGAAGACGACCTCCGCCTCCTGACCCTCCTGGCCAACCTGGCCGCCGTGAAGATCGAGAACGCCCGCCTTTACGAAGTGTCCCTGAAGAACGCCCAGCTCGAGCGGGAGATGGCCCTGGCCGTCCAGATCCAGAAGAACTTCCTGCCCCGGGCCGATCCGGATTTCGCGCCCTACGAGATCAGCGGCAGCGCCCGGGCCTGCCGCCGCGTCGGCGGGGACTACTATGATTATATCGCCGTCGATCCGAACCGACTGGCCATCGTCATCGCCGATGTCTCGGGCGTCGGGGTCAGCGCCTCGCTGCTCATGGCCTCGCTGCGGGGGGCCCTGCACGAGAAGTTCCCCGGATCCGTCGACCTCGGCGACCTCGCGGCCAAGCTCAACGACTTCGTTTACTCGAGCTCGGACAGCCACCTGTTCATCTCGTTCTTCCTGACCATCATCGACCGGCGCACGGACGAAGCGGCCTATATCAACGCCGGCCACAACCCGCCCGTCCTCCAGCCGCACAAAGGGCCGGCCCGGCTCCTCGAGAGCACGGGACTCTGCCTGGGGATGTTCCCCGACCAGTCCTACGACGAGCGCAAGGTCGTCCTCGGCCCCGGCGACCTCCTCTGCCTCTACACCGACGGGATCGTGGAGAGCCGGCAAGGCGAGCACGACGAGTACGGGGACGAGCGCCTGGCCGAAAGGCTCCGGGACCTCGGCTCGCTCCCGGCCCGGGTCATCAGGGACAGGATCTTCGAGGACGTCTTCGCCTTCAGCGGCTGCACGGAAGCGGGCGACGACATGACGCTCGTCGTCGTCAAGCGGAATCCTTGAGGGCCGGGAGCATGGAGCGAACCGGGACCGACGGGCAGGATCAGAGGGAGCTCCGCGTCACCGCCAACCTCAAAGAGATCGACCGCGTCCGCGGCTTCCTTAGGGAGGCCATCGCCGACCTGCCGTTCGACGAAGAGGACCGGCTCAAGATCGAGCTGGCCCTTCACGAGATCTGCGTCAATATCGCCCGGTACGCTTATCCCCGCGGGCGCAAGGGCGAGATGGTCGTGCGCATCTGGCGGGACCTCGGCTCGCTGTTCATCGAGGTCAGGGACAAGGGCATCCCCTTCAATCCGGTCAGGAAGAAGAACCCCGATCTCATGGTCAAGCTCCGGCGCGGCATCCCCGGCGGATTGGGCGTCTACTTCTTCAAGACGCTGATGGACGGCCTGTCCTATCGGCGGGCGGGCGGACAGAACATCCTGACCGTCCGCAAAGCCATCTGATCAGTAGAAGACCTTCTTCTCCCCGTTGACCTTGACCAGCCTGTCGATCTCCGCCAGGATGAGGTCCCGGCGGATGAGGACGGCGCGGATCTCCTCGTCCGTGAGATACGGACCGACCGCCGACCTGATCGCGGCGAAATCGAGGGCCTTGACCTTATCGACGACGGCCCGGGGCAATTCGCTCATGAGCATCGGGCCCTCCGCGTTCTTGGCAGAATACAGGAGGCTCTTGACGAACTTGCCGGCCGTGCGGAACGACCGGGAGTGATCGATGAGCACCATCCGCCAGTCGGGCGTGATCAGGATCTGGTTCTTGTGCCGGTCCTCGTTGGCGATGAGGTTGTCGAAGAGACGCTGGAGATAGGTGGCCCGGTTCCAGCCGAAGACCTTGGCCGGGGGCATCTTGATCCCTTTCGCGTCCCGGTCCCTCAGCGACATGCAGTCATCGATCCAATACTGGAGGGAGCCGCGGTCTTCGCGGAACCGGCGCTCGATTGTCGGAGGAACGAGGCCCACGCCGAGATACTTGTCGAGGCGGTAGGCGGCGATCTCGTAGGTCCAGCCCTCCCAGTATCCGGCCATGCGGCCCTGGGCGTTCTTCCACAGGCCCCGATGCGTGACGTCTCCCAGCTTGAGCGTCAGCACCCAGGGGGAGGTCACGGACTCCGCCCCGACCATCTGCGCGCTCCCGATGATCTCGGCGGTCTCGAGGAACTTTTCCCATTGCTCACGCCGGGCCAGCTCCTCGGGCAGGAACTGGAGCGGGGAGACCGCCGCCGCCGGCCCGTCCGGGTCCTTGCCTTCGGGGGCGCCGGTGCCGGTGCAGGCCAGGACGAGTCCCGGCAGGGGCAGGAGCAGCGCCAGAGCCCCGAGGAGGACCTTCCTCTTCAATAGAGCACAACCGTTTCGCCCTGCTCTTTGACCATCTCGGAGATCTCCCGGAGAAGGAGGTCGCGCCGGGTCAGGATGGCCTTGACCTCCTTGTCGGTGAGGGTCGATCCGACGGCGGCGCGGATATTCTCGAAGGTCAGGGTCTTGATCCTGTCGACGAACCAGCGGGGCAGGCGTCTGAAGAGGAAGGGCTCGCCCGTGGCGGTTTTCTTGATGCCGTCGCGGCCGTACATCAGCCGGCTGGAGAATTCGCCGCCCGAGCGGAAGGCTCGGGAGTGGTCGAAGATGATCGTCCGCCAATCCTCGGTGTACAGGACGTTTTGCTGGGTCCTGTCCTCGTTGGCGATGAGGCTGTCCCAGGCCCGGGTCAGCCATTTCATCTTTTCGACACGGTCCCTGGCCTCGTCGGGGATGCGGATGCCGTCCTCGACGACCTTGAGAAGGCTGTATTTGTTGTCCGCCCAGAGGACGAGGGCGCCCGGCTTGCCCTGGAAATCGCGCTCGACGGCCGGGGGGACCATATTCAGCCCGAGCAGCTTGTCCATGCGGTAGCCCGCGATCTCGTACTGCCAGCCCTCGAGGTAGCCGAACTGCATGCCCTTGGGATTCTTCCAGGCGGCCTTGAGCTCGACCCCGTCCTTCTTGAGATAGAGCTTGTACGGCTTGGTCACGCCCTCGGGGATCTCCTCGAAACGGACGATCTCGGCCGTCCGCAGGAATTCCTCCAGGGCGGGTCTCTTGGCGATCTCTTCAGGCAGGAACTGGCCCCAGGCGGCGAGCGGTCCGGCGGCCGTCAGGGCCAATGACAGAAGAACGGCAAAGCGCTTCATGACTCCTCCCCTTGACCGGGCGGGCCACGACGATCATAGTCTCCCGGCCGGCCGATTTCAAGGCCGCGCGACAGCCGCCGCGGCGGCGGCGTCCATCGTGGCCTTCCGCTTTTTATAGGCGGTGATGATCCTCAAGCAGATGGCCAGCAGAACGGCGACCACGACGACGTTGATGAGCGCGTAGCGCTCGATGCGGAGCCCGAGGAGCTCGGTACCGACCAGGACGGCAACAGCCGAGAGCGTATCGCCGCCACGGACGAAGAAGGTGTCGATGGCCGCCTTGGCCTTGTATTTCTCCTCCCGCTTCGTGA
>JBAVUQ010000339.1:0-3014 GCA_049696855.1 Candidatus Aminicenantales bacterium
GGAACCGGGGAGCCCCGGGGGCCGTATGATAGAATGAAACGCCATGGACTTTTTCTTTGTCCGCGACTACCGCAACCGCGCGCGATTTTTCTCCGCCGGCCCCCTGGGGCCCCTGCCCGCCAATTTCTCGAAGACCCGGGCGGTCTGGGAGACGGCGAAAAAGAAGGTCATCAGCCTCAGCCCGCGGCTCCTTCTCCAGGAGCAGGCCTTCGAGCACGGCGGCGGTCCCGGCCAGGGCCCGCTTCGGATCCTCCATTCCGGCCGTCACGACGAGAGGTCCGTCCGGGCGAGACTCTTCCTCTTCCTCGAGCGGCAGCGGACCCGCCATATCATCGTCCTGGCCGGGGAGGCCATCCTCGCTCCGATCACGGGTCTGGCCGCACTCCTGCCCGGCCCGAACATCATCTTTTACGTTCTGGCCATCCTGATGGTCATCCAGTGGCAGGCCCTGCGCGGCATCGGCCGCATCCTCCACCGGGAGCACGATCTTGTCGTCGACCCGCTCCTGGCCGAATGGGAAGCGGCCGTCGAGGCCCGCGACGAGGCCCGATATCCGGACCTTCTCGACCGCCTCGAGAAGGTCCACGGCCTCCCCTCCCCCAAGAAACTCCTCTGGAGATAAAGAGGGGGTCAAACCTTAAATCTTATAATCGTCATATGGGACGACAGGGCCGATGCCGAAACCCCCAAGGAGATTATAAGATTTAAGGTTTGACCCCTTCTTGGCAAATTGACAATTCCCGTCAATTGGCTTACGGTATAGGTACAATGACGTTAACCCTGAATCAGGTCTTGGGGATCATCCTGACCGTGGCGGCCGTCGTCGCAGTCACCTTTCTCGTCCTGTTCCTGAACCAGCTCCGCAGGACCGCCCGGGAAGGGGAAAAGACCCTGGTCAAGGCCCAGGAGGCGATGGACGGGCTGCAGGTGATCGAGGCCAAGATCAACTCCAGCCTGGACAACGTCGGGGAGGTCCTGGCCGTGTCGAAGAAGGCGGTATCGGGCCTATCGGAGGTGACCTTCTTCCTCACGTCCAAGATCATCCGGCCGTCGGCGAAGTACTGGCCTTTCCTTTTCCCGCTGGTCCGCCTCGGCCTGCAGCAGATGAAGAAAAGAAAGGAGAAGAAGGATGGGTGACACGAAAGACAATCATTTCTGGGATTCCCTGCTGACGTTCGTGGCCGGAGCCGCCACGGGCTTCATCGTCGGCATCCTGGTCGCGCCCGCGAGCGGCAAGGAGACACGGAAGAAGATCAAGGACCAGGCCGCCCGGACGGGCGAAGTGGCCAAGGACGGCTACGAAAAGATCGCCAAGGAAGCCGAAAAGAGCATCCGGATGGTCAAGGAAAAGACCGGCGAAGGCGTCGACGCCATCCGCGATTTCATCGAGAAGAAAAGGGAGGAGCTCCAGCAGAAGGCCGAAGAGAAGAAATAGCCCCGCTGGCCCCGCCCCGAGTTTCGTTTTCGACCCCGGCACCCTCCGTGCCGGGGCTCTGCATTTTCAGGCCGGCGCGCCGGGCCTCCGCCCGGGATCTCCGGGAGCGTCCGCGATAGGAACCGCAAAGCCATGAGCACCAAATTCTGCCGTCTTGCCGCCGTCATCGTCCTCGCCGTCCTGGCCGGATTCCCCGCCGCGGCCCGCGCCGTCGATCCGAAGACGAGCCGGCGGATCGACGCCGAGATCGAAAAGTCCAAAAGCGAGATCATCAAGATCCGGCGCTTCATCCACATGAACCCCGAGCTGGGCAACCGTGAGGTCGAGACGGCCCGTCTCATCGCCGCCAAGCTGGAGCCCCTGGGCTTCGAGGTTCGCACCGGCGTCGCCAAGACCGGTGTGGTGGCCGTTCTGCGGGGGGGCCAGCCCGGGCCGGCCGTGGCCGTCCGGGCCGATATGGACGCCCTGCCGGTCCAGGAAGAAACGGGCCTGCCCTACAAATCCCTGAATCCCGGCGTCATGCACGCTTGCGGCCACGACGTCCACAGCTCGGTCGTCCTGGGAACGGCCCTGGTGCTCAACGCCCTCAGGCCCTCCCTCAAGGGAACGATCACCTTCATCTTCCAGCCCGCCGAAGAGGGCGCGCCGGAGGGCGAGGAGGGCGGGGCGGACGTCATGGTCCGGGAAGGGGCCCTCGATAATCCGCCCGTCTCCGCCGTCTTCGGCTTTCACGTCTGGCCGGAGAGCCTCGGCACGGTCATGGTCGCCCCGGGCAACGTGACGGCCGCGGCCGACAGCTTCACCATCACGGTCAAGGGCAAGAGCGCCCATGGGGCCAGGCCCCAGGAGGGCATCGACGCGGTGGTCATCGCCTCGGAGATCGTCACGGCCCTCCAGACGATCGTCAGCCGGACCTCGGACCCGACCGACCCGGCCGTGCTCACGATCGGCACCATCAACGGCGGCTCCCGCCGCAACATCATCGCCGACCGGGTCGTCCTCGAGGGAACGATCCGGACCCTGAGCGAGGCCAATCGGAAGAGGATCCCCCAGCTCATGGAGAGCGTCGTCAAGAATATCACCCAAATTTACGGCGCGGGCTACCAGTGTGAGTATGAACCGGGCAATCCGTCCGTCTTTAATAATCCGGAGCTGGCCGCGGCCATGACGCCGACTCTCGTCGGGCTCCTGGGGAAGGACAAAGTCGTCGAGTGGAAGCCGCAGATGATCGCCGAGGACTTCGCCTTCCTGGCCCGGAAGGCGCCCGGTTTCTACTTCTTCCTGGGGGTCAGGGGACCGGGCCAGCCGGCGATGCCGCTCCACAGCCCGGGCTTCAGCCCCGACGAGAGGGCGATCCCCCTGGGGATCCGGATCCTCAGCCACCTCCTCCTCGACGCCCTCGACGCCCAGAGCGCCCCCGCCACGGACGGGCCCGGCTTCTAAGGACCAGCCCCTACCCGTTCGTCTTTTTGACATCCGCCCTCACGACCGGCATCGCGGCGTCCGCGGCGTCTTCCTGTCCGCCGGCGCCGGCCGCCGCGCTGGCGCTGGCCGGCCTGGCCGCGGCCTGGATCCTTTT
>JBAVUQ010000340.1:0-8382 GCA_049696855.1 Candidatus Aminicenantales bacterium
TGTACTTTTCATCGGCTCTCAGCGTTTTAACGATCTGATACCCATCGACCTTGGGCAACATGATGTCCAGGATGATGAGATCCGGATCTTCCTGATAGGTTTTATCGAGGGCTTCCTGACCGTCATAGGCGGCAATGACGCTGTATCCGTTCTTTTCCAGCCGGGACTGCACCAATTCCACGATATGGGGCTCATCATCGACGACCAATATCTTTTTAGCCATATGGACCCTCCTTGTCTTTTTCGGATGATCTTCCCCTAAGGCCTTCTGAATTCTCGACAACACATCTTCCGCGTCGAACGGCTTGGAGATGAAATCCACGGCGCCCATCTTTTTTGTCATCTGCTGAATTTCCAGGCTGGGATAAGCCGTAATGACAATGACCGGGGTCAGAGCGGTATCCGCGGAATTCCTGAGATGATCCATCACGCTGAGACCGCCGCCTCCGGGCATCTTCATATCCAGAAGAATCAAATCCGGCTTCTCGCTGAAGGCCTTGGCTACGGCCTGCGCCGAATCATAGGCCGCGACGACCTCATAGTGATTGGCCTTTAACCGCGAGGCGAGAAGCGAGGCGATCTGCTTGTCGTCGTCGACGATCAATATCTTCTTGGCCATGCTGATCAACGTCTCCTTTCGGTCCTTTTCCGATATCTTCCTACAAACGGATCTTCTTTAGCAATTCTTCTTCCGTACCGGCATCTTCGGGAAAACTCGGGACTCTCAATTCGACCTCGATTTCCGGGGCCAATCCTTCCTTGGCCAGGGTGCTTTCAAAAACGGATTTGAGTCTTTCCGCCGTTGCGCAGGCGCCTTTTTTATCGGTTTCCGGCAGGGCCACCAAGATCGTCCGGTTATCGTGAATGCTGATATCCGACTTGCGCCTGAGATCGGTTCTGATGAGGAGCCCCAAACGGTGCACAAGAGACGCGATCTTATCCTGGCCCAGCTTCTCCTGCAAGGCGTCATAATTCTTGATTTCAAAAACGATGATGGATAAAGAGGAATTCTCTCTGGCCGCCGCGGCCAGGCCGTCGGCGACATATTCCTTGAATAACTCCCTTGGGGTGCATTTCGGCAGGCTGAAACTGACTTTGGTCCCCCGGCCCAGCTGGCTTTCGACCCGGATCTCCCCCCGATGCAATTCGACAATGCCTTTGGAGATGGCCAGGCCAAGGCCGGTGCCTTTTTGTGCGGACTCGAATTCCCGGCCGAACTGATCAAATTTGTTGAAGACCCTGGGCAGATCGTCATCGGAAATGCCTATGCCGGAATCGGAGACCGCGCATTCGACGGCGCCGGCTTGATCGGCGATGGATATTTCGATACGGCCGGCCGGAGTGAACTTCAGGGCATTGCTCAACAGATTCACGAAAACCTGGATGATCCTGTCTTTGTCCAGGTAAAGCTCTATCTTATCCTCGGGGAGATTGTAGGTCGTTTCCAGCCCTTTGCTTCGAAACGCATGGGCGAAGTTCGCACTCACGGTCCTGGCCAAAGACACGATGTCCGTCAATTCTCTGTTGAGCTTGATCTTATGCGCTTCGATTTTGGAGATATCCAGCAGATTTCCGATGAGGCGCGAGAGCCGGTCGATACCCTCGATGGACATGGATAAGAACCGCTTCTGCTCTTCATTGACATCGCCGTACACGCCGTCCAGGACCTGGGAGATCGCCTCTCTGGTCACGGTCAAAGGCGTGCGCAATTCGTGCGACACGGAAGCGACAAAATCGGATTTCAGCTCATCGAGCTTCCGCAATTCGTTGTTGGCCTTCTCCATCTCCTTTTTGGCGATATCCAGATCGCCCATGATATGCAACATGGCCTTCTGCATCCGAGTCAAGTCCTTGCTGTGCTCTTCGAGGTCCCGGTCTTTCCTCTCCAAATTGCTGATGATGGCCATGATCTGACGCATATCCCTGGCCAAGCCCACGGTGCCGATAACCTTGCCGTCTTGCTGGATCAACGCGCCGCTGAATTCGACCGGAATGGCCTTTTTCTGCTTGGTTAGAAAATTGAGGCCGATCGTATACCCCACGCCGGCTACGACGATCTTATCCAGGAATTTCTGCAGGAGGTCCTTTTCTTCCTGCAGGAATATTTTTGCCACCGGTCGGCCGACAAGCTCGCCTTCCGTATAACCCAATAAATCCAAGGCGGATCTGTTCGCTGATCTCAGCGTGGCGTCGGGATTGACCACGATCAGAGCATCCGTCATCGAGGACATGATGCTCTCCAAGTATCCTCTCGGGCCAGGCTTGGCCGCCTGTTCTTTTTTAAGGGCGATCTTCACGGGCCCGTCCTTGAATCTCATCGATCTTTCAGCTTTTCCTCGAGCTCCTTTTCCTTCTTCTCCAGCTCTTCCATCTTCAGTTCCCTGTCCACGGCGAATTTGCTGAACCGCTCCAAGTCCCGCATCTTCTCTTTGAGGTCATTCTGCATCTTTTTGCTTTCGGTGACGTCGCGGATATTGCATTGGACGACTTTGGCCTTATCGATCAAAAAGACCTCGGCATGGACGCTCAGCCCGGTCTTGGTTTTTACCGGCAGGTCGTCGTAATGGATGATGCCGTCACTCTCCAATTTTGCCAGCGTCGCCTGAAAATCCATATCGCCCTTGGTCACGCCGATATCCCAGAGCTTCTTTTTCAATAGTTCTTCATGAGAATAACCCAGCAATTCCTGGATCGATGCGTTGGAATTGAGAATGGTGGCTTCGACTTTATGAACGAGCACGAGTCCATCGAGCGACGTTTCAAAGGCCCGGCGATAGCGCTCCTCAGACTCCTGTAATTCTTTCTGTAAACGCTTACGCACGGTGATATCTTCAATAGCCAAAAGGATCAGCTCTTCTTCTCCTCCTGCTCCGGTCGCGATGACGGCGGCAACTTGCTTGGGAACGCGCAGCTGACGGGCATTCAGGAGCATGAATCGCCGTCCCAAGTGCGCAAATTCATGCTCGACTTCATAATCTTGAATAACCGCTTTTCCCGGGATTATTTCTTTTAAAAGATGAATCAGCACGGGGATATCCCATTGCCCGTCACCTAAACCCGGAAGCGGCCGGCCTATGGTTTCTTGGGCTTTGACCTTGAACGTGGAATAGAAAGCTTGGTTGGCGGAAATAACCCGCAGCTTCTTATCCAATACCAAAAAGGGCTCCCTCAATGTCGCCAGGATGCTATTGGCATATTCCAGGAGCACTTCAACCTCCGACTGTCCTTTCAGGTTCTTATCGTTCATCTTTTAGGCCCCCTTTTAGAATGAAAATTCCCGGCCTTGGGCCGCTCCGGATAGAATATTTGTCTTGATCCCGGAAAAATTGAGCAGAATGACGGATAGGAAACTCTTTTTTCGCGCCGTAAGCATACTCCGATCCTTCGGCTCGAAAGTGTCCTTTATGAGATGATGATAAACTTGACAGCGGATTGATGTCAAGGTCCAAAGTCCGGATAGGCCGGAGTATGTCCCGACCCGCCTAGCCTTGGCCATGAAGGGTCTTCTCCCGATTCTGGTATTTCTCCTCTACTAATAAAAACCCTCCAAATGCCTGGATATTCTCAATGGGCATAAAAATGGCGGGATATCCCGCCCGGGAGAGCCCCGGTGCGGACTTTCGCCGGCGGTTCGGGAATTTGCTACAATGGTGCGGGGCGCAAGTTCGCGCCAGGCCGTTGAGGGCGGCTGGGCTGGACGATGGTGCCATGAATCCGCCGACTATCGGACAAGCAGAAACGTCGGAAGCTGTGTCCGCACGCCGCGCCGGTGTCCGGGCGGCGGTCTTCTTCCTTCTGGCCCTCATCATCCGCGGCGCCGGGATCGCCGCCGGGACAGGGGCCGAGGCTGAAGGCGGCCGGGCCCTGTCCGCGCCGTCCCTGTTCCCGTCGGGCTGGGCCGGCTTCAAAAAGGGGCTGGCCGACCGGGGCATGACCACCGGATTGACCTATCTCGGCGAAGTGTTCACGGACGTCGCCGGAGGCCTGCGCCGGGGCCCGGTTTATATCCACAATATTTCCCTGACCATGTCTCTCGACCTGAGCAAGCTCGCCGGCTGGCGGGGAGCGACGCTGTTTGTCTATGGCATGAACATCGAAGGAGGCGACCCCGGGCTCCATTTCGGCGAAATCCAGACCGTCAGCAATATCGCGGCTTCCAACGCCACGAGGCTTTATGAGGCCTGGATCCAGCAGGAGCTTTTCGGCGGGCGGCTGTCGCTTCTGGCCGGGCTCTACGACCTGAACTCGGAGTTCGACGTCGTCGAGGCCGCCTCGGTCTTCCAGAATTCCTCCCAGGGCATCGACCCGACCTTCGCCTTCAGCGGCCTCAACGGACCTTCGATCTTCCCGTACACGACCCTCGGCTTTCGGGCCCGGCTCAAAACGGGCGGGTTCTACCTGCAGTCCGTGATCCTGAACGGTCTGGCCGGGGACCCTGCCGATCCCGACGCGACGCGGGTCGTCCTGCGCAGGGGCAACGGCGTTCTCCTGGCGGCGGAGGCGGGCTATCACCTTCCGGTCGCCCGGCGGCGGCACCGGAGACAGGCCGTGCGGGAGAGCGTCAGCCGCTATGTCCCTCCCTCCTACGCGGACAAGATCGCCCTTGGCTTCTGGGATTATACAGCCCGCTTCGCGCCCGTCTTGCCGCGGCCGGGGGAGCCCGCGAAGATCCGCGGCGACACGGGACTCTACGTTCTGCTGTCCCACACGGTCTGGCGCCAGGATGGCGAATCCGGACGGAACCTCACGGCCTTCGCGCGCCTGGGGGTGGCCAACGCCAGGCTCAACCGCCTTGGATGGTTCACGGGCGGCGGATTTTCCTTTACCGGCCTCATTCCCGGGCGGAGCGGGGACATCGCCGGGCTGGCTTTCGCCACGGCCTTCAACGGGGACGACTATATGAGGAAGGCCGCGCTGGAGGGATCGCCCGTGCGGCGGGCCGAATGGAATCTGGATCTGACCTACCAAGCCCGCCTCCTGAGCTGGCTGGACCTCCATCCGGATGTCCAGTTCGTGATCCATCCCAGCATGGCTCCGGCCGTCCTAAACGCCTTCGGGTTCGACATCCGGGTCGAAATCCACCTCTGAGCGGGAAGTCCCGTCCACGCCGCCCGAAATCGGGACGCAGCGCCGGACTCTGCTTTGTAAGGCTTCTTTACGGGCGTGCGAGTCCCGGTCCTCCGGCGGGTGGCGAGCGCCTTGGGGAATCTGGCACATGGATTGCACATACCGCATCATATGAACAAGCCACCGCGTGGAGGGCATGATATGAAGAAGCTGCTCCTGGTCCTGACGGTTCTGGTGATCCGTCTCGCCGCATGGGGGACGCCATCCGCGGCCGACGATCGGCCCGTCGCGTTCGTCCACGCGGTCATCATCGACGGCAGCGGGAACGCGCCTCTCGAAGACGGGACGCTCGTCGTGCGCGGATCCAAGATCGAAGCGGTGGGCCCGGGGTCCGAGATTTCCGTCCCCGCGGGGGCTCTGGTCATCGACGCCCGGGGCCGGGCGTTGATGCCGGGACTGGCCGATATGCACGTCCATCTCCTCGGCGGTTGGGACGGCGAGTCCGTGGACATGCTGGGCTACCGTCGTTACCTGAACGCCCTTCTTTATGCCGGTGTCACGACCGTTCTCGACATGGGCAGCGTCAAGCCTTGGATCATCCAGCTTCGGAACGAGATCGCCGCAGGCCGGCTGACCGGGCCCCGCGTCTATTGCGCCGGTCCGTTGATCGACGGGCCGGATCCGGCCTGGCCCCCGATCTCGTACAGCGTCTGCTCGGCCGCCCAGATCCCGGGGATCGTCGCCGGGCTCAAGCAGGACGGAGTCGATATCATCAAGGCCTATATCGGGCTGTCGAATCCCATGATGTTCGCCCTGGCCGCCGAGGCGCGCAAGAATTCCCTGCCGGTCTTCGTCGATCAGAGCTGGCGGAACGGCTCGCCGGAGATCGCCGCGGCGGGGATCGCCGCCTTCGCCCATACGCCCGACTTCATCTGGGGGAGCGAGATGACCACGATGCTGAAAGACAAGGGAGTGCGGTTCATCTCCACGCTCTCGGTCGTCGAAGCCAAATCGAAGCGGCGGCTCGAGGACCTGTCCTTCCTGGAAAGTCCGCTCATCAAGGGCTCGACCCCCCCCGATTTCGTCGCCGATCTCCGGGCCTATGCCAAAGAAGCCGCGGAGTCCCCGTCCTGGAACAAGGGCCCCAAGCAGCAGAATTTGCAGCGGTTTAATAACCAGAAAGCGAATCTGAAGAAGCTCTTCGACGCCGGCCTCGAGTTTGCCGCGGGCACGGATTCGCCCTATCCCGGCTCGTTCCTGGGCGAGGGGCTCCACCGCGAGCTCGAGCTCCTTGTCGAGGCCGGGCTGACTCCCCTGGCGGCCTTGACCCTGGCCACCCGGAACGCCGCCCGGCTCATGGGAGCCGAGGCGGAATGGGGAAGCCTGGCTCCCGGCCAGCGGGCCGACATCATCCTGATCAACGGCCGGCCTGACCGGCGCATCGCGGACACGCGGATGATCGACATGATCATGCGCCAGGGCCGGATTCTCGACCGGACAAAGCTCGTGTTCAACGCGGCCGCCGATCCCGGATTTCGTCCGGTATCCCCCGTGAGCGCGGCCAAATGAAGCCCTTCGCGGACCTTGAACAGTCTTATCGGCTGAAGTATCATGACCAAGGGTGAGATCATAACGAGCAGCTTGAGCTTATGCCGGAATCAACCGAATCCATTCTGGAGGCCATCGCGCCTTATCTGAGGTCCGAACTCGACGGCCTTGGCTGTTCCACCCTTTCCCCCGACAGGGACGATCTGCTTCAGGAGATCCGTATCAGGATCTGGAAGGCCCTCAAGGGCAGGGAAGGCCAAATTAAATATTTTAATGCCTATGTAAAAAAAGTCGTTTTATCGGTCTTTATTAATGAAGTCAAAAGACTCCAGCGGGAGAGGCAGTTGATCAGCCTTGCGGAGGATCGGCAGCATATGGGAGACGGAGGCGAAGGGAATTGCACGGGATCGGACGACCCTCTGAGGGACATCATCGTCGAATCGTTGACGGCCCTCGGGGGGACCAAGCGGCGCGTCATCGAGCTTCGCCTCGAGGGATTCACGCTGGCCGAAATCGCGCAGCTCAACCATTGGTCCCTCAGCAAGGCCTGTAATGATTATTATCGCGGGATCAAGGAATTGAAGAATAGATTGGCGGAAAGGGGAATTCGCTATGAAGACTGACCTGGCTCAGATAGCGGAGGTCTATCGGGCCTATCTGGGTGAGCGGAAGGCCGAAGCGGGCCTGGGATGTCCGACGCCGGAGGACCTGGCCCGGTTCGTAACGCAAGGGGCGGGCCGGAAGGCCAGGGCGAGAATTATGGAGCATGTCTCGAATTGCGACGACTGCGCCCGGGTCCTTAAGTCCATCCTTCGCCTTTCCGGAGAGGTCGACAGACTCACCGGGAAGGCCGAGGCTCTTCAAAGCTGTCCGCAAGACGAGGCAGCAGGAAAAAAGGAGCACTTCCGGCCTTTCCTGGGCAGGAGGGCCGCCCTGGCGACACTGGCCGGCCTGATCGGGCTGGCGATCCTGACCTTGTCGGTGATCAAGCTTTCGGACCGGCCCGTGATCCGCGGGACGGCGGGATCCCAGATCAGGCTGATCAGCCCAAAGCAGGGCGCCTCCCTCGCTGCCAAGGATGTCAAGTTCAAGTGGGCGGCCGTCCCCCAGGCTGAGCGCTATACCGTGGAGCTCTTTGACAAGTCCCTGCAGAAGGTCTGGCAGAGCGGGCCGATCTCCGACGCCGGGACAGAGCTTCCGGCGGAAGCTCGCGGGGTCATTCTCGAGGGGGAGACCTATTTCTGGAGGGTCACGGCGGTTCTTGAGGACGGCCGGGAGCCGGTCTCGAAGCTGGCCGAGTTCTCGATCAGAAAATAAGCCCCTAGAATCCTCCCGTAAGGATGTAGGACGCCCAGTAGAACGGATGGGCGAATCTCGTTTCTCGCATCGCTCTCTTGGCGGCGCGGAGGGCCTCGGCTTTGCCCTCGCCGCGAAAGTACGCGTCGTAGAAATGCCTCATGAACACCGCGCCGGACTTGTCGTTGAACGGCCACAAGGTCGATAGGACCGACTTCGCTCCCATATAGAAGAAAACCCTCGGCAGGCCGAGGTTCCCCTCGTTCATCACGATCGTGCCCCTTCCCGTCTGGCAAGCCGACAGCACGATCAGGTCCGCGTTCGTCCGAAGGTCGTACATTTCGGAGACCTGCAGATACCCGTCTTCCCGGTCGTCGGCTTCGGGTGACATGAGAAGCGCCGACCGGAGCGGATAGTTGTCGTCCGAGAAGGCATGACAGGCCAGATGGATGAGCCGATAGGCTCCGAGGT
>JBAVUQ010000341.1:0-13908 GCA_049696855.1 Candidatus Aminicenantales bacterium
ACCTGTGGAAGTATGATGGAACCGACTGGACCTGGGTATCCGGCAGCAATATCGTAGACCAGCTAGGCATCTACGGAACAAAGGGCGTTGCCGATTCTTCAAACACCCCTGGGGCAAAGGTGAGTGCTGCATCCTGGATCGATTCCAGCGGAAAACTCTGGCTCTTCGGGGGATATGGCTCTGATTCGGCCTGGAATCAAGGCTGGCTCAACGACCTGTGGAAGTATGATCCGACAACGCTTGACTGGACCTGGGTCTCCGGCAGCAATATTGTATATCAGGCGGGTATCTACGGAACAAAGGGCATAGCCGACTCGTCAAACATCCCCGGGGCAAGAGCGACTGCTATATCCTGGCTCGATTCCAGTGGCAGACTATGGCTCTTCGGGGGATATGGCTATGATTCGGCTGGCAATACTGGCGGCCTCAATGATCTATGGCGATACACGCGGTAAGAGGCAGGCGCTGTAAGTGTTTATCGGGTCGGAAATAAGTGGTACATCGACCTCTACGTTGATGGCCGCTGAAAACGAAAGGCTATTGGCAGCCACAAAGAGGCAGAAAATTCCGCTACAGCAATCAAGGCCGATGTCCTACGCGGAGAATTCAAGTTCAAGAGGGAAAACAAGGTCCATTTTGAAGTATTCGCAAAAGAGTATCTGGCTCATTGCAGGACAAACAAGAAGAGATCCGTCTCACGTGACGAGAATAGCATAAAGTTCCTTGAGGCCAATTTCGGTAGGATGCTGCTCTCAAAGAGATCGAGATGAGGATACTCACTCGAGATGAGATAGATAGACTAGTCGCCAAGGCGAGCCCTCGATTGAAGCCCATATTGCTGATCGCCCTAAATACTGGCATGAGAAAGGGTGAGATCCTTCATCTCCGTTGGCATGACGTGGATCTTGATAACCGGTTCTTCTTCCTGATGCAGACCAAAAGCAATAAGCCACGAAAGATTCCTATGAGCGGCTTTGTGACGGATGTTATAAGGTCAATAAAAAGAACGGGAGACTTTGTATTCGTTAATCCTAAGACGGGCAAACCCCTTAGCGATCTTCAGACACCCTCACATCCTACGCCCGAGAATAAGCGGCATACCGTTGAGGTTCTTTCTAGACTATTTGAGCAGACTCAAGAAACTGGCGGTCTCCAACCTACGGAATCATCTCAGACTGCCCAGGAGAGAAGCTCATGAACATCTCGCTGCCTCTGCTTATCATTTTACTATTGGCCATAGCGCAGTCCTCACCTGCTATCAATGATAGGCGATCTGACGAACAAGCCCGAATACAAGAAACGGCGGCCTCAGCCCTTTTTGGGGTGAAACGCGGCCCTTAGTTTCACCCACCGAAAGTCGGCTATCTGTCTTTTAAGGCTTTTGCCATTTCTGCACGTTTTATTGCTTCATATACCGCACACCGGTATTGACAGGACGCATCATGTATTTCCTCTATGGCGAGCCAATAAAGGTCAATCATGTTCTTATCATCTGACACGGTACGTGAAAGAACCTCAACCGCCATCCACCTTTTGAGTTCATCGTTATTGAAAGGAGCGGCCTGAAGGATAAGGTTCTCTTCGGTCAGAGTTTCCATTTTATTCAATAATTCTTGGTCCTCCGGACGAGCAAATTGTATCCCCGAACGAGTCCGTTTCAATGAGCGCGCATAATACTCCCTAAGATCAGTGTCCGTCCATAATAAGGGCTTCGATATCTTCGAGATGCCAAAGACACCAAGGGCGAAGTTGACTGCGCAATCATAAATGCATTCATACTTCGTATATTCAGAATCCAAAGAAAGGGCCTTAATTGGCGCGTAATAATCGTCTTTCTTCAATAATGCTGCAAGATAGATGAGCTTATTCAGAGCCCATATCCCCTGCTTTTCGGTCGACTCCCAATCAGCAATACCTTTGACAATCTGATCAGTATAGTGATCCGGGTCCTTAAGAACCTCCAGATATGCAGCCCTGCGCTCCTCGACACTTGAAGAACAAAGAAGCACGTCCAGCGCGCCAGAAAAAGAAACTCCATAATTCGGAATCGCGACGATAAAGAAAAGAAGAGCGCCTAGAAGATTCTTCTTCATTGGAAACGACCTTTGGCCTTAAGAATTCCCCTGGACTCCGAACTTATGTTTCTCTTTCTTTAGCATGAATGTCAAGACAGGATCAGGGGCCAGACAGGACGAATGGCCGGGTTTATGTCCACAATTTTGCTACAAAACGGATTAGAGGCCTTCGTATTCTAAGCATAATCAACTATTTTCTGTATAATGCGATAGGCCTTCAAATCCGGTATGGGGCTATAGTTCAACTCCTAGGACTGAACGATCCTCCAGGCGTATAGCGGGGAGATGAATTGACTCCTGCGCCTGGGCATTAAGAGCTTAACTCTAGGGACTGCAAATTGGGTCCAGTAGCAAAGGCTGCCGGAGTTTCTCATTTCTTTTCCATGGGAATGAGTTTCGCTCTCCAGGCTTCCGCTTTTTCTGGCTTGCCCCAGGCCGTGTAGAGCGCGACGATGCCACTCGCGGCACGGAGCGTCTCCTCGCGTCCATCCCCCCGCTTCGTGCGTAAGGCTTCATACCCAGCGAGCAAAAGCGGTTCCGCCTCGTCGAATCGGCGCTCGCCCTTGAGGCAACTCCCCAGGAGCGCTTCTGTGGACCCGATTTGCCAGTGGGTTGAGGGCAAGCGCCTGCGGCGGATCTCGAGTGCGTCACGCAACAGACGGTCGGCTTCCTCGTAGGCCCCACGCTCGGTCAGGAGCCGGCCTAGCGCGGCTTCTGTGTCGGCCACATTCCTGTGGGCCGTGCCGAGAATCTTCCTACGTAGCTCCAGGGCCGCGCGGTAGTGCTTCTCGGCTTCGCTAATCTGGCCGCGGCACAAGTAGACATCACCAAGGCCGTGTAAGCTCCAGGCGGCAGACGCGGGATCAGAGTCCTTCACCTTCTGGAACATTGCGAGCGCTTCCCGGTAGAGCGGCTCGGCTTCCGCACAACGCCGCTGGTCGGTCAGCACGATAGCGAGGTCGTTCAGGGCCCAGGCTATCTGTACGTGCGGGTCCGGCAATGTCCTGCGCCAAATGGCAAGGCTCTCTCGCAGGGCATGCTCGGCCTCAGCGAAGCGGCCCTGTTCGTCGAGCGTATTCCCAAGGTTGTAGTAGCTAAGACCGACATAATAATGGCTGTCGCCGACGAGCTTTCGCCACGTCGCCAGGACTTCGCGCTGGAGCTGCTCGGCCTGAGCGTATTCACCAACCTCGAACAGATCGTGGGCATAGCTGTTCATCGCGTAGAGTGTCTGGCTGTGCTCCACCCCGAGGATGCGCCGCAGCAGATCCAACGCCTCACGGGAGGTGTCGAGGGCAGCGTTCAGCTTATCCTGTCGCCAATAGAGAGAACTTAGGGCGACAAGGCATATGCCGCATTCAGCAGGGTTGTCCGATTTCTTCAACAACGGGAGCGCCTGCTTGTACAGGACCTCGGCCTCCTCCAGCTGGCCCCGTCGTTCTGCCAGGGTGGCCAGGTTGTGAAGACTCTTTCCGACCTCCGGGTGGTCCGCGCCAAGCAGGCGCCGTCGGATATCGAGCACTTCACGATGGACGGCTTCAGCCCGCGCGTAGTCGCCTTTGCGGGAATAGGCTTTGCCGAGTTCGTTCAGCGTCGCAGCCAGGTCGAGGCGATCACGCCCGGAGAGCGTCCTGCGGAACGGGAGGGCTTGTTCGAGGGCTCGTTCCGCGTCGTCGGTACGACCGAGCTGGAAATAGACGCGGCCTATGGTGTGCAGGAGCGCGGCACGGGTTTCGGGTTCACTCGCGAGCTCCCGCTCGAGGCGCGCCACGCCGGTGTCAAGGAGCTCGCGGGCCGTCAGGCGGTCGCCCTTCGACCTGTCGGGGTCCGATGCCTCGAACAGGCTTACAAGGAACGCGGATATCCGCTCGGCGCGATCCCGCTGGCGCGCGATGCGCTGCGCCTGCACAGTCATCGTCGTCGCGAACGCGATCAACATCACGACTGCGGCCGCGGCGACGGCGACACTCGCACGATGCCGCCGCACGAACTTACGGAGGCGGTACGTGGTGCTCGGTGAACTCGCCGACACCGGCTGGTGCGAAAGGTGACGCCCGATGTCGGCCGCGAGATCCGACGCCGATCCGTAGCGCCGCGTGCGATCCTTCTCCAGCGCCTTCATCGTGATCAGGTCGAGGTCGCCCCGGATCTGCCGGATGAGCGCCGGGCGCTCCGTCCGCCGGTTCTGAGCCTGCGTGGTCGAGGCGTCCCCCATCGTGTTCAGCTTGGTGCTCGGCTTCGGTGGGTCCTCCTCACGGATCTTTCGCCGGATCTCGTCGAAGCCGGCTCGTCTCAGTTCCTTGGGGTCAAAGGGAAGAGCCCCCACCAGGAGCTCGTATAAAATGGCGCCCAGTGAATAGACATCCGTCCGGGTGTCGACGTTCTGGCCGGACATCTCAGCTTGCTCGGGACTCATGTACTCGGGCGTCCCAACCATCATTCCGAACTCGGTATACATCGTCCTTTCGGTGAGGCTCTGGGCCGTCGCCTTGGCCACCCCGAAGTCGATGATTTTGGGCACAGCTTTTCCATCCTGGATCGCGACCAGGATATTGGAGGGCTTGAGATCACGATGGATAATCGCCTTCTGATGGGCGTGCTGAACCCCTTCGCAGACCCTTATGAAAAGCTCCAGGCGTTCTTGCGTCGTCAGGCGGTTCTGGTCGCAGTGGGCTGTGATGGGGATGCCTTGGACGTATTCCATGACGAAATAGGGGTGTCCCTCCTCCGTTTCCCCAGCCTCGAACACTTTGGCGATGGCGGGGTGGTCCATCCAAGCCAGGGCCTGCCGTTCGGATTCGAACCGGGCGATGACCTGCTTGGTGTCCATGCCCGCCTTGATGAGCTTCAGGGCCACGCGGCGGTGGAAGGGTTTGTGTTGCTCGGCAACCCAGACCTCTCCCATCCCCCCCTCGCCGATCTTCTGGAGGAGATGGAAACGGCCGATTATCCGGGCTGTTTCGCCGGAGGACTGTATCGTCTTGGTTCTGTCAGAATATTCTTTTTCATTCATAATGCCCCCCCAGAGGAGTAGTTCACTCGAGATTGAAATATGTTGCCGTCGTTTGGGCTATCCCCCTCTGACAGAAAGATAGCACCGGGGAAACGGGATAGTCAATGGAAAACGTCTTACGATGAGCCTTGACCCCTCATCGTCTTTCCATCCGAAACTGTAGTCGGTCTGACCTAAACTCGGCTTGACAAGGGCTGTCAGTTGACGTCCAATAATCCCGTCCAAATCAAGGAGGGGTATATGAAACGCCCGGTATTGAAGCTTAAGCCAACGGCGAAAATTGAGATATCTCACTCTTCGGCGCTTATAGGGCATGATATTGCTGTGACGGTCACCGCTGAGGGTGATGAAAGAATTGCACACGTAAAAACAGACTTTAACGGAAGGACCATTGGCGATGATCCCTTATCGCCGCCAAACTCATCGTATAAACGGGAGTTTCTTCAACAGGGTGGAATTACTCCCGGCGTCACGCATAAGGTTGTCGTAGTAGCAACCAGCACTGCTGGAAAAGAAACTGCTTCATTAATATGGACAGACGTTGGCTAGAAACTCATAGTTCCTGTTTGAATATCCCCCATACGGCGCCCGTGAATTCTTTTTCCTGAAGGCCTCGGACAAAAACCGGTGTCCGGCGGCGTCTATGGGCCTCCCGTTGACTTCCCTCCCTGACGGGGTTATCCTTTGGCCAATCTGCTCTAGGGAACATTGGCCATGAAATGCCCCAAGTGTCATGCCGATAATCCCGACACGTCCCGGTTTTGCGGCAACTGCGCCACACAGCTCACGCGAGGTTCCCCGCCTGCCCCTGAACTGACAAAAACGCTTGAGTCTTCCGTTCGGGCCCTGACGAAAGGGAGTCTTGTCGCCGGGAAGTACCGGATTATCGATGAGATCGGCCGCGGTGGCATGGGCGTCGTCTATCGGGGCGAGGACACAACCCTCGGCCGCGAAGTCGCCATCAAGGTCCTGCCCGAGAACCTCACCGGCGACCCGGAAAGGTTGGCCCGCTTCGAACGCGAGGCCAAGATCCTGGCGTCGCTGAATCAGCCGAATATCGCCACCATCTTCGGTTTCGAAGAGGCCGACGGAACTCGCTTCCTCGTCATGGAACTGGTGGAAGGCGAAACGCTGGCCGAGCGAATAAGCCGCGGGCCGCTTCCTTGGGAAGAAGCCCGGAAGGTCTGCCTCCAGATCGCCGAAGGGGTGGAAGCGGCCCATGAAAAAGGGATCATCCACAGGGACCTTAAGCCTTCGAATGTCAAGCTCACGCCGGACGGCAAGGTCAAGGTCCTCGATTTCGGCCTGGCCAAGGCGTTTCGTGAAGAAACGGCGGCTTCCGACCTGTCCAAATCTCCCACCATCACCGAGAAGATGACCGAGCCCGGGGTGATATTGGGCACGGCCGCTTATATGAGTCCGGAGCAGGCCAAGGGGAGGCCGGTAGACAAACGCACGGACATTTGGGCTTTCGGCTGCATCCTCTATGAGTGCCTGACCGGAAAGGGTGCGTTCCAAGGCCCTACGGTCACGGAGACCATCGCGGCGATTCTCAGAAGTGAACCCGACTGGGGTTCGCTTCCGGCCGACACGCCGGTAAGCGTGCGGGCCGTTTTGCGTCGTTGCTTTCAGAAAGAACCCAAAGAACGCCTGCGCGACATCGGCGACGCTCGGTTCGAAATCGAAGCGCCGACGGGCTATTCGTCCGAATCAGCGGCCGTTCCCCGAAGATTCCCACTCGTATGGATGGCCACGGTTTCCGCTATCGTGCTTATCGCGGGGATCATCATCGGCCGACTGTTGACCAGGCCTTCCCAACCCGCTTCTCCCCTTTCGGTCGTCACGTCAACCATCAGGCTCGAGCCGGGTCACTGGCTCGAAGGCATGCGGGGCGAGATGGAGCGCCCGACCCGCACGGCCATGACCATTTCGAACGATGGCAGGTTCGTCGTCTACAGCGCCATCGAGGAGAATCCGGGCCCTCAGGCGAAGCCTCGATTGTACCTGCGGAGAATGGACCAATCGGAAGCCAAGTCCATCGCCGGAACGGAAGGGGGGGACGATCCCTTCCTTTCGCCCGACAACCGGTGGGTCGGATTCTGGGCGGACGGAAAATTGAAGAAGGTGTCTGTCGACGGTGGTGTTCCGATTACATTGTGCGATCTTCCAGCTTGGTTCTATGGTGCGAATTGGGGTCGCGATGGCATTGTGTTTGCAGACAAATATGACACCGGCCTCTCCATCGTATCGGCTGAAGGCGGGAAGCCCGAGATCCTGACCAAGCTTGACCCGAAGCGGGAGGAATACAGCCACCGTCTGCCATCCTGGCTTCCCAATGGGAAGGCCGTGCTGTTCACTGTCATGAGACACGAATGGGACTCGCAACCCTGCCTTGCTCTCCTCAGGCTGGATACGCACGACTGGCGTGTTCTGCTGCCGGACGCGGCGGATGCCAGGTACGTTCCCACGGGACACCTTGTTTTCCTGAGACAAGGGACGCTCATGGCCGTGCGATTCGACCTGGCCAGGATGGAGATCGTCGGGCAACCGGTCGAGCTGGTGGAGAACGTCATGCAAGCGTTCGCCAGCTCCAGTTTTATCGGACACACGGGCGCCGGTCAGTTCGGCATCTCTGACACAGGATCGCTTATCTATATCGCAGGCGGTATCGTTCCGGCCACCATGGATTCGCTCGTGTGGGTGGATCATAAAGGGTCGGCGCAGCCGGTCATGGCCTCGCAGAGCTCTCTTTTCGCTCCGCGTCTTTCGCCCGATGGCCAAAGAATCGCCTACATTGATTGGGGGCAAGAGTGTCGGCTCAGTGTGTATGACCTAGGCAGAGGCACGAACGACCGGCTGACCGGCGAGGGACGGGTTTACTACACGACCTGGAGTCCTGACGGCAAACGGCTTCTTTTCTCTTGGCATAAATCCCTGCGGTCGAACCTGTACTGGCAGCCTTCCGATGGAAGCTCACCGATGGAGCGATTAACGACATCCGAATACGATCAACGGCCGGGATCATGGTCTTTGGATGGAAAAACAGTGGCGCTTGTGGAAAAGCCTGTTGCGGGTGGCCAATGGGACATCGCTATGATGGACGTCCCTTCAGGACGCGTGACCCCGTTCCTGAATTCGCAATTCGATGAGCAATGTCCGGAATTCTCGCCCGACGGCCGCTGGATAGCTTACTCATCCGATGAATCAAAGCGCGAAGAGGTATATGTCCGGCCGTTCCCGGGGCCGGGCGTGAAATACCTTGTATCGAGCGAAGGCGGCCGCGAGCCGGTTTGGGCAAGAAACGGCAAACAGCTTTTCTACCGATGGGGAGACCAAATGTGGGTCGTGGATGTTCGGACGGAGGGCGGGTTCGCGGCCAGCAAGCCGCGCCTGCTTTTTGAGAAACCGGGATACTCGTCCGGTTTCCCCATACGCGCCTATGACCTGTCCCCAGACGATCAGCGATTTCTCATGGTCAAGGAAGGGCAAAGAAAATCCACGCCTGTCACCGAAATGACCCTCGTTCAAAACTGGTTCGAAGAACTCAAGCGCCTCGCCCCCACCGGGAAGAAGTGAGGGCGCTCGTGATTGGCGAGTCTACGAACTCAAGTTGAGCTTATCGTACAAATCCCTCTTGACGAAAGCCAACCTCTTCTCTTCCACCCTGACGCCTTTGAAATGACCCCAGTTCATGGCCAGGTAGACCAGGGGATGGCGCAAGTTCGCCGGAAGCCGCCTCAGGATTGACCAGGGGCTGTAGAACGCCTTCCTCGCTTTGATCTTGCCGACCATCAATTCATAAGGCGACATGTTTTTCGGCTGAAAGACCACGGTGCTATGGTCGTAGTATTTCCAGTCGTCGGTGAGCAACCGGCCTTCTTCCTTCATTTTTTGGAAGGTCTTCGTCCCCGGGTACGGCGTAAGAACATTGAAGGCGACCGAGTGAACCTTGTTCTTGAGAAGGAATTTGACCGTATCGTCAAAGACGTCTTTCGTGTCTTCGTCAAAACCGAAGATCATCGAGGCCAGAACGAATATTCCGGCTCGATGCACTTTTTTCAGGCCGTTTTTCAATCCTTGAACTGAGCTGAACGACTTCCGCAAGGAGCTCATCTGGGTTTCTTTGACGCTTTCGAGTCCGACGAACAGGCCGGTACAGCCGCTTTCGGCGGCCAGCTTCAGAAGCTCGTCGTCCTTGACCAGGAGGGAGATGGATGACTGTCCGACCCAGGAGATCTTGAGTGGCTTGAGGGCGGTGAAGAGCTCCTTGGCATAGCTCGGATGCCCGATGATATTATCATCGAGGAACATGAAGATCTTTTTGCCCGACTCTCTGATATCCCTCACGACATTTTCGACGGGGATATGGCGGATCTCCTTGCCGAAAAGATCCGTGACGCAGCAGAAATCACAATGATAGGGACAACCGCGGGTCGTCATCAGAGGCACCATGCCGAAAAGGTGGCGCTTGGTGATCTTGCTGAAGTCCTTGGGCACGTATCCCGAAAGGTCGGGCCGTGGATTATGATAGATCTTTTTAAGACCGCCGCGTTGATAGTCTTCGAGCAATTCGGTCCATACACCTTCGGCTTCGCCGATCACGACGGCATCGCCATACGCCGATGCCTCATCAGGAAGCAGCGTCGGATGCACGCCGCCCAGAACGACCGTCTTCCCTCTTTTCTTGAACTCCCGGGCAAGCCAATAAGCGCGGGAGGCATTGGACGTCATGAAGCTGATCCCGACGAGATCGCAGTTCTGCTCGAGATCGATAACCTCTGCTTCTTCATCGAGCAAAATGACCTGGTGCTCTTTGGGTGTCAGGCCCTGGAGGATGAATAACGCCAGTTGCGGCATCAACATCTGCCTGTTGGTCTTTTCGTCCGGGTTGACCGATGGGGATATGAGCAGGATCTTCATCCGTTTTCTCTTCTTCCTTCCGACCTGTCCCTTCCACCTTACTACCTCTAACGTGAGGTTTTCAAGCGTCTGCTGGCACTGCCGGCAGGATGCCGACCGGTTGATTGTGGTATACTGAGGTATCGGTGCGGACCCGAGCGGCTCAACACCCGTACAAGAAACACCCGGTGCCGGTCTATTCCGGCCACGGCTAAGGCGGTCATGCACGAGTGGCCGCCTCTCCGCGTGAATCAGCCAAAGGATCGAGACAGGGGGCAGGAAGGAGATTCCCGTCATGGCAGATGGCTCAGCCAGTTCGAGCATCAGGCGCATCGCCTTTATCGGCAACTATCTGCCGCGGCAGTGCGGCATCGCCACCTTCACCACCGATCTCTGTGAGGCCATCGCCGCTGAATATCCCGCCACGACCTGTATCGCCCTGCCTGTCAATGACACCGAGGCCGGCTATGACTATCCGGGCCGCGTTCGGTTCGAGCTCGCGGAGAAGGATATCGAGTCTTACAGCCGCGCCGCCGACTTTCTGAATATCAACAATGTCGGTCTGGTCTGTCTGCAATTCGAATACGGCATTTTCGGCGGACGGGCGGGCAGCCACATCCTGACCCTGTTGCGCGAATTGCGCATGCCCATCGTCACGACGCTGCACACCATTCTCAAAGAGCCCGACCCCGATCAGCGCCGGGTGTTGGAGGAAGTCGCCGCGCTGTCGGATCGGCTGGTCGTCATGAGCGAGCGCGGCTCTGAATTCCTGCAGGCGATCTATCATGTGCCGCCGGAGAAGATCGATCTGATCCCCCACGGCATCCCTGATGTGCCCTTCGTCGACCCGAGCTTCAACAAGGACCTCTTTGGCGTCGAAGGCAAGACCGTTTTGCTCAGCTTCGGCTTGCTCTCGGCGAACAAGGGGATCGAAACGGTCATCTCCGCGCTGCCCGCTATCGTGGCCCGCTATCCTGATCTCGTGTATCTCGTTGTCGGCGCCACACATCCCCACGTCATCCAGCATGAAGGCGAGACCTATCGGCTGTCTCTCCAATGGCTGGCCCAGGAGAAGGGCGTGGAAGGCCACGTGATCTTCTACAACCGCTTCGTCAGCCTCGAGGAGCTCGTTGAGTTCATCGGCGCGGCGGACATCTATATCACGCCTTACCTGAACGTGCAGCAGATCACGTCCGGCACTCTGGCTTACACGGTCGGAGCGGGCAAAGCCGTGATCTCGACCCCGTACTGGTATGCGGAAGAGTTGCTCGCCGAAGGACGGGGCGCGCTGGTCCCGTTCCGTGACCCGGCGGCCTTGGCGGAACAGGTCATCCATTTAATGGAAAACGAGGCCGAGCGCCACGCCATGCGCAAGCGGGCCTACGTGTTTGGGCGGGCGATGATCTGGCCCAAAGTGGCGCAGCGCTACATGGAGAGCTTCGAGCGCGCCCGCGCGGAACGCCGGCACTTCGCGCCCCCGGGTTTCCCGGCCAAGGCGCTGGACAAACATCTGGGGGAGCTGCCTCCTCTCAAGCTGGATCACTTGCGCCATTTGACGGACGAAACCGGCATGCTGCAGCATGCCATCTTCACGGTCCCCAACTATCGTGAGGGCTATTGCACCGACGACAATGCCCGGGCCCTGATGGTGAGCGCGCTCATCGAATCGCTGGGCATCAAAGAGTCCTTCGAACTGGCGTCACGCTATCTCGCCTTCCTTTGGTATGCTTTCAACAGCCAAACCAAGCGCTTTCGCAACTTCATGGATTACCAGCGAAACTGGCACGAGGACCGCGGTTCGGAAGACTGCCACGGCCGCGCCCTCTGGGCGTTGGGCACCGTCTTGGGCCACGCCAATACGCCCGCCCTCCATAGCATGGCCGGCTGGCTGTTCGAGCAGGCCTTGCCGACCATTCGCGATACGACCAGTCCGCGGGCCTGGGCCTTTGCGCTCATCGGCATCCACGAGTATCTGCGGCGGTTCGCCGGTGACCGGCGGGCCGGCCGAGTCCGGGAGGAATTGGCCCGGCGGCTGCTGACCTTGTATCAAGATCATCGTTCGGACGAATGGCGATGGTTCGAGGACGGGCTGAGCTACTGCAACGCCGCGCTGCCGCACGCCTTGCTGATATGCGGCCGATCGATGGCGAATACGGCCATGGCCGAGGCGGGGCTGGAGTCACTCCGTTGGCTGGCCAACCTGCAGCGCTCGGACGCGGCTGGAGGGCATTTCGTCCCTATCGGATCCAACGGCTTCTATCATCGCGGAGGCGAGCGGGCCCGATTCGACCAGCAGCCTGTGGAAGCCCAAACGATGGTCTCGGCCTGCCTCGAAGCTTACCGGATCACTGGAGATAAGGGCTGGAACAAGGAAGCCCGCCGGGCCTTCGATTGGTTCATCGGGCGCAACGACCTCAAGCTCCCCCTTTACGACCCGACCACCGGCGGTTGTCGAGACGGTCTCCATCCCGACCGTCCGAACGAGAATCAAGGCGCGGAATCGACACTGGCCTTTCTCCAGGCCTTGCTGGAATTACGCTTGGCAGAAAATACTCTGATATCCATGGACGCACGATCTCAATGAACAATCACCACCTCGAGCTCTTTCGCCGTTATGATCACAATCCCATCTTGACCGCCACCGATTGGACTTATCCGGTTAATAGTGTGTTCAATCCCGGCGCGACACTGCTGCCCGACGGCACGACGCTGCTTTTGTGTCGAGTCGAGGATCGCCGCGGGCAGTCTCATCTCTGCGCGGCCCGGTCCGCCAACGGCAGGGACGATTGGCGGATCGATCCTCAGCCCACCCTGTTGGCCGATCCCAAGCACTTTCCGGAAGAAATGTGGGGCATCGAAGATCCGCGCATCACTTATCTCCCCGAATTGGGCAAGTCTGCCGTAGTCTATACCGCCTACACACGTGAGGGTCCCGGCGTTGCGCTGGCGCTCACGGAGGATTTCCACCACTTCGAGCGCTACGGCGTGATCATGCCGCCGGAGGACAAAGACGCGGCCTTGCTGCCTCATCGGATCGGCGGAAATTGGGCTTTGATCCATCGCCCGGTCAGCTCTCCCAGAGCCAACATCTGGATGTCCTATTCGCCCGACCTGCGCCACTGGGGCAGCCACAAGCTGATGCTGGAATGCCGGCGCGGCGGGTGGTGGGATGCGAACAAGATCGGCCTCTCTCCCCCACCCATCGAAACCCCCGAAGGCTGGCTGATGATCTACCACGGCGTGCGCCAGACCGCGGCCGGCGGGCTTTACCGGCTGGGGCTCGCCCTCTTTGATCTGAACGTTCCGGAACGGTGCCTCAAGCGCAGTGATGAGTGGTTCTTCGGCCCGGAAGCGGATTACGAGCAGCACGGGGATGTCGGCAACGTCGTGTTCCCCTGCGGCTGCACCATCGCCTCCGACGGCGACACGATCAACCTGTACTATGGAGCGGCGGATTCGAGCATTGCCCTGGCCACCGGCAGTGTTCGCGCCCTCCTCGAGTGGCTTGGACGATAAGCCCTCAGGCGAGCCCCATTCAACGGAGGACAGGGGTCTTATAGGGGCGGCGCGGCCTCTTCGCCAGGAGCAGGTTATCGATCTGCGTCCTCCAGCGATAGCCGAAGTGGAAGGGCAAGGGTGAGACCGAGGAGGCGCCGTCCTCGTAGGCCTTGCGCAAGTCCGGCTGCTCCACGTTGGTGAAATCCTTGACCGGGGTGGCGTACCGGCCGAAGAGCCTGACCTGCCATCCGCCGTCCTTGAAGAACCGGTAAGGGACGGCCGTATCGTCCTGGAGGACGAAAAGACTGCGGTCGAGGATGAAGCGGCGCACCGTCGAAAAGTCGTTCCAGTGGAGCAGATAGGACCCCGACTTGACGAAGGTCGTCATCCGCTCGAGGCGGGCCAGCAGGCGATAGAGGGACG
>JBAVUQ010000342.1:0-2441 GCA_049696855.1 Candidatus Aminicenantales bacterium
CCGATTTTCTACTTGAATTCCGGCCCCTTTTTGTTTAAGATAGTCGTCCCTGCTGGGAAGTCGTCCAACGGCAGGACTCATGACTCTGGATCATGCAATCAAGGTTCGAATCCTTGCTTCCCAGCCACTCCTTATGATGGTTTAATACATAGAAGTGCCTAACGGTCGGCGACCGGTCGATCTTTGGGCCCTTCTTCTCCACCACAACCCGCTCCGCGACGAAGCGCAGGGTTTTATGCTTGCTCCGGCTCATCGGCTCCGTTACCGCAGGCGGACGTCGTCGACCTGGAACGCGAAATCGCCGGGCTTTCCCGAGGCACAGATCAGAATACCCATGATGTCGCGACCGTCCGTTCCGAACTTCTCGAAGGGCAATACGATTTCCCGCCAGTCATCGCTCACCGGGAACGTCTGAATCCGTGGCATAAACCCCGCGCTCTTGACGAACATCATCACCGAAAACCCGGGGCCCAGGCCCTTGACACGGAAGCTCAGCACTTTCTTCGAGGATAGGTCGGCCGGCGCCATCATCATCGAACCGGGAATGAACATGGCCCCGGCCCAGCGGACCATCGCCGCGTCGGAGAGGGTGCCCTTGACGAGCAGCGACCTCGCGCTCCCCTCGGCCCCGTCCTGGACGAGCGAGAGCGCAACGGTGGACCTTCCGCCGCGGATGGCGTCCGTCGACGGGACCCAGCCTGCGCCGAATTTCGCCGTGATCTTGTCGCCTTCGCCTTCGAAATCGCTGATGAGCCCGTCCGCGAGACCGGCCGGCGCGGCGGCCTGATTTTCGACGGCCGCCCGGTCCCGGGCCGCTTCCTTGGCGAAGGCTTCGCGATCGACGCGTACGCCATCCTTCCAGACGGCGGCGATGGCTCGCGTTGCCTTGATGTCGACCGTCGGATCGCCCTCGACGAGGACCAGGTCCGCCCAGGCACCCGTCCGGATGCGGCCTCTTCCGCGGATACCGAAGGTCCTGGCCGGGACCGACGTGGCCGCCCGCAGGGCCTCGATGGGCGTCAGACCGGCCGCTACCAGCAACGCCAGTTCCCCGTGGAGGGACGCGCCGAAGGCCGTGCCCGGATTGGAGGTATCAGTCCCGGCCAGGATCGTCACCCCGGCCTCACGAAGCTGTCGGAGGGTCCTTGCGGCAGCGGCGTAGGCTCCGGCTCCGGTCGCGAACGGCGGAACACCCTTCAGGCTCTGAAGGTCGGCCTCCTTCAGGTACGGAGCTAACCGTTCGTCCTTCGCCAGGCCGGCCGCGTCGGACCGCTGGTTCATCGATGCAAGGACAGTGAGGGTGGGGATGACGAACGCTTTCCTGGAGGCGGCGAGCTTCCCGAAGGCCGGGTCCGAGACATCGTCGAAGATGAGATGGGCCAGCCCGTCCGCGCCGGCACGCAGGGCCTCCTCGCACATCTTAAGGCTGCCGCAATGGACGACGGCCAGCTTGTGCCGGACGTGCGCGGCCTTGATGACCGCCGCAAGCTCGTTAAGGCTTAGTGTCGGAATGGACATGCCATAGGCGTGGCCGTCGTCATAGATGATCTTGATGAAATCGGCGCCCTCGGCGATGCGGGCGTCCACGAAGGCCTGGGCGCTGGCCGCATTCTCGAGCGTGGGGATCTTGAGACCGTACTCCGTGCCGTGACCGCCGGCGACCGTGACCAGAGTGCCGCACGAAACGAGGAAGGCCTGCGGCGGGGCGATAACCCCCTCGGCCTGGGCCTTCCGGACGCCCGCGGCGAAATCGACCCCCGTGAACATGTCGACGACGCTTGTGACCCCAAAGACCACGGCCTGGGCCAGGCCCTCGCGGGACCAGACATGGACATGGGCGTCGATGAGGCCGGGGATAAGCGTCTTGCCCGCGCCGTCGATAACTTGCGCGTTCAGGGGGACCGCAACGGTCTTGCCGACGGCTTCAATCTTGCCGTTCTCGACAAGCACTGAAGCCGAGGGCACGACCTTCTCGCCATCGAATAGGCGGACGTTGGCGATGAGGAATTTGTCCTGCGATTGGGGGACCGAAAGCCAGCCGGCCAGGGAAGCTATAATGGCAAAGGAATCCAAGACGATCCCGAAATTATGAACCAAGGACATCGGCATTTCTCCTTCACTACATTATAAACCCTGACGCGGCGGAAGGGTCAAGGGCGGCCGGGAGCTCGGACTTTCGGGATGTGCTCCTCCCGCTCCGGCGACTCGATCACCTCGCCGGCGATGTCGTGCTTCGGTTTCCTAATGAGACCGTCGACGGTTGGGCTGCCAGTGCAAGACAAGCCAAGGCCGCAGTCAGAAGAAGAAGCGACCCGTAGAAGAAACGACCGTGTAGCCTTGCCATGTTACCCTCTACTTATGGATTTTCTCTGCTCTGAAAACGTTATAGTTCCAGGGCCTTATCTTCTGTCTATGACGTTTACTCCCAACGAGCTCGATAT
>JBAVUQ010000343.1:0-2751 GCA_049696855.1 Candidatus Aminicenantales bacterium
GGATCTCCCATTTTGGCATCGGGTCGAAGCCGCTGATCTGTTCGGCGTATTCGCCCATGATCGCCGAGGTCAGCTCCTCATCGGTCATCGGCCATTGCTCCAAGGGGACCTGCTTCGAGGTCACCTCGATTTCTATGCGCGATTGCTCGTCGGTCAGCCATCTCAGAAACCCGCCCCATTTTTTCGAGAATACGACCGTTCCGGATCTTCGGTCCTCGGTCACCTGCCATCCGCTTCCCGGCGGCACGCTCACGCGGAATCCGGCCATATTGATCACGTTGGGCTTGGCCGGCTGCGTCTTCCGGGCGGGCAGCGTGGAACAGGCGGAAGATATCAATAGCAGAATAGCTGCGACGGCGATCCTTTTCTTCAATGCGGTGGCCGTCCGGTTTTCCATCTCATCCTCTGTCGGTATCCTCCACTGACTCCATCAGGATTCAGGCTCTCGACCTGATGTCCAAAGTCATCATAGGCTGTTCGCCCCGGGAAGTTGTCAAGGTTTTGTTAATTTTCCGAAGAACATGGGGGATTGGAACGGCCTGCCCGCGAGGATCACGGACTTAGAGCTTGTTGGAAAACCGAGAAGATAGGATAATCCATTTACAAAAACATCGCGCAAGAGAATGATTCGTTTCAATGCCTAGTATCCCCAAACTCGTAACGCATTTCCCCTACGTCGGACTTTTTGTTTTGCTCGTTCTCGGAGGTCTCGGATTTCCCTTTCCTGAAGGGATCACGCTCATGCTGTGCGGGTTCTTAATCTCCCATGGCATTATCCGACCTCTCTACGCCCTCATCGTTGTTTTCGCCGGCATGTTGACGGGAGACCTCTTAACCTTTTTCCTCGGGAGGAAATACGGACACAAGGTTGTCACCCTTAGGATATTCCACAAGATCCTGTCGCCTCGACGGCTTTCGAGCTTGGAAGATACGTTCACTAGGCGGAAAATCCTTTACATCCTATTTGAACGATATCTGGGATCCACTGTATTTCTCGTCGCAGGCATCTTGAGGATGTCGTATTTATGGTTCTTGGGGCTGGATATCGTCTCCTCTTTCCTTGCGATCGGCCTCTTTGTCGGGGCCGGCTACCTGGGCGGCAAGACCGTTCGGGTGTTGAAAAAGGACATCACGCGGATCGAACACTGGGGAATTCTGTTGGCCGTCATCCTGCTGGCGGCGTATCTGTGTTACAGGTATTTCAAGGCTAGGCGTGACCGCGATCAGGCCTGAATCAAAGGCCGGCCGAGCCCGGGTTCAGCGCTTCAGGAACAGCGTCACGAACATCATGACCGCCGATCCTGCCATTACGGCAAAGGTCAGCCAGACGAAGACCTGGGAGAGTGGACCGCTCCGGTTTTTTCCCATGATGGACCTGCTGCGCGCCGTTATGGCGATGAGGAAGATCAGGGGCACGGCCGCGACCCCGTTGAGGACGGCGGCGAACACCAGGGCTTTAATGGGGTTCACGCCGATGAAATCCAGCATCAGTCCGATCACGGTCGCGGCGATGATAACGCCGTAAAAGCCGTGGGCCTTCTTGAATTTCAGGTTCAGGCCCTCCTTCCAGTTCAGGGCCTCGGTCAGGGCATATGAGGCCGATCCCGCGAGCACCGAGACGCCAAGGAGACCCAACCCGACTATCCCCGTAGCAAAGATCATCTTGGCGATCGCCCCGGCGTTGGGGAACGTCCGGACCAGGGGCTCAAGGGCCCGGGCGGCGTCCGCGGCTGTCTTGACGTCGGTCACGCCGTTGGCGTTCAAGACGGTCGCGGCGACAACGATCATGCTCCAGGTCGCGATTTCTGAGGACAGCATGCCCAGAAAATTGTCGAAGCGCAGATGCCGCAGAAAGGTCGCGGGGAGCTTCGGGCGGCCACCCTCCCAGGCCATCCGCATGGCGCCTTCCTCTTCCACTTCCCCGGAAGCTTCCCAGAAGAACATGTAGGGCGAGATGGTCGTCCCGAAGACTCCGGTGATGATGAAAAGGAAAGCGAAATTCAGCTCGATGTGAGGCACGAACGTCGCCTGGAGGATCTTGAGCCACGGCTGCTTGACCAGGAAAACGGTCAAGGGATAAGCCAGCAGAGAAAGGCCGAGCCACTTGAGGACGCGCGAATACACCCTATAAGAGAGAAAGATCTCCAAGGTCAGGATGAGCAGCGTGATGGCAAGGACGATAACCGTGTAGCGGACGGGAATGATAAGAGCGGTGGCCGCGGCCATAGCTCCGATATCGGCTCCGATGTTGATCGTGTTGGCAACCAACACCAGGGTGACCGCTGCGTACACGACCTTCTTGCCGTAGTTTTCTTTGATAACCCGGGACAGCCCCTTCCCGGTGACTGCCCCGATCCTTGCACAGGCCTCCTGGATGGCGACCATGAAAGGCAGCATGGCCACCGCCGTCCACAGCTGGCCATATCCGAACTGGGCGCCCGTCTGGGTATAGGTGGCGATCCCTGACGGGTCGTCGTCGGCCGCGCCGGTAATAAACCCGGGTCCGACTTTTTTCAGGAATTCGCGCATCCTGCTCCAGAGGGTCATATTTTTATCATAAGATAAAGAAGCCTCTATTGAAACCGGAGACCTGGGCTCAGGGGCATAATTTCCTGATTTCAACCAACGCTCGACGACCCCTCTCCCCAATCGCCCGTTTCAATCGATATGGAGCTCGTAGCGCTCTTTGGCATCGTTGTATTCGATCCAGACGAACCGGCCGGCTTCGACATCGAACCCCCGGGCGAAAAT
>JBAVUQ010000344.1:0-1717 GCA_049696855.1 Candidatus Aminicenantales bacterium
GGAGCCGAGGGACGGCGGGCGGAGATTCGCTTCATGACGAGGTCCTTTGTTCGGTCTTCTTGGCCGCCGCCTTGGGGCGTCTCAGTCGGGCGACGACCTCCTCGAAGGACGGGGGCGGCGGCGCCTCGACAGTGACGCGCTCGCCGGAGGGGAGGGCGAACTCGAGCGAGAGGGCGTGGAGCATGAGGCGGGGGAAGCGCTCCTGGCGGGCGCGGTCGCCGTAGCGGAGGTCACCGAGGATGGGGTGGCCGATGTGATAGAGATGGACGCGGATCTGGTGCCGCCGGCCGGTCGCCGGGCTGACGCGGAGGAGAGTCGCGCCGTCGAGCCTTTCGGCGAGCTTCCACTCGGTCGAGGACGGCTTGCCGCGTTTGGGGTCGACGCCCATGCGGCCGGAGCCGAACTCGCGGATCGGGGCGTTGATTTGGCCGCGGTTGGACGAGGGGACGCCGTCGACGACGGCCAGGTAGGTTTTGCGGACCTCGCGGCGGTCGAACTCGCCATTGAGGTGGCGGTGAGCGGCGGCGTTCTTGGCGAAGACGATGACGCCTGAGGCGCCGCGGTCGAGGCGATGGACGGGATAGAGCTTGCCGGCGTCATGAGGCTTGATGAGCTCGGGCAGTCCGCCCCGGCCCGCTTCGGCGAGCGACACGACCCCCTCGGGCTTGTCGACGGCGATATAGTCGTCAGTCTCGTAAAGGACCCGGACGGCGGGCCCCGTCGTTCCTGCGGTCATTTTTTGATGAAGGGCTTTCTTCCGATCTGGTGATTTATAGCACATTCGGCGGGCCCGGACAAAGAAAAGAGGGAGTTCTTTAGGGACGGTCGGCGACCGCGACCTCGTAGGCCTCGCGGACGAGGCCGTGGTGGAAGAGGCCGAGGAATTTCTGCAGCTGGGTCTGGAAGAAGCGGTTCTCCTCCGTGGCGATCATGTCGGTTTCGGTCTCCCAGAGCGTGACCGGGACGCACTCGCCGATCTCGCGATCGACCAGGAAGTAGGCGCCGCGATACCCGGCCTGGCTGCGGCAGCCTGGGACGACGTCCTCGGCGAAAAGCCGGGCCGCTTCGTCGATCCGCTCGGCTCTGACCTGCATTCTCAGCATGCGCGCATGCATGGCTTTCCCCTTTAACGGAGCTCGTTTTCCCTTCCAACGACATAGTATGGCGTCACCCCCGCCGAGTCAAATTCCGATAATCCTCGGGGGTGTCGAGATCGCGGAGGATGCTGGGGTCAGCGACGTCGATCTCGAGGATGTCGTCGGGGTGGGCGAGCATCAGGCGCCGGAGGCCGTCGGCCGGGTCGATCGCCAGGACTTCGTCCCGGTACTTGAGGCCGATGAGGACGGGGTGGCCGCGGCGGCCCTGAAAGGCGGGGACGACGATGCCCCGGGATCCCGCCTCGTAGGCATCGATGACCAGGTCGATGACGCGCGAGGCCAGGAACGGCTGGTCGCCGAGCAAGACCACAGCGGCCTTGGCATCGTCAGGAAGAGCTCTGAAGCCGGCCTGGATCGAAGTGAGCATGCCCAGCGGATAATTCTCGTTGACGGCGAAATCGACGCCGACGGGCTCGAGCTCGCGGCGGATGGCCTCGCGGTCCGCGCCGAGGACGACGAGCGTCCGGCCGGCGCGCGAGGCCTGAGCCGCCCTCACGACGGCCCCTACGACCGTCGCTTCGCCGAAGGGGAGGAGGAGCTTTTGCCTGCCCATCCGCCGG
>JBAVUQ010000345.1:0-7192 GCA_049696855.1 Candidatus Aminicenantales bacterium
CGCCACGAGCGCTACGGCCGCGCCCGCGCCCCGCGCCGCGTCGACCGGGGACACTCCGTGCCAGACAAGGCGCCGGGCCGCGTCGACCGCATGAAAGGACAGCACCCCGACGAACGAGACCGCCAGGTACGCGGCCAGGCCGATCCCGGCCCACCAGAGGTATCGATGCGAGCCCGGCCTTCGCGTCGCCCTTATAAAAAGGAGGAACAGTCCGAGGGACCCCGCGGCCGTCGCGGCCATGACGGCTTTTTGGAAAGGCCGCCGGAGCTCGTAGACGCCTTGCTGTTCCGCCAGCCGCCGGCCCCACGCGGCCACATGGCCTGCGATCCCGGACATCTCCAAGGCCGCGCCGACGGTCAGCAGCGCCGCGAACATGAGCCAGACCGTCCGTTCTCCCGCCTCGGCTGGAAGCGCGGTCGCCTTCGACCGGCCCCCGGCCTTGACCGCGGAGAACGCCGCCGCGAGAAGAAGAGCGGCGAGGACGGGGTGGATCCAGACCGAGGGCCGGCCCCGCGGCCGTACGGCTCTCGTCTTCATCCTTTCCGATTCGGCGGCGGTCGGGTAGCGGTGGACCGGCGTCTTCCGGAGCCCGATCGCCGTCGCCGCCCCGCCCTCCCGGATCAGCGGAATGTACTTCGTGCTGACGGCCCTCGTCCCGTCCTGCCACTTGCCCGTCGGGCTCAGGTAGACGATCGCGAAGGCATAGGCCGCGTCTTCGCGATCGGGGACCGTGAAGACGAACGAGTAGGTCTTCCCGGCGACCGCGGGCTGAGGCGGCCCGGAGGAAGCGAGATATCCCCAGCCCCTCTTTTCGGCATCGGCGTGATGAAGCGAGCAGTCGATCTCGCCGGGCCCGGCGGATCTTCCGAGCCTGACCCGGAACTCGAGCGGGCGCCCGATGACGGCGCTTTCGGGCCCCTCGACGGCGAGCCAGCCCGGCCGGTCCTCGGTGAGGTCGAGCACGATCCAGGCGCCGGCGAAGACCAGGACGAGCGCGGCGGCCGCGGCGACGATCAGCCGGCGTCGGTGGGGTTCGTTCGGCATGCGGGCCTTCCGCGGCCGGCGTCTCTCAGACACCGGGCTCGAGGATGAAAACGCGGCGCCCCCGGACCTCGATCCGGCCCTCGAAGTAAAGCCGGACGGCCTCGGGGTAGATCTTGTGCTCCTCGACGAGAATGCGGGCCGCCAGAGTCTCCTCGGTGTCGTCCTGAAGGACCGGGACGGCGGCCTGGAGGATGATGGGGCCCATGTCGACCTCGGCGGCCACGAAGTGAACGGTGCAGCCCGAGAAGCGGACGCCCCAGTCGATGGCCTTCTGCTGGACGTGGAGCCCCGGGAAAGAGGGGAGGAGAGCCGGGTGGATGTTGATGATGCGGTACTTGAAAGCGTCGCAGAGCGCCGGGGTCAGGACCCTCATATAGCCGGCCAGGCAGACGAGGTCGATGCGACGGCCCTCGACCTCGCCGATGACGGCCCGGTCATAGTCTTCGCGCGAAGCGAAGAGCTTGGGATCGAGGAAGGCCGTCTCGAGGCCCCACTCCCGGGCCCTGAGGAGGCCCGGGGCGTCGGCCTTGTTGCTCAGAACAAGGGCGATCTCGGCGTCGGCGGCGCCGCGCTCGATGGCCTCGCGGATGGCCATGAAGTTCGAGCCCCGGCCGGACAGGAAGACGGCGACGCGCCCTTTCTTTCGCGGACTGCGGAAGACGACCTCGTCCATGCTCCCCCCTAGGTCCGGACCTGGAAAAAGGCCGGCAAGCTGTCCTTCCAGGCGCGGAAAGCCTCGTCGACCGGAACGCCCAGGATCTCACGGCCCGAGCGCTTGACGACGATCGAGGCCCCGCCGCTGCGTCCGATCGCCTTGGCCGGGACGCCGGCCGCCGCGGCCTTCTCGAGCAGGCCCTCGACGTCCGCCCGGCGGCAGGTCACGACGATGCGGGACTGCGATTCCCCGAAGAGGAGCGTGTCATCGCGTCCGGCATCGGAGAGGTCGATCGCGCAACCGATCCGGCCCTGGCTATGGAAAGCGCACTCGGCCAGGGCCACGGCCAGTCCGCCTTCGGAGAGATCGTGGGCCGAGCGGATGAGCCCGGCTTCGATCGACGCGAGCAGGAATTCCTGGTTGCGCTTCTCCTGCTCGAGGTCGATCGCCGGCGGCGCGCCCGCCTCGAGGCCGTGGACGGTCTTGAGATATTCCGTGCCGCCCAGCTCCTCCAGGCTCTCGCCGATGAGGACGATCGCATCCCCGGCGGCCCGGAATCCGGGCCGGACGGCCTTGCGGACGTCGTCGATGACGCCCACGATCCCCAGGACGGGGGTCGGGTGGATGGACAGCCCTTCGGTGTCGTTATAGAAGCTGACGTTGCCGCCCGTGACGGGAATGGCGAAGGTCCGGCAGGCCTCGGCGATGCCGGTGACGGCCTGTTCGAACTGGCCCATGACCTCGGGCTTTTCCGGATTGCCGAAGTTCAGGCAATTGGTGACGCCGATCGGCCGGGCGCCGACGCAGGCGAGGTTCCGGCAGGCTTCGGCCACCGCGATCCGGGCCCCCGTCCGCGGGTCGAGGCGGGTGTAGAGGCCATTGCCGTCCAGGGTCATGGCCAGGGCCTTCTTCGAGCCTTTGATCCTGAGAACGGCCGCGTCGGCGCCGGGCAGGAAGACAGTGTTCACCTGGACCATATGATCGTACTGACGGAAGACCCATTGCTTGTCGGCGATCGTCGGCGAGGCCAGGAGCTTCAGCAGGACGCCGCCGAGGTCGGCGGGCAGAGGCAGGGCCTCGAGGGCCGGCGCGGGCGGTGGAGGGGCGGGAGCGACGATCGGCCGGTTGTAAGCCGGGCAGAGGTTGACGACGGCGTCGACGGGGATGTCGACGACGACCTCGCCCTTGAACGAGATGCGGGCCCGGCCGCCCTCGACGACCTCGCCGATGACCGGCGCGTCGAGGTCCCACTTGGCGAAGACCGCCTGGACCTCGGCGACCTTCTCCGGCGTGGCCACGAGAAGCATCCGCTCCTGGGATTCCGAAAGAAGGATCTCGTAGGGGGTCATGCCGATCTCGCGCTGCGGCACCTTGTCCAGGTCGACGACGATCCCCATGCCGCCCTTGGCCGCCATCTCCGTCGTCGAGCAGGTCAGGCCGGCCGCGCCCATGTCCTGGATGCCGACGATGAGGCCCCGGTCCATGACCTCGAGGCAGGCCTCGACGAGGAGCTTCTCCTTGAAGGGGTCGCCGACCTGGACGTTGGGCCTCTTGTGCTCGGTCTCCTTGCCGAACTCGGCCGAGGCCATGGTCGCGCCGTGGATGCCGTCCCGGCCCGTCTTGGCCCCGACGTAGAGGACCTTGTTGCCGGCGCCCTCGGCCTTGGCGTAGAAGATCTTGTCCCTGTCGGCGAGCCCGAGGCAGAAGACGTTGACGAGAGGGTTGAGGTTGTAGCAGGGGTCGAAGTAGACTTCGCCGCCGACGGTCGGGACGCCGATCGAATTGCCGTAGCCGGCGATCCCGGAGACGACGCCCTCCATGACCGAACGGTTCTTGGGGTCGTCGGGGGGGCCGAACCGCAGCGAGTCCATGACGGCGATCGGCCGGGCGCCCATGGTGAAGATGTCGCGGAGGATGCCGCCGACGCCCGTGGCCGCGCCCTGGTAGGGCTCGATGTAGGACGGGTGATTGTGCGATTCGATCTTGAAGACGACGACCTGGCCGTCGCCGATGTCCAGGATCCCGGCGTTCTCACCCGGCCCCTGGACGACATGCTTCCCCTCGGTCGGCAGCTTCTTGAGGTGGACGCGCGAGCTCTTGTAGCCGCAGTGCTCGGACCACATGACCGAGAAGATGCCGAGCTCGGTCAGGTTGGGCTCCTTGCCGATGAGCTCGACGATGAGCCGGTATTCGTCTTCGGTGAGGTTGTGCTGATCGAGGAGCCGCTTGTCAATCATGGCGGGCCTTATTCCCGGCGGCCGGCCGGCGGGCCGGCTTCGGCCGTTCGAGGCTGAGGATCAGGGACTCGAAGATCGCCCGGCCGTCCTCGCTCCCGAGCAGGGCCTCCGAGGCCCGCTCCGGGTGGGGCATCAATCCCAGGACGTTGCCCTCCTTATTCCGGATGCCGGCGATGCTGTCCATGGAGCCGTTGACGTTGGCCGCCGCGGTGATCGTCCCGTCGGCCTCGCAGTAGCGGAAGACGACCTGCCCGTTCCGCTCCAAGTCCTTCAGAGTCCGGGCCGGGGCGTAATAGTTGCCGTCGAAGTGGGCGATGGGGATGCGCAGGACCTGGCCCTTTCGGGCCGCCCGGGTGAAGTCGGTCTTGGCGTCCTCGACCCGGATGTGGACGTGCTGACAAAGGAACTTGAGGTCCTTGTTCCGAAGCATGGCTCCGGGCAAAAGGCCGAGCTCGAGCAGGACCTGGAAGCCGTTGCAGATGCCGAGGACGTGACCGCCCCCGCGGGCGAAGGCCCGGACCTCCTGCATGAGAGGGGAGAAGCGGGCGATGGCGCCCACCCGGAGGTAGTCGCCATAGGCGAACCCTCCCGGAAGCACGACGCAGTCGACGCCCTGGAGGTCGTGGTCCTTGTGCCAGAGCATGGCCGTCGGCCGCTTCATCACGTTCCGCAGAGCGTGATAGGCGTCGAAATCGCAGTTGGAGCCGGGGAATTGGACGACGCCGAACTTCATCGTTCTGACCCTCAGCGGACCTTGAGGATGTCCCAGTCGAATTTCTCGATGATCGGGTTGGCCAGGACGCGGCGGGCGATCTCGGGGACCAGGGCCTCGGCCTCTTTCCGGGTGACCCCTTCGAGATCGAGCTCGAAGACCTTCCCCTGCCGGACGTCCTTGACCGCCTCGTAGCCCATCGTGTGGAGGGCGTTCTTCACCGTCTGCCCCTGCGGGTCGAGGACGCTGTCTTTGAAGGAAACGAGGATCCTAACTCTCATGACGGAAAACCCTTTCGAAGATGTAGTCGATCTTGTCGAGATACGGGGCCAGGGAGAAGCAGCGCTCGATATCCTTCGGCCCGAGGACCCGCGTGACGTCCTCGTCGGCGGCGACGAGGGCGCGGAAATCGAGGCCTTCATTCCAGGCCTTGAGGCTGTTGCGCTGGACGATCTCGTAGGCGTCCTCGCGCACGAGCCCCTTCTTCGTCAGCGCCAGCAGGACGCTCTGCGAGAAGATGAGGCCCCGGGTCGCGTCGATGTTCGCCCTCATGCGGTCCGGATGGACGATCCAGTTCCCGATGATGTCGGCGGCTTCGGCCAGCAGGAAATCGGTCAGGATGAACGAGTCCGGGAAGACGATCCGCTCGGAGGACGAGTGGGAGATATCACGCTCGTGCCAGAGGACGACGTTCTCCAGGCCGACGCCGGCGTTGGCCCGGACGATGCGGGCCAGGCCCGAGATCCGTTCGGCCCGGACCGGGTTCTTCTTGTGGGGCATGGACGACGAGCCCTTCTGCCCCTGGGTGAAGGGCTCCTCGAGCTCGCCGACCTCGGTCCGCTGGAGATGGCGGATCTCGACGGCGATCTTCTCGATGGACGTCGCCAGCAGGGCCAGGGCGGAGAGGACCTCGGCGTGACGGTCCCTCTGGAGGACCTGGTTCGAGACCTTGGCCGGCCGGAGCTTGAGCTTCTTGAGGGCCATGACCTCGACCCGCGGGTCGAGGTGGATGAACGTCCCGACGGAGCCGGAGATGCGGCCGACCGAGATCGTTTTCAGGGCGTTTTCGAGGCGGCCGATGTGGCGGCCGACCTCTTCGTACCAGATGAGGATCTTGAAGCCGAAGGTGACCGGCTCGGCGTGGATGCCGTGGGTGCGGCCGATGCAGACGGTCATGCGGTGCTTCAGCGCCTGCCGCTTGAGCAGCCGGTGGAAGGAGCGCAGGTCGGCCAGCAGGTTCTCGAGCGATTCCCTGATGAGCAGAGACAGGGCGGTGTCGACGACGTCGTAGGAGGTGAGGCCGAGGTGGATGTGGCGCGATTCGGGCCCGACCTTCTCGGCGACCGAGGTCAGGAAGGCGACGATGTCGTGCTTGACGATCTTCTCGATGGCGTCGATGCGGTCGACGGAGAAATCGGCCTTCGCCCGGATCGTCCTCAGGGCGGACGGGGGGATCTTCCCCAGACGGGCCCAGGCCTCGCAAACGGCCAGCTCGACGGCCAGCCACATGCGGTACTTGTTCTCCTCGGTCCAGATGGCGCCCATGGCGGGGCGGGTATAGCGTTCGATCATCGCGGCGCGGCCTTTCTTGGGAAGAGGTGATGATATCAGCACGGCGCTGGCCTTGTCAACGAATCCGGCGCCGCAAAGGATCCAGTATAATGGCCGTCTAACAGTGTGAGGACTTGATGGATGACACCCCGGACGCAGGCCTCGTGGACGCGGCCCGGAGGGGCGGCCGCGAGGCCTTCGCCGAGCTCGTCCGCCGCCACGAGCGGCGGGTCTACGGCGTCTCCCTGCGGATGGCCGGGAATCCGTCCGATGCGGACGATCTGGCCCAGGAGGTCTTCTTGACCGCATGGAGATCGATCGGCTCGTTCCGAAGCGGCTCGAGCTTCTACACCTGGCTGTACCGGATCACTGTCAACACGTCGCTCACGTTCCTGAAAAAAAGGAGCCGGGAGAAGAACCGGGCGCCGTTTGACGAGAACCTGGCTGTCGGCCGTCCGGCCCACGGCCTGCCGATCGGCCCCGAAAGCCGCTCGGCGCTCGACGAGCTCACGTCCCGGATCGCCGAGGCCGTCGCGGCCCTGCCGGCCCGCTTCCGGGCCACGTTCGCCCTCGTCGTCGACCAGGGGCTCAGCCACGCCGACGCGGCCCGGGCTCTCGGCTGCTCCGAAAACACGGTGTCGTGGAGGATGCACAAGGCCCGCAAGCTCCTCCAGGCGCGGCTCAAGCCCTTTCTCGAGGAGGTCCGGTCATGAGATGCACCACGGCCCGCAGACGCCTTTCGGATGCCCTCGACGGGGCGCTGCCGTCCGGCCGGAAAATCCGGCTCGAGGCCCACCTGATGACTTGCGAGGCGTGCCGGTCCTATCGGGATGGGCTCGGCCGCATTCAGGCGGGGTCACGGCTGCCCGATGACCGTCCCCGCGAGTCCTGGGCGGCGTTCGAGAGGAGCCTGAACGCCGGGCTGGCCGCCGCGGCGGCTGGCAGGCGGGCCGTCGATGTCCCGTTCGCCGCCCGCCGGCGCTGGGCCTGGGC